>QNEE01000075.1 GCA_003645085.1 bacterium | reverse complement strand
TCGAAAAGCCTGTCCACAATAGCGGCTATTCTGCCAACCGGTTTCCGCCCCTTTCTCGCGACAAACAATTCCGCCTCGGCGTGGTCGTAAAAAGGATGTCTCTTTCGGTCGAGTTTCTTGAACTCGTCTGCGCGAAGCGGCGCGACCCAGTTGTCGTCGAACTTATAGATATAGAAAGGAACCTGGATGAAATCCCCGATATCGTTTTTCGATACGACTGCCTTAATAGTTATCATCTATTCCCTCCAGTAATGGTTTACCGGTGGCGAACCGGCAATGGCACATCGATGCCGTGTCCCTACAAATCACTTTACAAGCAGCATCTTGCGAACGATACTCTTATTGTCGCAACGGAGCCGCGCAAAATAAATCCCCGTCGGTAAAACTTCGCCCGAATCGCCGAGACCGTCGAAAGCGGCTTTATAATAACCCGGTTCGAGCTTGCCCGAGTAAAGTGCCCTCGTTTTACGCCCGGAAATATCGAAAACATCGAGTTCGACAGAACCTCCCGGAACGGAAAATTCCAATGCGCATCGCGCGTTGAACGGATTCGGTATCGGCTCATTTAGCGCGAGCGCCGTAGGTTTCCGGGTTTCCCCGACTCCTACCGGATTGACTTTACAGACCACCGGGACGACTCTTACCGGGTCGCTCAGGTCGTTCATCTCGATATACAACCACGCGTAATATTCGCCGACCGCCATCGACGGGACATCGACGTGCAGATTTATGTCTTGAGCGGTTCCGCCGGTAACCGTCCCTGTGATTGGGTCTTCGGTGAGCCACCAGGCGTCGGTTAGAATATATAAGACCGGGTCCTCGCCCAAATCTGGCGCTATATCCTGCGGTATTGGTGTTTCGCCGACAATTGTGAGTATCGCGGCGGAAACATATACCGAAGCTGGATTCCCGATATTGGATTTTGTGATGCCGATACCTATTGAATCCGGGGACGATACGAACCAATGGGGAAATCCTACTACGTCCCACCCCATTTCGCTACTCGGGTTGTATTCGAGAATCACCGACATACCGGGCATAAACGGTCCGGCGCTTGCGGCGATAAACTCGACACCGGGCAAATCGGGACTACCGGTTGCCGGGTCGAGGTCGACATCGAAAGCAAAACCGGCGATAAGCTCATCCGGGTCGCCCATATCCGACCAACTGTCGAATTTTAGCCAGACATTGGCGACATCGTGCTGCCCATAAACATTTTTGATATCTTTCGTTGTAAAGAATTCGTCCGGGTCGTGTATAAGGTGCCGCCAGCTTTCCGGGTCGGGTGGGACCATTGTCGGCGCCTCGGTCGGCGGAACCAGAAGCCCCGAATCATATAATCTTTCGAGCAGACCGGGCAGGTCGAAACTCCCCCAATCGAGAGCGGGTCGCGCCCGCGAATCGTCCGGGCGATAATTATATTCCGTTATCTCGAAATCGAGCCAGCCGTCGCCGATATTGCTGATAACCATCGTTGTATCGAACGGCGTCGGGCCTTGCGTAACCTCGATATACATACTATCCGGCATAACCAAAGCCTGCGCGTTAAACGGTGTCGCAGACTGTTCGAGTGTCGGGTCGCTTTCCCCCTCGGCATAGGTCGCCGTAACTCGATAATAATAGGTCGTTTCGTTTATCACGGCAGTATCCGAATAGAACGTATCCGGAGCGGGCGTCGAGTTTATCGGGTCAGGCGGATAGTCTCCCGGGCTGTCTGCGCGGTAGATGTTATATCCGAGGAACGCCATCGGCCGGGTGCGTGTCCCCTCTACAGCCTCCGGGTCGGGAGGCTTCCAATGCAACGGCACGCATAAATCGTGACCCGACTCCGCGATAAGTCTGCTCGGCGGGAGAATAATCTGCCGCTCGAGGAGCGCGACATCGTCGATGAACCAGCCCGGGGCAGTGTTTCCCGCGTTCGACTTGAAAACAAATTTGAAAGCGAGCACTCCGAACAGGTCGTCGAGGAACGGTGTCAAATCACACTCGATTTTCACCCAATTTTCGGTGTATCCCGAAAAACCGGGTTCGCGCAGCGCCTCGACGAGCATAGCCGGGTATCCGCCGACAGGTGTAAGTAAAACCCACCGAACGCCACCGTCGGAGCTGACCCAGATATTCCCGCCATCGAACGACATCTCCGAACCGATAAACATCCACATCTCGAGGGTTACAGCGTCCCAGTCGGAAATATCATAACTCTCCGTTTCAAGCTCGTAATCCGCATCGTTGGCGTAATCTCCGGAGAGGACGGTTCCCCAGACCTTGTCACCAGAATGTGCGCCGATTTCCGCTCCCGGGTTTCCCCATTCCCACCCGGACGTCGCGGTAAAACCGCCGTCGTCCGCCTCGAAATCGAGCCAGACAGACCGGACGACATTAAACCAGTGATATCCGTCTTCGGGGAATACAGTCGTGTTGGGCGAACCGGCGCCATCGGTAACGATTATCTTATAGCCGATTGAATCCCCCACGGTAACCGCTGCCGGGTCTATTATTCCTACGCACTTGCCGGATGAATCGGGTTCGATAGAGAGCGTTTCCGGCGCGCCCTCGTTAAGCGCCCAGATTAAAGATACTTCGCCGATACCGAGATTATCTTCAACCTTGAATTTAATATCATAAGGCGCCGCCGGCGCGGCCACGGCCATCATCGGTTTATGTTCGATTTTCGGTGCGATAGTGTCTGTCGCGACAGCGAACGAAAAATAATAAGCCGGCGCCGAATCGGGTAGCGTCCCGCAGATACCGAGAGTATCGCATGCGCCGATAAAATACCATATATCGATATCGAATCCGCTACCGGGAATATCTGCCGAGTATTCGCGTTCGATGCCCGTAGGCGACATCGATATATCGTCCCAGACCGAACCGTAATCGGTCGAATAACTCAACGTAACGCTCGATTCATCCGGCGGTAGCGTGCTCGCAACGATGCACTTCACGGGATACGGCCCGAGGCTGTCCTCCGTGTCCGCGAGCGGTTCGTGGTATATATCCACGCGGAACCTGCCGACGCCGTGATTCTGAAAAGCGGCGTAGATTTCCAGAAAATGAGGCGTCCCGTTGAGGATATCGCCGTCGTCGTCATCGACAAGCAAGACCTCGTCGAGGAACGCCTCGAAATCGGTCGGCAGACCATATTTTGCGAAATGAACCAGGGTATCGCTCAGGCATGCTCCGAGCGTGTCGCGCATATCCCAGAAACAACCGCCGATTATTCGACCGTCGGCGTGAACCTCGTTCTCGATATCGTCGGGATACATAAGGTCGTTTTCCATCGAACGGAGCATACCATAAGGCGAAAGGCCGCCCTCGCCGATATCCGGTTCGTCGGTGATTGTGCAGGCTGTATAATCGGAACAGGCCTCGTCGATTGCGCCCGATTCCCCGGTGTATGGCAACGTTCCGGCTGGATATTGATGATGCGTTATACCGTGGCCGTATTCGTGATAATAGACGTCGGCGTAGTAACCCCAGTTGTCGTAACCGGCCGCTCCCGCGCCCATGTGTATAGCCGTCCCATCCCAGAACGCATTATTCGGACAGGGCGGCTCGACCTCGCGGACATAACACGGAACAGAATAATCCATACCGGTAAAATCGGGGTCGATACTTTTTACCCAGTCGTGGACTACATTTACATGATAAAAGGCGTCCGTTTCATCGAGTGCGGCGTCCGGAGGTTCGAAATGAATGTCCAATATAGCTGTATCGGCAAGAACATACAGTTCGACGGGCGCAGCACCGATAGGTATAGAATGGACAAAAGGCCCTTCGAGTTCCGCGCTTATATGCCAGCCGTCCCCCGGAGATATATCCGCCGAGTAGTAACCTGAAATGTCGGTAGTATCTATAGCATAACCTTCGAGTCCAACGATAAGATATTCCAACGCGCGGTCTTCAGGTATATCCGCGCCGAACATCGGGTGTATTTTCCCGTAGACCATCCCGGAGACTTCGGTTCGGATATCGTCGTAGGCTGCGAGCAACTCGCCGGAATGCGCGTCGATATAGCAAATCCAGCGGTGACGCGGATACCGGTTCTCGCCGGTTATTTTCCACGCGAGTCGTCCGTTTGCGGGCGCGAAAAAATACAATTCGGAGGTCCAGTTATCGAAGTCGAATTTGGATTTCGCCAACTCAGCGGCGATAGAGGCGTTTATCGACGGCGAGTCTTCTGTTAGACCGGGCACGAGGTCCGCGCCTATCATAGCGAGTTTGCCGGATTTTATCCGGAAATCGGCGCGCGCACCTTCGACAGTAATCCCGGCTACCGTCTGAAGAAATGTGATATACCAGATATCCAGCTTCTTACGAACCGCGAGCGGCTCTAATTCTTCCGGATTTATATAGCCGAATATGGCTCGATTTCCCGCAACAAAGTCACGGCATTTCGCGACAGCATCCGCCGAATCCGCGACGGTGAAACCAAAACCGCCACTCATCAATCTGTGCGGTAATCCGGTTTGGGCATTCCAGGTTCCCTGCCAAGGGACGCCGGTTTCGGCTATCAACTCGGAAAGTGCCGAACGAGATTGGGAATTCGGCGGCGTGCTAATATAGTCGGGCGTATTCCAGCAGAAGCCGTTTTTCCCCGTCGGCGCAAACGACAGAATAGCGGTCGCCGAAAGGAGTAATAATCCTGCAGAAGCTCTGGTCATTTCGTTTCCTCTCGATAATTTTTTTTAGATTTGGAAATATATTGAATTCGAATCGATACGTCAAGTGCGACTGTGTGTTTTCGAGAATTTGTCTAAAGTTATTATGTTATAGAACATCAGAAATCGACCAGAATTCCGGATTAAATCGCGGTTTGCCCACTGTTATGCTCCGTGCGAAGCCCCTCGGTTATCCTGAACGTTTTTATCCAGGCCCTTGCGTATCGGCGAAAAGAACGCATTTATTTCCCGACGGAAATTTCTTCACTTCATAATCTTTTCGGGAAACTCCTCTCCGAAATATGTATTGATTAACTCAATTTTTTTATTACATTTACAAAAAGACCGAATTTAAGCGAGGTTTATTATGAAACGTTTCCTTACTCTCGTCGTTTTATCGTCGTGTTGTATTGCGGTTCCTGTCCGAGTGGGCGTAATTCGCGGATATATGTCTTACAACAGAAATACCGTTTCGCGGGATTCGTATCACCGGACGCTCGAGTTGGCGGCGCACGCCGACGGAATCGACATTATACTCCTGCCCGAATTCGCTTTCGGAGGAAGAGACGGAACAAGTTGGGACCATCCGGCGGTATATTTTACCTGGGACGATTCTCTCGGTTTCTGCCCGCATCCTTACGACTCGACCAACGCCAACGACATACTTGCAGCGACTTATCTCGACTCGATGCGATATATCGCAATGTCGGAAACGTGCTATATCTGGGCGTCGAGCTGCGGCGAGGTTATCGACGGTGTTAACTACAACTCGATACCGATATATCTTCCAGACGGCAAGATATACCGCATCCGGCGCAAATGCCTTTATAGTTCCCACGTTCCGACGCGCGATACTACTATTCATTGCGACAGTATCGACACAAAATCTGGCGGGCGAATCGCGGTGATGACGACGATTTGCTACGAAAACAGCGCGCTGGCTCCGCTTCTCGACCCCGTCGAACCGCCGGCGCCGCTCTGGCTTTTACCTCATGGCACCTGGTCGGCGGCGGGCGACCCCGATATGACTTATCGAACCCAGCGCTGGATATGGAACCCCTCGAAAATAACCCTTTCCGGCGTATGGTCAATTCCGAGTGACGGCTGGGTAACAGGCGACGCCGTTCTTATTTCCGCCGATATCTACGGCACCGAGTGGACGGCGATGGGAATCGACAATTACGGCAACGACCGCGACCCGCTCGCTTATGAGCCGCTGGCGTGGGTCGAGGAACACCCTACTTACGTTGTTATCGACTGCAACATCCCCGATGTCAGCGATACATTGCCGGTCGTCCGCGCGAGACCGGCGAGGGAGCCCGCGTTCGATAGGTTAACAGCGCTTCCGAAGATAAGCACCGGTCCGGTTTTTATTTTCGCGGCAAAAAGTGTAATCGAGATATACGCCGAAAACGGCGATATGGTAGAAACCCTCGAACCGAAGCCGGAATTTACCGTTTGGGAGGGCATCGAGAACCGAAGATATCGGCCGGGGAAATATACGATAATATCGGGCGGCGAAAAAACAGTCGTCGCGCTATCCGAATAGAGGAGATACTATGAAAAAACTTATCGCAATAATCGTTCTGGTGACTATTTTATCGTTCTCCGCTTTTACCGACATCAAAATCGCCGCGCTGACGCTGACAGAGCCGTATGGTGTGGGCGACTTCGTTACAGCTCTCGACGCTTTAATCTCCGCCGATACAACAATCGATTTGATACTCGGGCCCGCCGAGGCTCTCGGCGGCGACTCGAACAAGGCGCGGATAATATTCTCGGATACTTCGGGAATAATAACTTTAGCCCCGGCGGACACCTTTACACGCAGCCGGGAAGTCTATAACGCTCTGGTCGCCGCGAAAACACTCGCGGAGCGCTACGAGATAACGATAATCCCAGGCACGCTCTGGGAGGTCGACACGAACTACCGCTGTTTCGAGTCCGCGCCGATTATCGGCCCCGACGGCGAAATAGCTCGCGTCCGACGCAAGGCACATCAGTATGTAACCGACCCGCTGGTCGACCCTGGTATTCGCCTCGACACGGTAATTACCCGCGACGGCGACATATATACATATATGCTCTCTATTACCAATGAGAGTCGGGATTTAGCGCCGCTCTATTCGGCTTTTGACGACACGGCGGATATACTGCTAATCGCTACGCGGCGTTGGATTACCGATTTCGCCGGGGTGGTCGATGTTATCGAGGCTGGTTGCCCGCCCGATTGGTCGTATATTTCGGCGTATTTCCCTCCTTCAGAAATCGAAGGCCTCGTCGATAATGGCTGGGCAAGACCCGAAGCACCTATCGTAATAGACTGTTTCGACAGGGTCGCTGCAGCAGATTTTACCGCGAACCTGCTCCCCGCATATCGCCCTATCGACGAATGGTTTATCTACAGGGATTATATCGCAACATCCGACTGGATTATCGTAACCTGCGAGCCGGACTCACCTTTAACAAAATCGGTTCTTAAGGCTGTTATTATCGCGCATGACACGCTCGGAAACCCGGTCGAGTCCGTATATATCAACTACGGACCTGCGGGCGAAATACCGAGCCGCTCCGGCTGGACAGACGAATACGGCATCTTTACATTTACGACCTGCGCCGAGGACAGCTATTATTTTCTTCTTTCCGCCGATAGTTGTATTATCGAACCGGAAGAAACGACCATTTTTGTCGGCTATGATGCCCCGGCCTGCACAATCGAGGTTACGGTAATGCTGGACACTGTCTATTATGTCGGGGAATCTAATCTTCCTAAAAATGTCGAATTGAGCGCACAACCTAATCCGTTCAATTCGGCCTGCCGGATAACGGCTCCCGGCCCGGTCGAGATTTACGACATTAACGGGCAGCTCGTAAGGGCAATTCGTGAATCGCCCTTACCGAATCGCTCGACAATATGGAATCCGGGGAAAGATATTGGCAGCGGTATTTATTTACTTCGATGCACCACCGAAGCAGAACCTATGGAAATTAAACTGATATATCTTAAATGACCGGAGTGTAAATGAAATTCATTCATAGCCTTTTATTCTCTATTATATGTGTATCTGCGGCAATCGCCGGCTGGGAGATACCAATCACTATCCATTCCACAGAAGACCCCGGCTGGACGCAGCCGCTCCATATAGGAACCGAAGAGGGCAGTTCGTATCTTATCGACACGATGGATATTCCTTTTATCCCTCCGCCGTCCGGCAGATACGGTTGTTTTCCGGTGGACGACCCTGACTATCCGGGAGTCGATTTCCTTCAGGACGATTTCCGTTCCGACACCAGTGATTGTGTGGTCTGGAAATATATCTACTCGAATACAAACCCGCTTGGCGATTCGTGTTGGCTCTGGTGGGACCTGGATTCCTTCCCTCCTACGGGTATTTTCGATATATTAATTACTATGGAAGATAGCACCTGGCGGGATGTAACGGCTCTTCCCTGGTGGGATGCCGTAGATATGCGCTCCTCCGACCGGACTGACCCTTTCTGGATGATAGACAGGGCCTATATCCGCTATCGCACTGGTGTTAATGTCGAGGAAACTTTTCTGCCCGTCGAACCCAAAATCTCGGCCTATCCGAATCCGTTTAATTCCTCGGTTAAGATTGTCTTCGATTTCGAAAGCGAATCGCCACAGGAGTTGAGCACAATCGACTCCGGTGCATACCGGGGCGTCGGTGCGACCGAACGGTCGCCACGGCAGGTCGGAATAGAGATTTTCGATTTAACCGGACGACTCGTAGCCGACCTGCCGTTGCCTCGCGCTAAATCCGGTTCGCGATTCTCTGAAGAACCGCCGACCGAATTCCCGGATTTAGCGCGGGGCCCGACGCCCCTGATATGGCAACCGGATAAATCGCTTGGTTCGGGAGTTTATTTGATACGTGCGAAGGGTATGGATTCGACTATTCGAATAGTCTATCTTAAATAGAAAATGCGCTAATCAATTATAGGTTTCCCGCCAATTCGCGTTCCTCATTTCCCCGTAACCGTCAACGTGTCCACTCGCATATACGGCGCAAGGTAACTGCCCCAGACTAACTCCTGTTTATCGCTAATAGCCGTTATTTCTTTGAGGTCCTCATAGATATTCCCGGCGATTGTTCCGTCTTTTACCCGTCCGACGAGTCTGCCGTTCTCTATCTTGAAAACCGTCCCGAACGGATTCGAAAACGTTCCGGAGATTATATTCCCCTGTCCGAGGCCGAGCACGCTTTCGACTAATATGCCGTTCTCGACCGAGCCGATTATATCGTCCTTCGGGGTGTTCCCGGCTCTAATTGCGATATTCGATGAGGAGGGAAACGGCGAACCGAAAATACTCCGCGTCGCGGCGCCGTTGCTCTCTCGATTTGCTTTCGCGGCGGTTACGAGGTCGAACAGGAAATTCTTGAAAACGCCGTTCTCGACTATCGGTATGCGTCTTTTCGGGATACCCTCCGTATCGAACGGGGAACTACCAATCCTACGGTCGAGTGTGCCGTCGTCGACGACAGTAAAATTCTCGTCGAATAGCTTCTTGCCCTCTTTATCGACCAGCGGCGTGGTGCCCGTATACACCGTTCTGCCGTTGATTGCCGCGTTGAGGGGCAAAAGCACAATCATAACACCTCGCGGGTGAAAAACTACCGGCATCTTGCCGGTGGAAATATCGATAACATTCTCCGCCAGCTCGATTTTTTCGGCGAAAGGGCCGGTCATCTTCGTTATCTCTTCGTCCATATCCGGAAGGTATGTCGCCGCGGAACCGTCCCAAATAAGAAACACATCGTTTTCCTTGACTCTGTTTAACGAACCGCCCCAGGTTAGATACGATTTTCGATATCCTCCCTCGAAACCACTCGTATTGATTATCTTTCTTTCGGTTAGTATCCTTTCCGAACTAAAATCCAGGTCGGCTATACCGCGGAAACTCTCGCATTTGCCTATAAACTTCCGACCGAACTCGATTATCTCCGGAATCGTTAACTTTTCGAGCTTCTCGTCATAGATATCCGGCACCACGAATTCACGCTTTCCGGGAAAAGTAATATCGACCTGCTCGCCGAATTCGGCGGTGGCGACAGCATTCTCGACCATATCGTCGATACCGTTCGGGTCTGTCGTCGCCGAGAAACCTATCCGTCCGTTCTTGATTACGCGAAGCGAATAACCCTCCGTCTGGGCGACGCTCGATTCCTTCAGCTTCCAACCCTTGAACTCTATCTCGGTCTTGTGAGACTCGACATAAGAGACCTCCGCGGCATCCACGCGATTTTTGACCTTATCGAGTATATTCTCCATAATTCCTCCTATTTCCCGCCGATGATTACGTCTTTAATCCTTATGTGCGGACTCCCGAACGATACGGCCGCGCCCTGACCCCCTTTACCGCACTGTCCACCGGAATAGCTCCATCTGAAATCGCTCCCGATAGCCTCTATATTCATCAACGTCTGGAACAGATTTCCCTGAAGGACAACGTCACGAACCATCTCGGCGATTTTACCGTCCCGTATCATAAAGGCGTGCCCCGCGGAGAACGAGAAATTCTCCATCATCGTCTGGCCGCCAAAAGCGTCGATGCAATAGACACCCTCTTTGATATCGGCAATCATATCATCGAACGAAACGGTGCCGTTCTCTATCGCCGTGTTAGTCATCCGGATTATCGGGGGATACGAGTAGTCTTCGGCGCGCGCGTTACCGGTCAAACCCTCTTTCATTTTCGCTGCCGTCTCGCGGTTATGCAGCCTGCCTACAAGAACTCCCTCTTTTATAAGATAATTCTTCCGGCACGGCACACCCTCGTCGTCGATTTCGACCGTTCCGCGAAGGTGCGGAATTACCGTGCCGTCGTCGATAACGTTCAACTCGTCGGGGCCAAACCGCCGGCCAAGCGTCATCATCTCGCGCGCCTGCGGATTATCTACGATGTGGTCTGATTCGGAAAGGTGCCCGAAAGCCTCGTGGATAAACACTCCCGCGAGCATAGGGTCGAGAACTACCGTGTATTTCCCGGCTTTGACCTGCTCCGAATCGAGAAGACCGACGGCAATTTCCGCAACATTACGGATATCGTCCTCGCGGTCTTTCACCATAGCGAAACCCTTACGGCTCGACCACGAATCGTGCGAGGTCTGAACGTTATCACCGTCCTTGCCCATCGCGACCGCGCGCAAAACGACATCCAGCCTCTCCCGCTCGAAAAACGACCCGTCCGTATTGGCGAACCAGACCGTCGAGAAACTATCGCCGTAGGACACGCTGGTATCGATTATTCTGTCGTCCCTGCTGCGGAGCAAACCGTCGTATTTCTCGATAAGCTCCATCTTCTCGGCAATCGTTCGTTCGCGCGGGTCGTCCTCGATAACAGCGCGGATAACCATATCGACCGGTTCGGCCTCGACAAGCTCGATAGGCTCTTCCGGCTCGATAGCCTTGCTGCTCGCGACAGCCTCTTCGACCCTATCCGCAAGATTGTCGAGAGTGTTAAATGTAGCGAACCCCCATCCACCACCGGGAACGAGCGCCCGGACACAGCCGCCGACATCGGTCGAAGCCGCGATTTTATCCGTTTCGCCGCGCCGGAACGCCAGCGATGTGGACTGTTTCTGTTGCACCCGGATTTCGGTGTAACCCTCGGCGGATTTGAGTGCTTCGGAAATCCTATCCCGCATACTAACTCCTATTTTTTCTTTTCGTTTGTTATCCGGTTAGCAAAACTCAATATACCGATATGTGTTCGGCGTATCAAGGACAAAATAAAAGGTTATTATATTCGTTCGGGCACCGATTATATTGAGATGCCACGAACCTATATACTTATGAGCAAATAGCAAAGAGCGAATCGGCGCGAATTCCCAAACAGATTTACCGCCCGTGGGGTTTCCTTCGGTTACCGTCAAACCCTTGCGAATCGAAAACGAGAACGCTACGCGGATTCGTTTCTATAATTCCGTAATCCGCAATACCCCCCTCGACCCTCCTATTTCTATCGCCTCAACTTATCCGTTGCGCGCGCACATCGATATCCTTATCTTATCCAAGAAAATAACGGAGGAGATGAAATGAAATATACGATAATCCTGCTTCTGCTCGTTTGCGCGGCGTTCGCTCTCGACGACCTTCCCGGCTGGCCGATAGCGACATCGGCTTACGACGACTACTATTTCGGCTCGTTCGTAACCGAGCATATCGACTACGACGGCACGCTGGAGATTTTTATCGCCGGC
This sequence comes from bacterium, assembly GCA_003645085.1. GTDB lineage: Bacteria > UBP14 > UBA6098 > UBA6098 > UBA6098 > QNEE01. The sequence goes on along the minus strand of QNEE01000075.1, from coordinate 325 downwards.
CCGGACAGTTTTATTCGGGTTCTCCACAAGGACAGTATGGACGTGATTTACTCTCCGCCGCTTTCGGGCAATGTGCGGACACACATTGCTTACGGCCCCGTGAGCGGAGGCCCGAAGCAGATAGTCGTTATCACCGAGGACGGCGACCTCTATGTTGGCAACCCGGTTTTTCTCTCTTTCGATTCCCCTTTCGACCCGTATAGTGTCGGGGATTCACCCGGTCCGGCGGGACCCGTTCTCTGGGATTTCGACGGGGATAATCTTGTGGAAATCGTCGTTCACGCCGGGAATAATCTGCACATTTTTAAGAACGATGGCACAGAGC
>QNEE01000074.1 GCA_003645085.1 bacterium | reverse complement strand
CGCCGATTGCGATGAGCATATCGGCGAGTTCGGTCGCCCGTTCGACAGTTTCCATAAACGCGCCGCTGCCGACTTTGACGTCGAGGACAAGACCCTTCGCGCCCTCGGCGATTTTTTTGCTCATAATCGAGGCGGATATAAGCGGAATGGATTCGACGGTAGCGGTAACGTCGCGGATGGCGTATATTCGACCGTCGGCGGGCGCGAGTTCATCGCTCTGCCGCGCAATCGCGCAACCTACACGCCCTACCTGCTTTTTAAGCCGTTCGATAGAGAGCGCGGTCTCGAACCCCGGAATCGATTCGAGTTTGTCGAGGGTGCCTCCTGTGTGCCCGAGGCCCCGCCCGGAAAGCATCGGGACGTAACCGCCGCACGCGGCGACCAACGGCGCAAGAATCAAACTGACCTTATCGCCGACGCCGCCGGTGGAATGTTTATCGACCGGTATTCCGGGGAGTTCCGACCAATCGATTGCTTTTCCGCTTTCGATATAGGCTTCAGTAAGAGCGGCGGCTTCGGTCTTGTCGAGTCCTTTAATAAAAGACGCCATAAGGAAGGCGCTCATCTGGTAGTCGGCGATTTCGCCGTCGAGATACAAACGCATGAACGCCCCGATTGCGTTGGAATCGAGGCGTTTGCCGTCGCGCTTGGCGCGAATGAACTCCGAAGGGTTCATTTTATTTATAAATATACAGATACGATGTGCTTCCGTTGCCGAGAGGCCCCGGCGCGTTAATCAGATAGGCCGATTGTTTCCTACCGAGAAACCTCGAAACGCTGCCGACAGCTGTGCCGCATTGGGCATCGGCCGAACTGCCGTTGATATGGAAATCGTCGATAGTATCTATTTCCTTTCCACCGAAAAAGACTTCTACACGCCCGCTACGATAGCTGCCGATATCGGCAAACGGTGCACCAACCAGGACGTCGCCAAAACCGTCGCCGTTTATATCGCCGCCGCCGCAAACGGAATATCCATAAAGGTCCTTCGGGTGCTCCCCGTAAAAAGACGCCACCGGGTCTCGAATAATTGGGCCACCCAAATAAATATACGCCACTCCCTCGGAATTAGGTCCGTCTCCCGGCGCACCAATTATAATATCGGGAGTCCCATCGTTGTTGACATCCCCTGCAGAGGCGATGCTGAAGCCGAAATTAGCTTGAGGGCGTGCGCCGTTCATTGTATGCCAGGCTTCGCGGCTGATTACAGAGCCGCCCCGGTAGATATAAACGCGCCCGGAATTTTTCTTCCCCTCGCTATTATGATAATAGGAGCCGACCGCGAATTCGGAGATACCGTCGCCGTCGAGGTCGCCGAGAATAGCGACGCGCTCGCCGAAACTGTCGCCCGATGTCTCGCCGTCGATTTTCACCGCCGGACGGGTTATACTAGAACCCCCAAGGAAAATATATACCACACCTGTGTAATTCTTTCCGCCGTAGCTGGCTCCGACGATAATATCCGGGACGCCGTCGCCGTTGAGGTCGCGTCCCCCTGCGACAGCCGTGCCGAACCAATCGTTCGCTCTATCACCAACGAGAATTATGTCGGCCGTAGCATCGAGTTCTTTCCCCCCGAAAAAGATATACACCTTTCCGGCATCGACTCCGCCCTGGTCGCATTTATCGGCTCCCACAGCGAAATCGTCGAAACCGTCGCCGTTAATATCGCCGCAGGTCGTTAACGAAATACCGAAGCGGTCCCCGGGTGCCTCGCCGTTTATTACCAGCGCCGGCTCGGAGGGATTCTCTCCGCCGAGGAATAGATATACTTTACCGTTGTAGTTGGCGGCTTGATAACTCCCCGGTGCGCCGACCAACAGGTCGGTATAACCGTCGCCGTTAACATCGCCGGCCGAAGCGACACGAGTTCCGTATCGGTCCCCGGCTACGGAGCCTTTCAGTAACCCGACATAACCCAACCCGCGTGCCGCAAAGCTCACAGCCACTAAAGACAACATAATTATTAATACACATAACGAGCGTAAATTCATACGCCTTCTCCTGTATTCTAATAGAGATTTCAGAAAAGAAGTTAAATTATTACTGAATTTTAACTAACTCGAATTTCCAAGTCAAGGAGTTTTTACATATATTATAAAATTAAACTGTTTTAGGAAAAAGAAAGGGAGTTTCTAAATACAATACGCAAATTCTATAAATAGTGTAAAAAATATCACCCGAAATAAAGCGTTCCACCAGCATTCGTCGGCTGCTGGCGCGAGGGTGCGGTCTTTGTGTGGCTGGGAATCCGTGCGTCCGATATGATGTATTAAATAATCCTTATGAGGACTTCGCACGGAGCGTGCCAGCACGGTTCTTGCTGAGCCGGTCGACAGATACCATAATAAATTGGCCACGAGACAATACGCCCACGCCATCGCTAATTTTATAGTAACTCTCGAAAAACTGATAGCTATATCGAAATACTATTCTTTCTCGAAAATAAATCAAAAATCCCTTGCGCGTTAGATGGAATATTATATTTTAGATAAAACTCGTAATAAGACAATTCTGGAGGCCAGATGAAACCGCGAATAATTTTATTTACCGTCTTATTCTTAATCCTGCTTTTCCAAGGGTGTCAAAGCCCGGAATTAACCGCCGCTAAAGTTTATATTCAACAGGAGAATTATCCGGCAGCGCTCGAGCAACTCAAGGTTGCGGAAAAAAAAGAACCGACAAATCCTCATGTCTTCCTTACGATGGGGAAATTATACGCCGAGATGGACAGCCTGGACGAAATGGAACGCGCTTTTAGCCGCGCCGAAGAACTGGACTCGGCGGTAACCTCTGATATCACAAAGTGGCGGGAAAAAAAGCGCGCGGAGTATTTCAATAAGGGTCGCAAGTTTGGCGAAAGCAAAAAATGGGAAAAGGCTATCGAAAATACCGAAATCGCGGTTCGTATAGACCCCGAATACGCGGACGGCTGGAAGAATCTGGCTTATTTCTACGAGCAGGTCGGCGACGAGGAAAAAACGAAAGAGGCTTACCGAAAAGCTTATGAACTTGAACCGCTGGACCAGATTTTCGCAAAACAGGTGGCTCTGAACGAGTTCAGAGACGGCGATAAAGACGAAGCTATATCGATTCTCAAGGAACTTATCGACGAAGGCGAACCGGATGTCGAATGCTATTCGATGCTCGCAAAGATGTATGCTTCTGAAAACGAAGGCGCTAAAGCAGATTCGATACTCGATATCGCCGAAACTGTTTTTCCCGATAATGTATCTTTGTTATTCGACCACGGGGCTTTGCTTTTCAGGTCGTTCGAAAATTACGAGGAAGCGGCGTCCTATTTTGAAAGGGTTCTCAAGCTCGAACCTGCCGACAGGGACGCACTTTATAACCTTTCGGTAACGCTTTTCCATCTCGAAAGATTCGATGAGTCGGTAGCTTTAGCCGAAAGACTGGTAAAAGAAAATTTCGATTTCTATAACGGCTGGCTCCAATACGCGCTGAGCCTGAAATTGAGCGGGCAAGTCGAAAAAGGTAAAGCGGCCGAGATGGTGATGGAGGCTATCGGGTTGATTGAAGAAGGCAAATTTGCAGAGGCTATCCCGAACCTCGAAAAAGTAACAAGTCAATTTAAAGAATGGTGCGGCCCCTGGGCTTTATTAAAAGTGTGCTACGAGGCGGCAGGCGATAACGATGGTCTCGAGAAAGCGCAACACGGTCTCGATTCCTGCGTCGAGTAACCTGTAAATATAGACAGATTTCAGGAGGGGAGCCCGCGCGGGTTCCCCTTTTCGCGTTTTTGGGTATAATACATATATTTATGAAGAATCGATATGCCGAAATAGCAATCCCCGGCGGCCCGGATATACTTTTGACCTATGAGATACCGGGTTGGCTTTCCGATAAAATCCGGCCCGGGAAAAGAGTCGTTGTCCCGTTCAGGAAAACGCATACCGTCGGCGTTGTAATTAAGTTGCGCCCGGATACCCCCATCGAACGAACGCGCTATATATCGGATTGCCCGGACGATACGCCCGTTTTTTCGCCGGCGATGCTAAAACTAATTATGTGGCTTTCGGATTATTACGCGTCGTCGCCGGGGGACGCTTTCCGCGCCGCATTGCCGGGTGGTATCGGGGTCGATGTAGAGAGAATAATCGCTATTCGTAACCTCGAACTTGACAATGCAGGACTGCCCAAAAAAGCGGCTATTATACTCGAATTACTCCGTCAACACGGCGACATTCCTGAAAAGACATTGAAGAAAAAAGTCGGAAGTAGCGGCTTTTACGCGGCACTCGACGAAATTATAAGCAGAGGAATAGCCGGGATACGCCTCGATATAAAGAAAACACGGAAACCACGGACTGTCGCTGTAGTCTCTACTGCGGCCTCGCCGGCTGAATTGGCTCGCGAATTGGATAGCCTCTCGACGAATGCGGTTAAACAGAAAGCCCTTCTCGATTATTTGCTTAACCACTCCGAAGAAGAGCATATCCGAAGGGAACTTTCTAAAAAATTCGGTGCCGGGCCTGTAAAATCCGCGCTGGATAAAGGGTGGATAATTCAGAAAGACCGTGAGATATACCGCAGACCGAACATAGCCGACAAGCTTTCGCCGCCGCCACCACCCGGGGAACTCACAAAAGCGCAGAATAACGCGATAAAGAAGATAAGCAAAAGCATTAAGAATAAAGGTTTCCACTCTTTTGTTTTGTGGGGCATTACCGGAAGCGGTAAAACGGAGGTCTATCTAAACGCTGCGCAAAAGGCGAAAAATAAAGGGGAAGGTGTGCTCGTTCTTGTCCCGGAAATCGCGCTTACTCCACAATTATGGGGGCGTTTCGAGCAAAGGTTCCCAGAACAGGTTGCGGTGCTGCATTCCGGCCTGCGACCGGGAGAACGTTTCGACGCGTGGCGGAAACTCGCGTCTGGGGAACTGACTATCGCTATCGGCCCGCGTAGCGCAGTTTTCGCACCGGTAAAAAACCTCGGGTTGATAGTAGTGGACGAAGAGCACGAAACATCCTATAAACAGGAGGAACCGCCGCCATACTATAACGCCCGCGATGTTGCGGTAATGCGGGCATCGATAGAAAAATGCCCGGTAGTTCTGGGCACGGCGACACCGTCCGCGGAGACATACTATAATGCCCTCGAGGGCAAATACGAATTGCTCGAACTTCCCGAGAGGATTCCCGGCGCGGAACTCCCCGGAGTCCGCATTGTGGATATGGTCGAAGAACGTGAAGAGAACAAAAACTACACCGCATTTTCCCGACTTCTATCGGAAAAACTCGTAGAGACCATTTCCAAAGGACACCGCGCGATGCTGCTGCTAAACAGGCGCGGTTTTTCATCTTATCTCCAGTGTCCGGATTGCGGATATATTCCGACTTGCGAGGCTTGCGGAGTGGGTTATACATACCATCGCGTCGATGCAAAACTCCGATGTCACTATTGCGGCGCCGAAATACCGGCATTCGATACCTGCCCGGAATGCGGAAGTAAGGATATTAAATATCGCGGAATGGGAACCCAGCGAATCGAGAAAGAACTGACCGAGATAGTCCCGCCGGAACGGATATTCCGACTCGATACGGACGCGGCTAGAACTCACGGTTACGCAAAGGTCATCAAAGAGTTCCTTAAAAATCCCGGCTCTGTTCTCGTTGGAACACAGATGATAGCCAAGGGGCACGATTTCCCCGATGTCGCGCTGGTCGGAGTTCTGAACGCCGATATCGGTCTTATTATTCCGGATTTCCGAAGCGGTGAACGGATATTCCAACTTCTAACTCAGGTTTCCGGCAGAGCCGGTCGTAGCAAAATCCGCGGAGAGGTGATAATCCAGACCTATCGGCCGGACTCCCCGGCTATAGATTTTGCGGTCAACGGCGACGTCGTTTCCTTCTTCGAGTCGGAGTTAGCTGCCCGCAAGGAACTTTTTTATCCCCCTTTCGGCAGGATGGTCCGCGTTCTTGCACATTGCCAGGACCCCGGCGAGGTTCGTAACAGCATTTTCCGGCTGACCCGCGAGCTTGCGCGCATCGATAGAGACGGCAATAAATATCGTCTTCTCGGGCCGGCCTCCTGCCCCATCTCAAAAATACGCGGCGAATACCGGTGGCACCTTTTGATGAAAACGAATCGCCTGAAAACATCTGTTAAGATAGTCAAAAGGATTATCTCCAACTGGGGCAGTAAAGTGTCCTACAAAATTGTCGTCGACCCGTTGTCACTTTTGTAGAGGAAAACCCGATTCAGATAGGATATTCCGCTTAATAATTACCGGAGAATCAACCTCGATAAAATTCATTACAAATTGACACGAACCCATATAGACTACCCGGTTTTCGCAGTAACGGTTTTTGAATATGCCCCTCGTAAGCCTCGATAATATTACAGTCGATTTCGGCTCGGGTCCGGTTCTAGAAAATGTCAGCCTATCGCTCGATACCGAAGACCGTATAGGCCTTGTCGGTCCGAACGGCGAGGGCAAAACGACGCTTCTATCCTTAATCGCAGGCGAACTCGAACCGCACTCTGGCCGGCTCTATCGTCGACGCGGACTACGAGTGGGATTCCTGCATCAGGAACACCGCCTGACAGGCGGCCTTCCACTTTTAAAAGCAATATACGAAAGCCACCCCGAAATACCAGCCCTCCAGCGCAAAATGGCTCTCTTAAGCAGGGAGGGATTAGAAGGTTCAAATCTAAGAGAATACCGCAGGTCGGAACAGCGGTTTGTCCAACTCGACGGTTATAATCTCGAAAACCGTATCCAGAGCGCATTAGGCGGCCTTGGGTTCGACACCGGTCAGTTCGAGACTCCCGTCGATAGACTTTCCGGTGGAGAACGAAACCGCGCAGCCTTAGCCTGTCTTCTTGTAGCAGAGCCGGACCTCCTCCTCCTCGACGAGCCTACTAACCATATAGATTACGATGGCCTTCTCTGGCTCGCAGGATATCTGAAAAATTGTGGCAAACCGTATATGGTCGTTTCGCACGACAGGTTTTTTCTCGATGAGATAAGTGAGACGATTATCGAGGTCCGAGCAACCGAGGTTACGCGCTTTATTGGGAACTATACCGCTTATGAGAAAGAACGCGCCCGCACGGACGATGACCTTATTAGGCGTTTCAAGGAACAAAAAACCAAGATAAACCGTGTAGAGGCTTTTATCCGAAAAAATATTGCCGGGCAAAAAACAAAACAGGCGCAATCGCGAAGAAAAATGCTGGCCAGACTGGAGCGTATCGAGCCCCCGCCAAAAGCCGACGAAATAAGAATGAGGTTTCGCACGACGTCTCGTGGCGGCGACGATGTTCTCCGAGCCACTAACCTATCCGCAAAAGTGGGTGGCAGAACCCTATTTGAAGACTTCGACCTGTTTGTCTCGCGTGGCGAAAAAATCGGTATCGTCGGGCCGAACGGATGCGGCAAAACCACTCTCCTTTCGATTCTCGCGGGGAAACGGTCTCCCGATACAGGCTCCGTGAATATTGGGGCTGGAATAAAGGTCGGTTTCTATTCACAGGATTTCGTGGATATCGACGAATCCCGTTCGGCATTCGATGAAATCCGCGCTTTCGACGGGACGATGTCGGAGGAGGCTATACGTAGCGCGCTGGCGCTTTTTTCAATCCGTGGGGATGACAATATATTCAGGCCGTTATCTACATTCTCCGGCGGCGAAATCGCCAGAATCGCCTTGCTAAAGCTGCTTCTAGGGCGCGCTAACCTGCTGCTTGTCGACGAGCCGACGAACCATCTCGATATACCTTCCCGGATAACGCTCGAAAAGGCGTTGTCCGAGTTCGACGGCACACTCTTGGTAGTGAGTCACGACAGGATTTTCCTAAGAAACGTCGTCGAGCGGATAATCGCGTTCGAACCGGATGGTATCCGCGCATTCGACGGCGGTTTCGAGTTCTATCTCGAAAGAAGACAATATTTCAGGGAGACCGCAATACAGAAAACCGAAGTAAAATCTAGAATAAAGGATAACATACCGCTAAAAACATCGTTTAAAAAGCAGGGAGCAAATGTTTATCGAATAAAAAAAGAACTCGAAGAACTCGAGTCCGAGATAACACGGTTGGAAAAAGAGATAGAACGGACGGCCGAGCTTCTATCAGACGAGCATATCGCCCGCGAATGGAGCCGTATATCCGCACTGCTAACCGAATACGAAAACCTTACCACAGAACTCGAGGTCAGAGTAAATCGCTGGGAACATCTCGAATCTCGGCTCGCCCAAATCGAACAGTGAAATTAGAACGGCAAAAACTATTTGACAAAACCGGTTTTTGATAAGATTATATACCATCGAAAAGGCGTCGTTTTGACCTATTATAACTACATACTTTATGACGAGGAATTATCCGCTATGAATATGAACCGTATAGCACTGTATCCGGGGAGTTTCGACCCTATAACCAACGGCCATCTGGATATTGTAGAACGCGCACTGGAAATTTTCGACCGCGTTGTTGTCGGGGTCGGAGTTAATCTCGCAAAAGAACCCCTATTTTCAATCGACGAGCGGCTGGAGATGATTCATACAACTGTAAATAATCGCCCGGAAATCGATGTGGTCGGCTACGACGGCCTTACCGCTAATTTTGCCGAGAAGATAGGCGCGGTTGCGATTATCCGCGGATTGCGAGCGGTATCTGATTTCGAGCACGAGTTTCAGATGGCTCTCGCAAACAAGAAACTGTTCCCGAAAGCGGAAACCGTATTCCTGATGCCGAGTTTATGCAATGTCTATCTGAACTCGTCGATGGTCAAGACCATTGCGCGTCTTGGCGGAAACGTTACTCCTTTTGTCCCGGAACCGGTAGCCAAAAGTCTCAAGGCAAAATTTGAAAAGTAGAGAAACTCGATAACCCGACTTCGGGATGAGATTTCCCACAATATATAAAGCGAGCGCACGATAATACGGTCTATTGCAAAATCTATCTAAAGAAACAATTTTACTATTTGTATTAGTTATCTCCAGCTCACTCGTTGCTTATTGGCAAGCGAAGGAAATACCACCGGGCGTTACTTGCGATTCCGACAGCGACTGTTTTCTATTGCGTTCGGGACCACTATCCGCACCGGTTCCGGCGCTAATATATTTGTCCTGCACCGGCGGGAAACCGTGGGATATCGACTCGGTGCGCGAAGTCCACGATAGTCTCGGCTGGGCGATAGCGACTTGCGGGAAATCCCGAAATCACCGAAGTGTCGCTCTGAACGAAGCCGATATTATCCGACTCGTGGAAAAGCTAAAAGCTACCGGCCGGGTGGATAAATCTAAAATCGTCCTTTTCGGTTTCAGCGGTCAGGGCGCCCAAGCGCTCGGCACGGCGCTCAGGCACCCCGATTTATTCGCCGGCGTAATTTCTGATTGTGCACATACAGGTTCGGTAACTATATTCGATACGGATAGGTCCTCGAAACAGGCTTTTTATATTATCACTCGCGAACAGGATTGGAACCGTAAATATAACGAAAAATTGCACAATCTATTCATCGAAAATAATATCGCAGACACGCTGATAATCAACCCCGGCGAACACGGTATCGGTCCGGCACGGGAGATTTTCGACGGGTGTTTGTGGTTGGCAAAACAATGGAATGTCAATAGTCGATAGAAAATGTCCAATCTTAATAAGTGAGGGCAAGATGCTTCAGCAAATCGAAGGTCGACAAATGTATCAACCGACTGGCCAGACCACTCAACCGAAAAAGACTAATTGGGGGAAAATACTGGGTATCGGGTGTTTGATAATCGTGGTTATCCTTATTATACTCGGGCTCGTTTGTTATTTCGGCGGGAAGAAGCTGTTGGGGGTAGGTATCGAGGCTGAATTTCAGGAGATGAAGGACGAAATTCTCGCAAACTACGAACGCGGCACTCTCGAATACGACGACGCAAAATACCAACTCGAGATGCTCCTGCTTCTACATAAGCAAGAGAAGGTTTCTTTTATGGAATACATCGGTATAAGCGAAAAATACGATATGCTAAAAGCCGACGGAGAAATCGATGAATACGATGCTGAAACCCTTCTCGAAATGATAGTGGATTTTAACGAAGATAATTCATCGCTGCTGGATTAGGATATGTATATTAAAAAACCCGCCTTGCGCGGATTATTGACGATTAAAATTAACCCGCCCAAAACGAAAGGGGAAAAATGAAATACGTTATAGTAGCGGCGTTCGTATTCGTTTTTTTCGCAAATGCACTCGCCATCCCACAAACGATGCAATATCAGGGAAAACTTACCAACATCGACGGCGTTGGATACAACGACACCCTCGAAATGACTTTCCGAATATTCGATGTCGAGACCGGCGGAACCGAATTATGGTCGGAAACCTATTCCGGAACGGATGAAGTTCCAGTAGTTAAAGGCTTGTTCGATGTTCTTCTCGGTTCGATAACCCCCATAGACATCGAATTCGACACATTTTACTGGCTCGAAATCGAGGTTGACGGCAATATCCTCGACCCGAGAGTCGAACTATCATCCAGCCCGTATTCTTTCAGAGCCGCTATTGCGGACAGCATTGTCGGCGGCGTCCCCGACAACGTTCTCGACGGCACGGCCCTAAATCAGACTCTCCGTTGGGACGGCACCGAATGGATTCCAAGCGATGCCCTGACCAACGACGATGCCGACATTACTACTACCGGCGACATCGATGTCGGCGGCACCAGAATTACAATCTCCGGCGCGACCGGCTCCCGACTCGATTTCAGCGGCGGCGGAGGTATTATCACAAGCCCAACCGGAATCGAAGCCAGGATCGACGACGACGACGACGGCACCGTAAGCGAATTCAAAATCCTGCGTAACGGCTCGTCCGAAGAACTCTTTATCGCCGCCGAAGAACGATATATCCAGATTATACCCCGCGACACTGAACCGGCGGCGACGCCTCCCGGCGGTCTTTACGTCAACAACAGCGCATCGCCTCATAAACTCTATTTCTATGATAACACCGGATGGCAGGAATTAGGCACAGGAACCGGCGCGGACAACGACTGGCAAATCAACGGCGACGGTTTAGCGCCGGATACCGTGTATAATACAAGCGATTTTATAGGCATCGGAACCGACGCACCGCAAGCGAAACTCAGTATAAACGACCCCGGATATACATCATCAGCATTATATGTCGATGCCGGCGGAGCTACATATTCTGCGCGTTTCGACAGTGGCGGTGTTATTGTCCAGGACGGCGGTTTACAGGAAGCTCACCTTGCAACGGGTTTCAACGGCGTTTATGGCAGAATGGGATTAGCGACTGCTACCGATAAATACGCCGTTCGCGGCGTTGCCGATGGCGGAAACGGAACGAAATACGCTGCGAATTTCACCGCGACTAATTCCGGAAACAACTACGGTGTGTGGAGCCGCGCAACAAACGGGAATATCGCTTACGGCGGAGCGTTCGAAGCCCATTTGGCGGGTGACCAGAATATTGGGATTTTTGCATCCGACCAGAACCCAGCGAATTACCCTCCGGGCTCTGGTATCAGCTATGCCGGTTGGTTTGACGGCGATGTCGCTATCGATGGGGGAATTTACGACGCCGGTGCCTCGGCTACCGGATTCGGCACTCCCGGACAGGTTCTCACTACCGACGGTGCCGGCGATATTTACTGGGGCGCCGCCGGCGGCACCGACAACGACTGGACAGGAGCCGGAACCGGAAAGATGTACGCGACGAACATTACCGACGATGTCGGCATCGGAACAACGACACCGAACACCGACCTCGAAATACGGTTCGATAATACATCGGGGGACCTTCGAAATGGCCTGACTATCTTCAACCATAACGGCGGCGGCACGGCTATGAATTATGCCGGTATCAATTTCTCGACGTGGGACTCGCAATACCCAAAAAGCTGGTTCGGCGTCCAGAGAAACGGAATGAACGGCATCTCATCGTTTGTCTGGTGTAATTACAATAATACTGCGAGCGCGCCTGTCGATGCCTCCCACGAGATAATGCGCTTGAACTATAAAGGCCAGCTTGGTATCGGCAACTCTCCTGATGAGGCCTATTTCGACCTTCGCGGGGGAACTAGCAACGATTGCCAGATGACTTTGCGACCCGGTTCCGACCCAGGGCCGACACACAAACACGACGGCAATCTGTGGTATAACGGCACGAACCTTTATTTCTACAACGGCGTAACCGATATCGACCTTCTCGCTGCTGGCAGCAGCCAATGGGAAGACGCAGGGACATGCAAAAGAGTTATCGGCAACGACAACGTTCGCGCTTACGAAATAGGTGAACCTTACGGCCTCTACGGTAAAACGACCGACACCGATACCTATAATTATGG
>QNEE01000073.1 GCA_003645085.1 bacterium | reverse complement strand
TTACAAATATAACAAGTTAGAGGTAAAAGGCAACAACTAAATTTATATAACCTACTGGAAATTAACAAGTTGTAGATTAACGGAGAACACACAGAGTGGATTTAAAAAAGGAGAAACAGATGAGTAAGACAATCGGCGTTTTCTTTATCCTATTATCTTTTTCTATCGTATCCTACGCGATTACGTATCTTCACGTCGACGGTGCAGACGAGACAGTCATCACTCCACCGGCGTATTTTACGGTTACCGCGGATTTATCGTCGGCAGGTCGGATGCTTGTTATCGAGGTCTATGCCGACGAAAATTTAAACCGCAATCCGGACCCTTACGAATTAGGGAATTATCTGGGTGTTATCGACGGCGTTCCCTCTATCGGCTGGTTGGCAGACCATATCTATATTCCCGGCGACGACGACTCTTTAGCCGATGCGCAGATAACTCACACAGCGTATATGGAGGAGATATTTTTCCCGGGAACTACAGACACGGTCAGGATGTTCCTTGTTGCTACCGATGCCGGCGATGGTAGCTGCGATACGGCTTTAGTTCACATTTTGCCTCCGTCCGCAGGGATAACACCCGAGCCGCCTTACGCATACGGACATGTTTATTCTAGTGCCGACAGCACCCCGATAGCCGGTGCCTTTTGTGTCCCCACCGACCTGGATGTTGTGGTTTTCAGCGATAGCAGCGGCCGGTTCGCTTTTCACGTCCCCGAAAGGGATTCGTCATATCAAATGACCGCAATCCCAGCGGATACGATACACGGGGCTTCTGCGACGGCAACATTCTCTTTCGGCGCTTCGGACGATAGCGTCGAAGCCGATGTTTATTGTCCGGTCTATACGAACCATGTGAGAGGCACCGTAACAATAGACGGCACAACACCTATTCCCGGGTTTATTATCATTATGGGTTATGGCGCCGGTTCTGCCGCCGCGGTAGCCGACCCTGCGACCGGAGCTTATTCACTACCGGCCTTACCGGGAACGACCTATGTTTTCCTGATTATGGATATAGGATTGCCGCCCGGTTATTTTCCTGTTCCATCGATGCAGATAACTTATGTTCCTCCCGGCTCGGACGTCGAGGATATCGATTTCGACCTGCAGCCGCTCGACGCCGCAATAGCCGGCACCGTATTCGATTCTACAACTCTCGGTTTCGGCGAGCTCGAAGGTCTACCACTTCGCGCGTCCGCGCCGATGTATGGCGAATACAGGACAGTTACGGACGAAACAGGGGAGTATCTGCTCGGAGTGAAAGGGATGCCAACAGGCGGGTATTATCTGTCGATAGAAAGTTTCGGTTACGATGTCGTTCCGCTGGATTACACCTCGATTGCGGTATCGCCCGGAGATACGGTTACCGATAAAAACTTCACGCTATTCGACCCCTATGCGACGAATATGGTTTCCGGAATAGTTACCGACGGCGACGGATATACGGTTATGGACGCGCACGTTATTCTATATAACGAGAAAATCGGCCATAAAAAAGGATGGCAGCACGCGCTAACCGACACATCGGGTCATTATTCTTTTATAAATATACCGCCGTGGACTGGAGAGTGGTTTGTCGGAGCGTATAAGACGGGGGAGGGGGAACAGGACCCGAGGATGATAATAATCGACGAAATAACAATCGACACTGTGATAACCGATGCGGATTTCGTTCTCGGCGAATCCGGGATACCCGATTACAATCCACAGACAGCAGGGGAATTCGAGCTTGGCGACGTTCATCCGAATCCGTTCAACGCCGTTGCCGGTGCGGATTTGATTGTCGAGGTCGGTTCGTCCGACCTGGCCATAGCTGTCTATGATATGCTCGGCAGGCGGCAGCGGTTACTCTATCGTGGTCCTATATCTCCCGGAAAACACACTATAACCATAGATTGCTCCGGATTGGCTTCGGGTGTGTATTTTATTAAAGTAACATCCGGCGGACGCACAATCGAAAAGCCCCTGGTGTTGTGTAAATAAATGTCGCTTTTTGCAAATTGCGTGTAAAAATATGAAGCAATAGTAGTTAGTAATCCTTGTAACCCTTATAAATAAAGGGTTTAGCATCGAAAACCGGTGGCATAATATCTGCGATTTTAAAAGTCGAATGGTAACACATCGTCAAAATAACAAGCGGCCGTCCGGTTTCACTCTCATCGAATTGATGATAGTGGTGGTGATAATCGGCGTCCTGAGCGGCCTCGCGATACCCCGGTTTATGGAGGCTACGAAGAGAGCTAAATATTCGCAGGCGAGATTGCACTTAAAAAGGATGTATCAGGCGTTACTCGATTTTTACGCCGAAAACGGCTGTTACCCACGCGATGTTTGGCCTAACATCGAACCGCCTGGGCTTGTCGCTAATTACCTCGATGAGTGGCCAAGTCCCGACCGCGACCCGTTTAATGCCGTCTACGATTACGAAGAATGGGAAATCGGCGGCGGATATAGCTGGATTGGCGTCGTTTATCTCGGTCGTGATTTAATCCACGACGGTGGAGTCGAATCCGGAAGCTATTATGTAAAAAACGGTATTTCCGGCGAACTGCTATCATACGGTAACGATTTGTATATCGTTGTCGACACGCGAGGCAAGCCCTGTCCGTAGTGTGGTGGAAATCCCGCTTCATGCGATTTATGTGAATGACCGCTCTTTCACGAGCGGTTTTATTGTCGGTCTATCGGGGGCGTCGGCTGCCGCGCTGAATCCTGCCCGGAATTTTCTGCATAAAAAAATTATATTCTCCCACGGATTCAGCGCGGGAGAGGGCAGATTGCCCGAATGCCGACCCCGTTCTAAATCCGAAACCCAATTCGGGCAATCTGCCCTCGCGACCTACCGGTCGCGCCGACGCCCCCTTATTTGTGAGACGGTTCACGCTCGACAGGCGGCCAGTGTATGTATTTTACCATCACCTGATATGCAAGCTAGAGTAGGGGAGAAAAAGTATTATTGAAAGATTTGAGACGGGAGCGAGTAAATTTTGTGTAAACGATTCCCTGTTAGTAGGTTTACATAATATATATTATGATAGGAATAATATGGCGGATTTACGCCCAGAAATAAGCCGTAAAAGCTTTTCAGGGAACTACTTGGCGCTGGTCGGCTCATACATATAACCGAGCAGCGTAGCGATATTATTCTTTAGCTCACCGCGGACGGATATTAAATCGACAAAACCGTGCTCGAGGAAAAACTCCGCGCTCTGGAAACCCTCAGGCAATTCTTGGCCGATAGTCTGCTGTATAACTCTCGGCCCGGCAAATCCGAGCAGCGCGGCCGGTTCGGCGATAATAATATCGCCCAAACTCGCGTAACTCGCCATCACTCCTGCAGTTGTAGGATGCGTAAGCACGGATATAAACGGCAGTTTCGCGTCTGCGAGTCGGGTTAAAGCTGTGCTCGTTTTGGCCATCTGCATCAAGCTCAGAATAGACTCCTGCATACGTGCGCCGCCGCTCGCAGAAACAATAACCAGCGGTATTTGGCGTTCGAGCGCTCGTTCGATAGCTCTCGTTATTTTCTCGCCGAGCGCACTGCCCATCGAGCCGCCGATAAACCTGAATTCCATAAAACTGCAACTTACCGGAATAGATTCTATTTCGCCTATCCCGCATATAACAGCTTCGTTAAGTTCGGTTTTTTCCTGTGCAGCTTTAATTCTATCGGTATAATTCTTTGAATCGAAAAAAGTTAGAGGGTCGGCGGAGCGAACCGAAACGTCTAATTCCTCGAAACTGCCCTCGTCGAGCAGAATATCGACATAGTCCCTCGCCCCTATCCTGAAATGGTAGCCACATTTCGGGCAAACCCACAACGCGCGCGCGAGTTCCTTTATATATAGAATCTCGCCGCAGGCTTCGCATTTCGCCCAGAGGCCGTCCGGGACGTCGCGCGCCGGTTGAATTATTGGTCCTGTGCGTTTTTTCCTAAACCAGGGCATTTAAATCGATAGTGTTTGCGAATTCTATTGTGTGATTAAATATAATCCCGGTTCCGGGCGAAGTCAACTTAAATCGGCGCTTGCACTGGAAAGCAAAGCCCAGAGCGCCTTTGAGGACTTTTTCGCAGCGTCGAGAACCTCGTTATGCGTGGTAACCTCCCCCATTTCCGGGTATGCGTTCACGAAATTAGCTATTCCGGTGATTCCTACCGTTCTGATGCCGAGTTTATGGGCCTCGAAAGCCTCTTTAGCGGTGGACATAGAAACCCAATCTCCACCTAACCTTTTAATCATCGAAACCTCCGCAGGGGTTTCATATGCCGGCCCGAGAACGCTGTATAGAGTTCCTGAAGTCAATTCGATTCCGGTAGTTAAGGCAGATCTTTCAAATATTTCTATTAAGTCTCTATCGTAAATCTTTGTATGGTATTTAATTCCCGTTGTTTTAGTTTTACAGAACGGCCTATTTAGTTGTAAATCAACATGTTCGGTTATAAGACCTAACGAACCCGGTAAAGTCCTTCGATTGACCGAACCAACTGAACACGTTATTACTAACCTCTTGATTTTCAATGCATTAACAAGCCTTACTTGAAATAGCAACTTTTCTATATCGATACCTTCGTAAAGATGAACCCTTCCTAAAAACACGAGAGCTAACACACCGCTGTTCATAAACTTAACTATGTTCATCTTGCCCGAATGCCCCGACACTGTAATTTCCGGGAAACCCGGAATATCCTTAAATTGCCAGCTCATAACGGTTTCCACGAAGTTGTCCATCGCCTGGGCCAAACCGGAACCGCACACTACGGCAAAGGCTACGTCTTTACAGGCTAATCCATTATTATACAGCCAGTTAGCAGCGTTTTCTGGAGTATATTCCGTCATCTTTGCTTCCCGGGTATAAACCTTCTAATATATTTAGGGGAAAGAGAATTTATATCATCACCTCCATTATTACTATAAATTAAATAACCCAATAAGCCAACAGATATTGCGTTAGTCGAAGCGATAGCTAAGTCAGAAACATGAAACTTATTAAAAATAAGTTGTTCACTAGTATTAATTAAACTCAAGTCGCCAATAATAAAACTTATCTCCTTTTTCATACATAAGTTATAGAAATTGTTTAATTGGCATATAGAGGGACCGAATATAATATCGGGAAGCGCCCCGGGGGCATAGGAATAACCACCGCCGAAAACCTCTCCCCTTTTAGCGTCGAAAAAAGCTCCGGCGCGTTCGATAAAAGGAAGGACCGGATAGACGGTCGCCATAAGCGAATCGACAGAGACAAGCGGGATATTGCGGGCGAAAGCGAGGCCTTTGGCGGCGGAAAGGCCAACGCGTAATCCGGTAAAAGAACCGGGGCCGGTCGAAACCGCAATCAAACCTATATCTGCAAGAGAAAGACCGGTTTCGGCAAACAGAAACTCGACAAAAGGTATGAGCCTCTCGGAATACGTCGCAGAAAGCGCAACGGAGACCTGCGCGAGAAGCCGTTCACTCTCCCCAGTTTCTAAGAGCGCGACCGACCCGAGGCGCGACGATGTCTCGATACTTAGAATAATCATAAAAATAAGTTATTCCAAAAAAAGCCATGCGCAAGCGATATTCAAACGAAAAGTTACGGAAAAATTGAGAACAAGTCGATAATTTTGATGTTAGAGAGAGATATTACGGCGTTCTGGAAGTAGTCGAAATCTAAATTCGAAAAAAAAATAATGTCCTGAGAAATCGCTGTCCAAACGTTTTTTTCGCTTTGAATCCGGATATTAATGATTTATATTTATAAAAATATATAACCCAATTTACGAAGTTATTCAGAGGATTTCTAGTCGCTTCGCCACTCGAAATGACATTTGCGAGCAATTCTACAGGAATCATAACCCAATATTAGACCGGAGGCAATTATGCGTAGGTTTGTCGCTCTTTTACTTGTTGTGCTGATAGCCGTTTTCGGTATCGGTTGCTGCGGCGCGGTCGACGAGGCCAAAGAAGTGGCCAAAGCCGCTAAAGAGGTTGCAGACGCCGCTACGAAATTCGCGGAGGATATGGAAAAACTCAAGGACGAAGAGGGCAATTTCGAGCTTACTCAGAAGAGAATCGATAGATTTATCGAGCATTACCCGGTGTTGATGAGAATAATCGAGGAAAAACAAGATAAAGTCGAACGTGCCGAATCGGAAAGCTCTATGGTCGGTATCACAGAATTCGCCAGTTTAGATAAGGATTTGCGCAATGCAGGAATAGATAATGCCGCGGAATTTTATCTTACACTCATAGAGGTCAGCGCAGGGATTTATTATATTATCTATGAGGAGCAGATGGAAAGCGCTAAAGAGGAGATAGCGAAAGGTATCGAGGAAATGAAAAAACAACTCGAAAACCCGGATGTGCCCGAGGACCAGAAAGAAGCGATACGCGAAGCAGTAAAATCTATGGAAGAAAGCGAGACGTTCGAAGCACCGGAAGGATTAACTGGCGATGAATTAAGCCTCATCCGCGCGAATTTCGATAAGCTGGTCGAGGTTATGGATATCGAAATCGAGCAGGAAGAGGAAACTGCGGAAAAGACAATCGAGTGAATGGTAAGGGAGAATACACGTAACGAACTCTAATCGACTGGAAAGGCCGGTTTTCCGCCGGCCTTTTTTATTAACGAGACATTGGGTTGCAGAAATATCCGTCGGATAAAAGCGATACCCCTTGACCTTATTCGATACAGGATTTATATTACATTTGTGAAACGGATTAGATAAAATCCGCAGTAATCGAATTATTATCAATTAATTAGCATAATTACCTAAAGTATTACGTCAATATGAAAATCGCCCTTATCGGGTCGTCATCGACAGGAAAAAGCACCCTCGCCAGGTTACTCGCAAAAGAACTCGCCCTCCCCCTTATTCGGGAACAGGCGAGAGTAGTTCTTGCCGAGATGGGGAAAACGCTCAAGGAGCTACGCGCAAACCCCGACGATATTCTTAAATTCCAGCATGCCGTTCTCGAACACCAGATAGCCAGCGAGATAGAGTGTGCCGAAAGCGGTTTCGTATCCGATAGGAGCGTGTTCGACAACTTGACGCTATACCTACGTCATTGCCCGGTAACTTCGCCGGGAGTCGAGCATTACCGTGAAACAGTTTTAGCCCATTACCGTGAATATCCTTACGATATCCTCGTTTTTCTCCGCCCGGGCGAGTTCCCTATGGAAGCCGATGGTGTGCGGACACCGGAGCCGCTATATCAAGCACAGGTCGATGGTATGATACTGGCGATTCTCAATCTATTTTGCGTTCCATACTTCGAAGTCGCCGGAACGCCCACGCAACGTGTTGCCGCAGTTAAAGAGATAATCGAGAAGATTTCGCCGCACTGGCTGGAGGAACGGTCGAAGGCCTAAATCAATATTTCAGCAAAAAGAATCGAATTTGTTGTGGTTTTTTCTCGAATAAAACGTTTGAGTGTTACGCGACAACGAGTAAAATTGCGGGCTGGCGCGAGGGTAATGTCCCTGCGCGGTTGGGAATCCGTGCGTGCCGGAATAATATATTAGGGATTGCTGAAAAACGAGCATATACTTTACAGGCGGAGCGCGGAGAGCGGGGTGCGGGGTGCCCTCTGCTCTCTGCTCCCTGCCCTCTGCTCTCTGCGCCTCGCAATGACAGGTTAATTTCCTGTTTTCGGCAAAAATCAGCAATCTCTATTCAATAAACCTTATCCGGCACGTAGCACGGAGCGTGACAGCCGTAAATTTAATTTATCGCCGAATTACGTTACCTGCGGTTAAAATCGAGGGTTTATCACATCTTATCACCGGGCAAAGGTAGTCGAAAACCAGATGAGAGGACCATGTTTTTTCCGGGAGATTTTTCAATTATTATAACCTTGACATTTCCAAATTTAGATTTTATTTTTAATTAAGACGAAAAAATTATTAACATAACCTAATATCCTTCAAGGAGGTAGCTATGGCCACGAGGGTTGGAATATTGACAGGCGGCGGCGATTGCCCCGGGCTTAACGCGGTAATCCGAGCGGCTGTATATCGTGGCAAAAACGAATACAATATGGAGTTTGTCGGCATCCGATACGGCTGGAAGGGGCTTCTGGAGAAAGATACTATTCCGTTGAATATCGATGACGTCCGCGATACTATTGCTATAGGCGGGACAATGCTCAGAACGAGCCGAACCAATCCGACAAAAACCGAAAAATATATAAAAACGGCTATTAAGAATTTCCGAGACCTGGAGTTGGATTATCTTATCGCTATCGGTGGCGAAGACACGCTCGGCGCAGCTTTCAAGCTGTGGAAAATAGATAATGATTTCCGGGTCGTGGGAGTTCCGAAGACTATAGACAACGACCTGTGGGGAACGGATGTAACTTTCGGTTTCGATACGGCGATTAATCTCGCTGTCGAAGCGATAGACCATTTACATACGACAGCGAGGAGCCATAACCGCGTGATGGTTGTCGAGCTTATGGGGCGCCATGCCGGATGGATAACGCTCGAAGCCGGAATCGGCGGCGGTGCGGATATTATTCTGATTCCGGAGGTTCCGTTCGATATCGAGAAGGACCTCTGCGAACCTCTAAGGAAACTCAAAGCGGAAGGCCGCGAATACGCTATCGTTGCGGTTAGCGAGGGCGCGAAACTGAAGGTCGACGAGGACCGCGATGGCTCGCTTATAATACAGGAGGTCGACCGTGATGAATTCGGCCACGTTCGGCTCGGCGGTATCGCCAAAGCGTTGGCCGAACAGATAGAAGACAGGGTAGGCTGGGAGAGCCGATTCGTCGTCCTCGGGCATCTGCAAAGAGGAGGCCCACCGAGCGCTTTCGATAGGGTTCTTTCGACGCGATACGGAATCGCCGCCGCAGATGCTGTTGCAGAGGGTCTTTCCGGTGTGATGATAGCTCTCAAAGGCAGTGTGGTCGAGCCAATCGAGATGACCGAGGAAATCAAAAATATAAAAAAATTACCCGAAGAATACCGAAGGATGGCGAAACTGTTCTCGCCGAAAACAGGGAAATGATATGAGAAGATATTCGCTCAGTGTTCTCTTCATTGCCGTTTTTATACTTTCATGTTCGCCCATACCGAAAGACTACAACCCGCCGGATTACCATAAAATCGCTGTAATAGCGATATACCCGTCGCAAATCGAATACAATATAGATTCTAAAGAGGACCTGGTCGAGGCTGTAGCCGAAGGTTTGATGGACGATATAATCGAAGCGCTTAGCGGGGATTATCCTGAATGGACAGTAACCTCCGAACTTGCGCGGATATCCACAAACTGCGGCTACAACGTGTATCTGGTCGGCCCGGACGACTATTTCGAGGAGCGCAAGGAAAGGGTCGATGTCGCCGCGCAAAAGCGCTACGAGGGGTTTATTCCGGGTGATTATCGGGACTATATCTATCAGATGAAATCGCTTATCGGAAGACATATGGCTCCCACGGCCTATCTTACCGGCAGACAGGACGACGACGATAGGAAGAGTTTCTGGTTGGAGATGCGCCGCTGGGACAACGACGAGAGAATCTTTTCGATGAGCTTCAGCTATTTTATGCGCCATTACAACGAGTTTTATTGTGGGGCCGATGTCGAAGAATCGATGGAAGAGGAGGGCAAACCAGACGGAACATCCGAAGAGGTTATCGACCCGGAAACGGGGAAGGGGGTGGAGGTAAAGTAACCGTTAAGAATGGGTATTAATTAGGCTAAATTTGTAAAATAAATATAACTATACTGGAGGTAAAAATGCGTATTGGAATTAACGGTTTCGGCAGGATTGGCCGTCAGGTCTTCAGGATTGCGTTCGACGACCCGGAAATCGAATTCGTGCACATCAACGACATCACCGACGCGAAGACTCTCGCGCATCTTCTCAAATACGACAGCACATTCGGAGTCTGGGACCGCGAGGTTAAAAGCACCGAGAATTCGATTATCGTCGACGGTGAGGAAATAACTATCTCCGCGGAGCGCGACCCGAAATCGCTGCCCTGGGCAGATAAAAAGGCCGATATCGTTCTCGAGTCGACGGGGGTTTTCCGCAAAAAGGAACAGGCGCAATGGCATATCGATGCGGGAACGAAGAAGGTTCTCGTCTCGGCGCCGGGGAAAACCCCGCTGGACGGCGATTTCGTTATCGGGGTCAATGAAGAGAAATACGACGCAGCGAACCATAATATAATTTCTATCGGAAGTTGCACGACTAACTGTCTCGCGCCGGTAGTTAAGGTTCTGAACGACGAGTTCACGATAATTCACGGTTTGATGACCACGATTCATGCCTATACGAACGACCAGCGAATACTCGATTTACCGCATAAGGACCTTCGCCGGGCGCGGACAGCGGCGCAGAATATTATTCCAACCTCTACTGGCGCGGCGAAAGCGATAGGTTTAATTATTCCTGAACTCAAGGGCAAACTCGATGGTATGGCTATTCGTGTGCCGGTCGCCGACGGCTCGATAGTAGATTTAACCTGTGTGGTCGAGAAAGAGACGACTGTCGAGGATATAAACGACCTTATGCGCGCCAAAGCCGCCGGGCCAATGAAAGGCATATTACAAATCGCGGAAGACCCCATCGTTTCGAGCGATATTATCGGTAACTCTCATAGCAGCATCTTCTCCCCAATCGACACGCGCGTGATGGACGGAAATTTCGTCAAGGTGCTTTCGTGGTATGATAACGAGTGGGGGTTCTCCTCCCGCGTGGTGGATATGATGAAGATAATGCTGTAGGTTAGTCGTAGTGTTAGAGAGTTCGCGGGTTATCTCATCTACGTTTTTACGGAAACGATAGGTTTCCATCATAACTGTTGTGCTAAACGTTCACAATATTACTGGGCTGGCGCGAGTGTGGAGAGGTGGTCCCGGATGGGAATTTTTGCGTCCGTAAATAATATATTCCCGAACCTTAAAGGACAATGCAAAAATCGTGACAGCCCGCTTCGTGGAAACCGATAACAATATGAGAAAGGCAGGTTGCCTATGTCCTATATGAATAAGATATCTATCGATGACCTCGAATTGGCAGGGAAACAGGTCCTTGTCCGTGTCGATTACAATGTCCCAATTTCGGACGGACAAATTAAGGACGACCGGCGGATTCGTGCGACATTACCTACTATAAGAAAACTACTCGAGGCTGGCGCGATACCAGTTCTGATGTCGCATCTCGGCAGACCGGACGGCAAACGAGACGTTTCGTTATCTCTCGAACCGGTGGCAAAAAAACTCGGTGAACTTATCGGCAGGCCGGTAACATTCGTTAGCGACTGTATCGGCGAGGAAGCCCGCATTGCTCGTGAACGCGCCACCAAAGGGGATATCCTACTTCTCGAAAACCTCAGATTCCATAAGGGAGAAAAGGAGAACGACGAGGCGTTCTCGAAAGAACTAGCTGGTGACGCGGAGATATATATCAACGACGCTTTCGGGACGAGCCACCGGGCGCACGCGAGTATGGTCGGGGTTACCCGTTTCGTAAAAACCGCCGCCGCGGGGTATCTTCTAAAACGGGAACTCGATATGCTGGTCGGACTTCTGGAAAATCCGCAAAGGCCTTATATAGCCGTTATCGGCGGATCCAAAGTGTCGTCGAAAATAGGAATACTCGAGAACCTGCTCGAAAAATGCGATAGGGTGCTTATTGGCGGAAGTATGGCCTGCACTTTTTTAACCAGTCTCGGAATACCGCAGGGGGAATCCCTTGTCGAGCACAACAGTCTCGATGTTGCACGGCAAATTCTCGAGAAAGCGGAGGAGTTCGATGTCCCCGGAGGAAAAGTCTTTCTGCCCATCGACGAGGTCGTTACCGACCAGATTAACGATAACGGTATTAAACGCGTCGAAGCCTACGACCAGATACCCTCGAATTTGAAAGCGGTGGATATTGGCCCGGACACGGTCGCCCGCTACAGAACAGAACTCGAAACCGCCGGGACAATAATAATGAACGGCCCTATGGGTGTATTCGAAATCAACAAATTCGCGGAAGGCACTAGAGAAATCCTCAAGGTTCTCGCTGCGCGGGTCGAGAACGGCGCGACGGCGGTTCTCGGCGGTGGAGACAGCGCGGCGGCGGCGGCAAAATTCGGCTTCCAGGACAGGATGACGCATATCTCGACCGGCGGAGGCGCGTCGCTGAAACTTCTCGAGGGCTCTCCCCTACCGGGTGTCGAAGCGCTGACGGACAAAAAGTAGATTCTCGATGTTTGGTCCTCGGTTTCTATAATTTGTCCGTCGGACAAGTTAAAATAAAACGGATACGCGGCCATTATGACAATAGCCCCACGAAACAGGACTATAACGTTGTCGGAAGAAGATATTCAGCGTTATCGTTGCGATTTAATCGAACTTAATAAAAAAACCTCACTCGACGGAATTATTAATTCGGTCATCAATCAGGATATCGTCGAGGCGCTCGATTTTCTGCCGTCGGGATTTGTTGACCTGTTGTTTATCGACCCGCCTTATAATTTGAATAAAGATTTCAAAGCGAATTCTTTCAAACAACTACCTATATGGGATTACGCGGAATGGATGGACT
>QNEE01000072.1 GCA_003645085.1 bacterium | reverse complement strand
GTATTAAACAGATTAATCTTTGCGCCGCGTGAAACCCTTTTCGCGGCTTTGTAAGTCGGCGGATTTATATAAATCGGGATGTCGAAGCGTTTGCTAAATGCGAATGCACCGTTTATATGGTCGGGATGTTCGTGGGTTATAAGTATGCCATCTATCGACGATGGGGCGATATTTCTCGATAACAAAGCGTCCGAAGCCGTTTTTGCGGAAATTCCGCAGTCTATCAAGAGCCGGGAACAATCCGCCTCGATATATGTGCAGTTTCCCGCAGAACCGCTTGCAATAGCCAATATTCGCATATAAAGAAATTATAAGGACAATTTATTTATTAACCATATAGATTTTGTTTTCTAATTTCAAGGGAATATTAAAAAAGTTATTAAAAAGGCGGTAAAAAAGTATTTAACGAATACTACAAAACCTCGATTACAATGACCTTTTACGAAAACGGGTTAAGGTTCTCCTGTAAGCGATGCGGCGAATGTTGCAGGCTCAGCGAAGGCTATGTCTGGCTTTCGTTCGAGGACGAAAAAGCGATTTCCGACGAGCTTTGTCTCGATATCGAGGTTTTTCGGAGGCTTTACACTGAAGTTGTGGATAAAAAAGTAGTTTTGCGGAGTTTCCCGAACGGAGATTGTATATTTTATAATCCTGAAAGCGGTTGCAGAGTCTATAATTCGCGACCGGGCCAATGCAGTTCTTTCCCATTCTGGCCGGAAAACCTGAAGGACGAAAGGTCGTGGAGAAAGGTTGCAGAATTATGCCCCGGAATAGGCTCCGGACGATTTTATACTAAAGAGGATATAGAAAAAATACTCGATAAAGGATAGATAAATGGAAATCCCGGAGGCGCATAAGGAAATAGTAGATTTTATTGCCGGCTATATTGGAGAATTCGCTCCCGGCGGCGCCGTAATCGGCCTTTCCGGTGGGTTGGATTCAGCGGTTACGGCGGCTCTGTCTGTCGAGGCTATCGGTAAAGAAAAAGTCGATATAATAGCTTTGCCATACAGGGCAAGCGCCAGTTCGAGCGTTTCCGATGCAGAAAAAATAGCGAAGCATTTAGGACTCGAGCTCGAGACATTCGATATTTCGGAAACCGTGGACACAGCGGCAAAAAAGCTCGGTGAATTCGGTGAGCTAGATAGGGTTCGCCTGGGCAATATCGCCGCGCGTGTGCGAATGATTTTTCTCTACGATATCTCCAAAGCACGGCGTAAGCTCGTTATTGGGACGGGCAACCGCAGCGAGAGCCTCCTGGGATATACTACGCTCTGGGGCGATATGGCCTGCGCTATCGCACCTCTCGGCGACTTATTCAAAACTCAGGAAAGGAACCTGGCGGCGGAGATAGGTCTTCCACGCTGGATTATAGAAAAAACGCCTTCCGCCGACCTCTGGAAAGGCCAGACAGACGAAGGGGAGATGGGCATTACTTACGAAACGGCGGATAGAATACTCTATAACCTCTTCGATGTCGGCAAATCGCCGGAGGAACTCATTGCAGAAGGTTATAAAAAAGAAGAGGTCGAACTTGTGATAAAGAAATACGAGTCGAGCCATTTTAAGCGGAGAATGCCCCTAACCCCCGGATTAACAGGAGTAAGGTTTTGAATTATGCCTGATAAAGCAATAACAGATTTACTGTTGGCCGAATCGGACGCTATTCGTGCGCTGGTTGGGAGGATAGAGGCCCCATTACTTAAGGCGGCAGATATTTGTCTCTCGTGCCGTGGTAGAATAATCGTTACCGGGATGGGGAAAAGCGGACTTATCGGCAGGAAAATAGCCGCCACGCTCGCATCGACAGGGACGGCGAGTTTCTTTATCCACGCCGCCGAGGCGCTCCACGGCGACCTCGGGACTGTAACCGAGGACGACTGTGCTATAGTTATCTCAAAAAGTGGAAACACCGCCGAGGTTAAGGAGTTGATTCCGCCGCTAAAGAGGTTGGGAGTGAAAATAATCGCTATTACAGGTGAACCGGAATCGCCACTGGGCGAAGAGGCCGAGATAATACTCGATATAGGTGTTTCTGAGGAAGCGGAGCCTATCGGGGTGGTTCCGACGACATCGACTGTGGCGATGCTGGCGGTGGGCGACGCTCTCGCAACCGCCCTGATGGTTAAAAGGGGATTTACAAAGCACGATTTCGCAGCCTTTCATCCAGCGGGAAATCTTGGACATCTTCTAAAACGCGTTTCTGAGGTTATGCACTCCGGCGATACTATACCGGTTATCTCGCCGGGCGCCACCGTCCTTGAAGGTATCGTAGCTATGAGTGAAGGCCGTCTCGGCCACGTGATTATCGCCGAGAACGAGCATTGTCT
Organism: bacterium; assembly: GCA_003645085.1. GTDB lineage: Bacteria > UBP14 > UBA6098 > UBA6098 > UBA6098 > QNEE01. The sequence goes on along the minus strand of QNEE01000072.1, from coordinate 10,292 downwards.
TGCGATTTTTGCCGACGGGGACCTCAGGCGGACGCTTCAGGCGCATCCGCACGAGAACCTGGTTAGTATGCCGCTAATGGAATTCGCGACCTGCGAACCGAAGACAATCGCTCCGGACGCGATAGTCGAAGAGGCTATCCGGATTATGGAGACGCACAAGATAACGGCATTACCGGTCATAGAAGAAGGGCGCCTCGTGGGGATAGTCCATCTTCACGACCTTTTGGAGTCGAAAGTCGTTTAACGAGTGTGTCTTTTTGCGGTTGATTGATTTGCGTTTAGGACAATAATATGAACAGAAATCTACATCCCGAAATCCGCAACCCTCGACCGAAATTCCGCAATCCGGGATCTAAAATGGAATTGTATGTCTCTTAAGAAAGCCCTCATTAAGGACGCTCTCTTTTACGGTGCCGGCGATGTGCTAACTAAAGCCATCGCCTTCCTGTTAATCCCGCTTTATACGAACGCGCTTCCACCGGAGGAATACGGGGTTTTTCAGCTCCTCGTGCTTTTCACCACGGTTGCTATGGTTTTTGCGATGAGCGGGATGAACGTCGCGTTGTTCAAGCATTTTGTTACGACCGAGGATGAAAGCTCCCGGCGAAGATTTTTCACGTCGACGGTCGTTTGGGTAATTTTGAGTTCGGCTATCTTGGTGGGATTGACCTATATTCTCGCGGGGCCTTTATCGAACGTCCTTACCGGTGCGTCCGGCCGCGGAGGGCTTGTCGGTCTCGCTGCGATTAATGCCGGTTTGGAAGCGATAATTCTCGTGTCGCTTTTGATTTTCCGGATGGAGAAAAAACCCGTCGGTTATGTCTCATACGCACTCGTAAAGGTCGTCCTGATTGTTGCGGGAAACATAATTCTGGTCTGGTATCTAAAGATGGGTGTATCCGGTATAATTATAGCCGGGATTATAGCCGATTTGATTATTCTCGGGCCTTTGCTCTGGAGAGTCGGGCACTATCTAATCTGGCCGGTTTCACTAAAATTTGTCGGTTCGATGCTCGTTTGGGGAGTGCCTTTTATTCCGGCCTCGCTGGCGAGTATCGTGTTGACTCTCTCCGATAGGCTTCTTCTTCGCTATATGGACGGTTTCGATTCGGCGGGAATATATTCTGTGGGATATAAGCTGGCAGGTGTGATTTTCTTATTATATACTGCGTTTAGGTTCGCGTGGGGGCCGTATATGTTCGAGTTGGCTCGGGAGACATCGACCGCGGAACGGATATACCCGAAAGTCCTTCTTCCGCTTGTCGCGTTTTTAGGGTTCTGCTCGGTCGCTTTTGTGGGGATTTCGCCGGAATTGTTTCATTTTTTTGTCGGCGAGGCGTATCATTCGGCGCGAATGGTTTTGATACCGGTTTCGGCGGCGGCGATTTTCGAGGCGATGTCTCTGTTTTTCGGCGCTGGTATGCAAACCCGCGATAGAACGATATTTGTGCCGGTGGTAACCGGTTTTGCTGCGGTTGTCAATGTCCTTTTGAATATCTGGTTGATACCGAGATTTTCGTTTATGGGCGCGGCCTGGGCGACCCTTATCTCATACGCGGTAATGGCATATATGAGTTACCGTCTCGGAAATCCGCTGATGCCTGTGAAATATCCATGGGTTAAAATATTCGCCATTCTTATAGTTACAGGGGCAGGTGTGGCTGCCGGATGGTTCTTAAAGCCGCTGCTGACGAGAATCGGGATTTTTGTCGGGACGGGAGCGATTCTGTGGCTGATATGCGGAGAGAGTATGGGACTGCTACCTCTGTTTTCAATAAAGAAAGACGATACGACTTAATATGTCTATCCGCAAAATATACGACGGCATCTCCAATCCCGGGGAAACACTTACCCGCCGCGTCATACACGGAGGGTTCTGGTCTTTTTCGTTGAGGATGGCCAATCGCGGATTGACATTTATGCGGACCATAATCTTGGCGCGGCTTCTCAGCCCGAACGATTTCGGCCTGTTCGGCATAGCTATGCTCGCACTGGCCGCTCTGGAACAATTCTCCATCACGGGTTTCGATAAGGCATTGGTCCAGAAAAGCGGAAATATCGACGATTATCTCGATACGGTATGGGTTGTCCAAATTACGAGAGGGTTTATTATCGGATTGGTGCTGGTTTTGGCCGCTCCGATTATATCGCGGTTTTTCGGCGAACCTCGGGTTGTCATGTTGATGAGGGTTCTCGGTATCGCGATTTTTATAGGCAGTTTGAAAAATATCGGCGTCGTATTCTTCAGAAAAAACCTGGAATTTCACAAAGAATTCGTCTATATGTTTTCCGGGACGATGGCCGATTTCGTTGTCGCATTGACTGCTGCTTTCCTATTAAAAAACGCCTGGGCCTTAATTTTTGGGTTTCTGGCCAGGAATTTAGTCCAATTCGTAGTATCCTATTTTATCCATAGTTATAGACCGCGCTTCAGAATCGAATGGGAAAAGGCAAAAGACCTGTTCGGGTTTGGAAAGTGGGTTCTGGGCAGCAGTATTCTGGTTTTTCTTCTCACTCAGGGCGACGATATTTTCGTGGGAAAACTATTGGGGGTTGTATCTCTGGGGTTATATCAAGTGGCATACAAAATATCGAATTTACCGGCGACTGAAATTACCCACGTTATATCGAGAATCACCTTTCCGGCTTATTCCAAATTGCAGGATAATATCGAGAACCTGCGAAAGGCATATCTGGATACGATTCAATTAATCGCCTTTTTCTCCTTTTTAATAGGAGGGTTGATTTTTATCCTTGCCGGGGATTTCGTGGTTATTTTCATCGGGGATAAATGGCTGCCGATGGTTTCATCTGTTATGGTTTTAGTTGTCTACGCTTCTATCAGGTCTATCGGGGCTGCAACCGGCCCACTATTTCAGGCGGTAGGGCGCCCCCAAATATCTACCAATATACAAATCGGAAAACTCATTCTACTCGTGGCGATAATTTATCCCCTATCCGCGCGCTGGGGGATTCTCGGAACATCGTGGGCTATCTTAATCGACGCTCTCGTTTTTCATCCGATAGCCGAATATATGGTGATAAGGATAACGAAAGCAAATCCTCTGAGGATAATAAAATTGCTGGGTTTACCTATAATAGCTTCCGCAATTACGGTTCTATCTTTATCGGGCATAGAAAAATATCTTCTAATCTCGACTAATCTGCTGTTTTTTATCCTTAAAATCTTATTGGGAATATCGATTTATTTCCTTATTACTTTTTTATTCGTCAAAATTTTCGATTACCGGCTATTATCTTTAATTAAATACCGGTATAGGAAATTTAAAGGGCAGAATATCGAGGCTAACTCTCAAGTATAAGGGTATTAAATGAAAATAATAAGTAAAGTTTTTAAAGCCTTAACCAAACCGGGGAAATTTTTCCGGCTTTGCAAAACTTTTTTCCAGATAAGTAAAAGAACGAATATAGGCGTGGCGATTGGGTATATCCGGGAGGAACATTTCGGCGAAAATACCTATATGAAAAAAAGAGAATCGAAAAATAAGGGCACCCTGGTGAAAGTCGAACTCGACGATTCCAGTAAAACAACGCTTTTTGTGGACCTCAGAGACAAAGGAATTTCCAAAGACCTCATTATCCACGGTAAAAGAGAAGAGGAAATATCGAAAGAATTTAAAAAATACTTAAAAGAATCGCAGACTATCATAGATGCGGGCTCGAATATCGGTTATTATGTTATTATGGAATCACAAGTTATCGGCAATCACGGGAAAATTTACGCAATCGAACCCGACCCTTCCAATTTCGGAATCCTGCGGAAAAATGTCGAATACAACGGTTTTACAGAAATAGTGGATTTAGAGCGAGCGGCTCTCAGTGATAATACGGGAGAAAGCATTTTATATCTGGCTAACCGCTCGAACTTACATACTTTAACAAAGACGAAATCGATGGAGAAATATGTTGAATTCGAAGGTCAGATTACGGTTCCGACATATACCCTGGACGATTTTGTGGAATACAAGGGAATAGCTCCGGGCGAAATCGATATAATAAGGATGGATATCGAAGGCCACGAGTTTTATGCACTTCAGGGTATGAAGCGGACTATCGAGAAATCCGGCAACCTCGTTTTCTTTATTGAAATACACCCCAAACTTATGAAAGATATATCTGCAGAAGCTTATCCATCTTTTCTAAAAATGTTGAAGGATATGGGCTTCGAGATAAAAGATTCGGCGATGAGTCTATCGTCTCAAAAAGATAAAAAAGTGCACATTTCTAATATCGACGATTTAGCAGATTTTCACGAGGCGGTAGAAGTCATTTTAGAGAAAAGATGAAGGTTATCTTTATACCAGATTATAGCGACGGCAACCCTTACCAGAGCGACCTCGCCGAGGGATTGGAAAAATTGGGTGTAGAGATTTCATTGGAATCGGGGGAGGGCCGTTTCCCTGTGAACGATGCTCTTCGACGATATAAGAACGTCGATATTCTTCATATCCATTGGACGCATCGATTCTTATTCAGCACCGATAGATTCAGGACGTTCGTAAGGATTATTAAATTTCTTTTAGAACTTGTATTTGTAAAAATTCGCGGTATTAAAATAGTATGGACCGTGCACAACCTGCAGAACCATGAGAAACGATACCCTCGACTGGAACTCCTGTTCCACAGGATTTTGGCGAGGCACGCCGATGGAATCGTCGTCCATTGTGAAAAGGCACGCGAGGCCGTTATTAAAACCTATAAAATCTCGAGACGCATAAGAGATAGGGTAATTGTTATTCCACATGGGGATTTTATCTGCAATTATACCAACGAAATATCGCGTGAAAGCGCGCGAGACATATTGGGAATCCCGGAAAACGAGTTTGTCTACCTCAGTTTTGGCTCTATCAAGAAATATAAGGGCATTACCGAATTAATCGAAGCTTTCGGCGAAATCGAGACACCACGCGTAAGGTTGTTCGTCGTTGGCAGGTGCCGCGATACAGGATTATTTAAATCTATCGAAAACGCGGCAAAAAAAGACCGAAGAGTTAGTATTATCGCGGATTTCATCGCCGATAATGAAATCCAGATATATATGAACGCCGCGGATGTGGTGGTTTTACCGTATCGAGATATTCTCGCTTCGGGAGCGGCTATTTTAGCTATGTCTTTTGCAAAACCGGTAATTGCTCCGAATATAGGTTGTATGGAAGAACAACTGGCAAAAAACGGCGCTATATTCTACGAAGCGGATTCCGAAACGGGGCTAATTAACGCGATGAAGAACGCTTTGTCGTGTGATTTGAAAACGATGGGAATGAAAAATCGGGAAAGAGTGAAGAATTTCGATTGGGACAGAATATCGCGAAAATTACTCGGATTATATAATCGGATAACAGGGAAAAATGGCAGCTAATCCATTAAAAGTAAGCGTGGTAATTCCGGTTTTGAATTCGCCGGAGAATATCAAAAGATGCTTGGATGGACTCATGCGACAAACTTATCCCGAGGATTTATTCGAGATTATTGTGGTGGACAACGGCTCGACCGACAATACTCCGGAAATAGTGCGGCAATACCCGGTAAAGTTTTTATTTGAAAAGGAGATTCGGAGCCCCTATGCGGCCCGCAATAGGGGAATAAAAGAGAGTAAAGGCGAAATTATCGCTCTTATCGATGCCGGCTGCACCCCTATCACGGCCTGGCTCGAGAGTGGGATAAATACAATGATTACCGAAAACGCAGACCTTGTCGGCGGAAAGGTAACCTTTACTTTCGGAGAGAAAAAGACGATTTCCGAAATATTCGATTCGATAAGTAATGCCCAGATAAAGCAGAGTATCGAGGACAGGGGTGTCGCGAAAGGGGGCAACCTTTTCGTTCGAAAAACCGTTTTTGAAAAAGTAGGATTATTTCCGGAAAATGTGCGTTCCGGGGCTGATGTCCTCTGGACAGGATGCGCTATTCGGGCCGGATTTAAACCGGTTTATTCTCCTAATGCGGAGGTCTTTTATTCCGCGAGAGGTTTTTGCCCGTTGATAAAAAAGAGCTATCGAGTAGGAAAGGGGCACACGGCTATCTGGAAAAGAGAGGGTAAGACGTCTTTCTATATATTGAAACGCCTTATTCGCGGTTTTTTTCCTCATAGATTCTCGTTTATTAAAAGGATACTCGAGGAAAGCGGAACGGAGAAGATACGAGAAAGGTGGTTCCGGATATGGTTTGTCGCCTGGGCGTGCGAGTTTGCATCAAATCTAGGTAGAATATATTCGTTCTTTGCCGGATTGGACAGGGATTACGAATTCCCGGAGTGGGAGAAATGACGCTATACGATATACTTGTAGAATCCGCTTCGGCGGGAATTGCACTCCTGCGCGACGACGGTTCGATGCCACCCGGGCATAACGGCCCCTACAACGACCCCGAGACGCCAATTCGCAATACTGCCCACTGGTTGATAACCTTCGCGAAGGCTTTCGAGATTACGTCCGATGTGCGGTTTTTCGACGCGGTAACCGGATGCGCTAAATATTTGATTAGCGATGAAACCCGTCCCGGGGGAGCCGCTTTTTTTTGCCGTAATAATCCCGAAAAGGATTTTTCCAATGGACTTATCGGTCAGGCCTGGGTATTCGAAGCGCTCGCTTCGGCGACAGATTTGCTCGATGATAATATCTACATCGAATTTGCAAAGGAGGTTTATAGGCTACATAAATTCGAACAGGATTTCGGATTATGGCATATTTTGAATGTCGACGGCAGCTTCGGCCCAATAGATATGACTTTCAACCATCAACTCTGGTTTGCGGCTTGTGCGGGATTATTGCTGAAACCGTTAGATGGGATAGGGGCACAGGTCAGGCGTTTTCTCGATTGTCTCGATAACAATTTTAGGATTTATAAGAAAGGGCGTATAGCCCATTCGATACCGAAAACAGCCGTTTCGCCCGGGATTGTCGGGGCGCTCAAATCTATAAAGGGTCGGTTGACTTCCTCACAAGAAGATAGAATATTCGAGAAGGACCGGGAGATAGGTTATCACGCGTTCAACCTTTACGCGTTCGGTATGCTCGCGGAGAGATTCCCCGAACACGACTTCTGGCAATCTCGCAAAATGAAGACGATAGCGGATTATATCGAAAGGGAAGAATTTATAAACGGAATAAAAACGAGCCGGTTTGGATATCCGTATAATCCGCCCGGTTTCGAGTGTGCTTATGCAATAACGGCTTTTCCACAATATTTCGATAATCCTGATTCGCTTATTGCGAATTGGGTATCGAGGCAAATAGAAAAATGTTTCGATAACGATTCGAGTCTTATGGTTTTGAATTCTGCAGATAGTATGACTTCTGCCGCGAGAATATACGAAGCTACGCGTTTGCCGGATATTAGTATCGAATAATAAATGAACGATAGAGATAAATATCCATTTGTCAGTGTTATAATACCCGTCTACAACGGCGAGGATGTTATTGGCGAATGTTTAAGAGCGTTAATTGAACAATCCTATCCGGGAAAAAGGTTTGAGGTGATTGTCGCAGATAACGGCTCTGCCGACGGGACTATCGGAATAGCGCAGGGGTTCCCAACCGTAAAAATAGTCGAGGAGCGTGAAATTAGAAGTTCTTATGCTGCCAGAAACAAGGCGGTTCGGGTCGCCACCGGAGATATATTCGCTTTTACCGACGCCGACTGTATTCCGGATTCGGATTGGTTATCCCGGGGAATCGAGTATTTTCTGCAGAATGATATACCAATTTTCGGCGGGCGCATAGATTTTGTGTTCTCGGAGAAACGGGGCTGGTGCGAGCGTTTCGATGCGTTATACCATATGAATCAGAAAGAGACAGTAAAGCGCGGGAGGGTCGCAACGGCGAATTTATTCGTTACGCGGGAATTTTTCGGCAGGATAGGCTTTTTTCGGGGAAACCTAATTTCGGGTGGCGATTCCGAATGGTCGCACCGCGCGGTAGAGAAGGGATTTGAGTTCGGATATTGCGATTCAGCTGTCGTAAGGCATCCGACGAGAAAAGGATTAAGAGAGAATATCACAAAAGAGAAGCGTATCGGTAAAGGCGAAGGACAAATCAAATTATTAAAAAAAGGAGGCAGGAGGAGATATATCGAAATCCTTAAGCTTATTCTAACCTTCCCTTTCGATATAATCCACTATGTCTGGCCGGTAGTTAAATTTGTTTTTCAGGGAAAAATCCGGCTTTACGAACCCGTTTTTTTAATACCTATCGCGAAGCTTATGTTTTTTGCTAAACGGATTGGGACGATAGGGTATCTTTTACATAGGCCTGAAGAGTAGCGAATTGAAACGAATTCTTATCATAAGCTATTACTGGCCACCCGCCGGTGGGGTCGTTGTCCGCAGGGTTTTGGCGCTGGCGAAATATCTTCCCGAGCACGGTTTCGAACCGATAGTGCTTTCCGCCAGCGGAGAATATCCGTGGTTATACCTTGATAAAACGGCGGAAATCCCGGGTGTCGAGGTTTATCGTGTGGACGCCGGCGATTTGAATAGGTTATTCTCGCCCAATAAAACACCTCTCGGTGTGCGGCTAAAAACGGCCTTCAGGGCACTTTTTAGAACCGATTATATGGCCGATTGGGTCGATAGAGCGTTGCCGGTGGCAGAGAGAATTATTCGTGAACGGGAAATCGATATCGTTTTGGTGACTTCTCCGCCGTTCAGCTTACTCAGAATAATAGCCGAATTTAAAAGGTCTTTTCCGAATGTTAAGACTGTCGCCGATTTACGGGATGTATTTTATAATCTAAGGACCGATAATATAATTCAATCGGCTCGAAGGTCGATAGCTCTCCCCAAAATCGAGCGTTATTTAAGGTCGGCGGATATAATCGTCGGCGTATCGGCGGGTTTTGAAAAGGAACTCGGGGGGTTCGGACCACCGTTCTATACTGTGACCAATGGTTTCGACTGCGATATCGCCTCGGAGACCGAATATAAGAAAGGGGAGTATTTCCAAATAGTCCACGCGGGAAGTTTTCCGTCGCGGGGTAGGACGCCGGAATTTATCCTTAAGGGTTTCTGGGGGGCTTGCCGTGAGAACAGTGATTTCGGTGAAAAGACACGGCTTATCTTTGCCGGTGTAAAACCGGATGAGATTCTCGATATAGTCGGACGTTTCCCAAATATTTACTGCAATATCGAACTTCCGGGAATGCTGTCTTATAACGAATCGATGAGATTGCAGAAAACCTGCGATGTGAACCTGCTGGTAGAGACGATACCGGCAAGCCGCGGTGGAGACACTGTTATCCCATTGAAATTATTCGAGCAGATAGCGTCCGGCAGACCGGTCCTCGCAACCGTCCCCACAGATGGTGTAGCAGCTAATATGGTCAGGGAAATGGAATTGGGTCTGGTCTGTCATTACGACGATACTTGCTGTATAAAGACAGCGCTTTTGACTTTATTCGACGAATGGGTGAGTGATAAATTACGCAGGGGGGTCGATTCTGCGATGGCCGAAAAATATAGATTCGGGAATTGTATAGCTCGGTATGCGGGAGTTTTAAAGGAACTCGTATCGTGAGAATCGGTTTCGATGCAACTATACTAACGAGGCCTTTAACTGGGGTCGGAGTCTATACAGCCCGGCTGGTCGAGGCTTTAGCGAGAACCGCCCGGTTCGACGAGGTTTTTATTTTTGCCCACAAACCGCTATTCGGTCTGTCCGACGAGCTTCCGGTAAATATAGTTTCGAAGCGGTCGCCTAATGCGCATATATTTGTTCAATTTATATTACCGCGTTTGTTAAAAGAATACGATATCGATGTTCTTCACGGGCCTAATTTTTATCTTCCATTAATTAGTAAAACACCTTCTGTGGTTACGGTTCACGACCTTTCGGCACAGCTTTTCCCTGAGCAGCATTCGCACAAACATAGGTTATCGCAGAAATTGTTACGACCGAGTCTGAAAAAAGCCGATAGGATTATCGCGGTAAGCGAAGCGACGGCGAGAGATATCGAGGGTTTTTGGTCTGGGGTGAAAAATAAAGTGAAAATCGTTTATAACGGAATCGATAGCGATTTTAAACCGGCCTCGGACGATAAAATTTCGAAAATACGCAAACAATACAGACTTCCCGAAAAATTCGTCCTTTTCGTCGGGACATTAGAACCAAGGAAAAATGTCGCAAGGCTGGTCGAGGCGTATTCCGATGCCAGAGATAATCTCGACGGCGCTAAATTGGTTATAGCCGGCGGAAAAGGCTGGCTTTTCGATGAGATATTTACAAAGGTCGAGAAACTGGGCATTTCGGATGAAGTGCTTTTTACGGGATATATTC
>QNEE01000071.1 GCA_003645085.1 bacterium | reverse complement strand
TTTCAAGGGCTTCTTTCTCATCCTTGCCTTGAGAAACGCATCCGGGCAATGCCGGGCATTCGGCGACAATCCAGCCGTCCTCAGCCTTTTCAAGCACTACGTGAAAAACCATATTTTCTCCTTATCATTCCAAGCGGGCGGTTCACGAACCACCCCTACATTTTTTTCGCCGGATATCCCAGCTCCCCGCTGCGGAATTTTGCCCATATCCGCTTGGCCTCCGGCGTCATCGCCTCCTCGAGAAATTCGAGAAACTCCTCGAGCCAACCGAGCTTCTCCTCCGCCGATAGGTTTATGAAATGTGCCAGCGTTTGCTCGTCGTAATTGTAATAGAAATCCCAATATTTATTCTTATTATTCATTATCGTTTTGCTCTTTTATATCCTCGAGCGCCCCGATATCCGCCAGGTCTTTCGCCCGCGCCGCCTCTTTCTTCAAATAGATAAGGTCGTCCAGTGAAGCAATAGGGATAGCGATGTCTCCGAGTTGCACCTCTTTTCTGCGAGAGTACGCTTCGGCAAAATCTATGGGGTTTTCGACAAAGATATCTACCCCTTCTATAGGTCTATCCGGGTTGACGAATTGGAAAACCTTCATATTCTTTTCTTCAATCCAACTTCTTCTTTTCGCGGGGTCGGCGAAATCTTTTGCTTCCACAGGAATACGGGGTCTATATCCAATCTTAATAAGAGCTTTCCAGAGTTTAAGTACATTTTTCTCCGTTAGGTCGACCATCATATCCACATCCGCAGTGAAGCGCGGTGCGCCGTGAAGAACGACCGCCAACCCCCCGACAACGAGATACTTCACCCTCTCCTCGTTCAACGTGCGGAATATATTCCTGAAAAATCCGGCCATAGCTACCTTTTTATCATATTTCCTTGCTTATATAATATATGCTAAATTAAAGCAATCGCAAATAAAAAAAGGTCGATAGCCCACGACTCCGGTCGCGAGGTCGGAACAGGCAAGAATGCTTGTTCTATCGGCTCGTCAGACATTCTCGTATGACTGTTTTGTCCGGGGCTGGCGCGAGGGAGAGGTCTCGGGGTAGTCGGGAGTCCGTGCGTCCGCTATAATATGTTCGTTAATCCTTATAAGGACTTTGCACGGAGCGTGCCAGCCCGATGTTCGCATAGAATAAATAAAGGGAGCTGTAACCGCGCCCTAAAATCTCTTTGTTTTCTTTATCTTTTTTGCGGTTACCCAGCGCGTAGTTAGGTTTTCTATAGCGCGTTGTTCCGAAGACCGGTTATCCGTTAACTTAAAACCTTCTTAATCGTCGATAGGACATCGTCGGTGAGGATGACGCATAGCTTATCGAGGTCGCTCACACCGACCGCGCCGACATACGCGCGTAGAGGGTCGCTCTCGATACGTTTTACTTTTTTGCCCGCTACCGAGCGTGCGAGCGCATCGACTTTCATCTCTAACTCGGGCGCGATTGCTTTCTCCAATTCGAAAAACCTCTTCCATGATAAAGCGGCTCGATAGGGCAGACCGCATCTAGGGCAAACCGGCGCATAGCCGATTTCCGAGACCTCTAATATACCGCATTCCGGCAGATTCGACGGCATATTCATGACCTCTTCGACGATTTTTTCGCCGAGTGGCTCGCCGAGCTGCGGAATAGTATTCAGGTCGAATAGCGCTTTCGCGCGGCGACGAAGGTCGAAATAGCGTTTACCAACAGACCTGCGTTCAGCGTGCCAGCTGTTGTGATAGGAGACATAATCGATAAGGAAATCTTCGACGAAAGCGGAGCAATGGCTGTCGAGAATATCGGGGGAGAACGAATCCCCCAACATTAGCTCGGCAGAGAAATGCAAAAGCAAATCCTTGCCCCGCATCGCAAGCGCCCCTTCGGCGGCCTGTCCAATAGAAGATTCAATTAGTTCGCGGAACTTGAGCAGTCTCTTTTCTTTATTCCTAAGCTGAGATGCCCTTTTAACCGTGTGTATAAGCTCCTGCAGTTCCGTGATAGATAAATCCTGTGTTTCCTGTTCGATTGCTAAACCGTTTTCCGCTATCTGTTGTGCAAGTTTGAGTTGTGTGTCGATTTCACGCGGGACTCTCTGTCCCAGTGCTTTGCAGAAATCCTTAAGGTTCTTTCTCAAATCCTTGATTTGGGCTTCTTTAAAAAATTTCGTGGTTTCTTCTAACATAATATACTCCTATTGTTTATATATTCCCCAGTGGCCAGCGGCTGACTGCGGTCGTATTCCAGCCCGACCGCTCTCCGCGTTTCAAACGAAAAGCGCCCGCCGCGGCTATCATAACGCCGTTGTCGGTGCATAATTCAGGAGGCGGAAAACGAACGTTCCAGTTCTCGCTTTCGGCCCGGCCGGTCAGTTTTTCTCTGAATCTCTTATTCGAGGCTACACCGCCGACTACGACTATATCGGTTATCGAAACGGCCTTTGCGGCCTCGGCGAGTTTCCATATCAAGGCATCCACGATAGCTTCCTGATAGCTTGCGGAAAGGTCGGGGATTTTCGCGGGTAGGTTCTCTTTAGGTATTTTGTCCAGCGTAAGAAGTAATGCGGTTTTGAGTCCACTGAACGACATATCCAGTTCGCCCGGTTTTTGCATTGCTCTCGGGAAATCGAAAGCGGTCGGGTTGCCGTTATTCGCGGCTTTTTCGACTGCGGGCCCGCCCGGATAGGATAGACCCATCGCTTTTGCACCTTTATCGAAAGCCTCCCCGGCGGCGTCGTCGCGGGTTCGCCCAAGAAGCTTGTATTTCCCCTGCTCGGGAACGGAGTATATATGCGAATGTCCGCCGCTGACTATAAGGGCGAGAAATGGCGGGCGGATATAGTCTCCAATCTGCGCCGCGAAAAGGTGACCCTCGAGATGATGCACGGCGATAAATGGTATATCGAGTGCCCAAGCAATAGATTTCGCTGTGCAAAGCCCGACCAGAAGCGAACCTAAAAGCCCGGGGCCGCCGCATACCGCGACAGCATCGAGGGCGTCGAGTTCGATTTCGGCCTCGTTTAGCGCCTCGCGTATCGAGGGTATTATCGTGAGGATATGGTCGCGGCTGGCTAATTCGGGGATAACTCCGCCCCATTTCGCGTGGATTTTCTGGGTATGGACAACGTTGGCGAGAATCCCGCCGTCACACCAAACACCGACCGCGCTGTCGTCGCAGGAAGTCTCGATTCCCAATACTACCATCTGATTCCGTGATGTCTGAATTTACATTAGCGAGCTTTACGGTCTCTATTCGCTTTCGAAAGTGAAATACTCCGGTTTCATAGAAACCACGCTTACTCCCGGCGGATGAACGACTACCGGTCTGAGTTGATTTCCCTGGGTTTGGACATCGATATAATCCACAAAAACGCTTATTTCCCCCCGTTCGAGAGCCTCGACAGCCTCGGCGGTTCCAGTGAAAACCAGGTCTATCGTTTCGGGCTGGAGTTTTTCGCCTTTTCGCAGTTTACCTCCTTTTACCTGGACCGCGATGTCGGAAAACTCGACCTGTTGCAGCGGCTCGACGAATATCGTTCCGGAGACCTTATCGGGCGTATAAGAGAACAAATCGTCGTTCTTTTTAATATCAAAAACCTTTGTGGTCGTTATGTTCAAGTTCCTCAGGGTTTCCGGTTCTGTGTAGGCATATTCGATAAGGCTAATCCGACTTTCGGGTCCGCTAATAATTACTCCGGGCGGGTCGAACTGGACTTTATCTGCGGACGCCATATAACCCTCGGCGGGTTCTAGCCACAGGTCGCCTTTTACGGGGACTTCCCGGTCGGCATAGCGGTCGATAACTAGGCGAACTCTGTCATCACCGACAAATTCCACGACCTCGCAATCGGTTTCTGTGGTTCTCAACTCGGCCTGATGCAGCTCGAAGAACCTTTCAGAATACTTAAAACCGCGTGCGTCGATAACGAGTGCGCCTTCCGCAAAAAGGAGTTTGAAAAGGTCTTTGCCGCGCCCCTTCAGAATCACGCCGACCGAATCTGGAAGAGGGGCTCCCAGAACGTATTCATCCGGAAGCCCCTCTAATATAATAGGATACCAGAAGGTATGCTCATACGTCTGCTCGGTTGCGACGTGAAGCCATAGAACGCAAGCAGCTATGAGCGCGAATAGCTTGGCAGGTGCGTTTTTAAGTAGCCGGTTCTTCATTCTCTGGTTGGTGAATACCCGTTTATTTTTCCGGACTACTTGTTCGAATAACCTAAAGATTTGCCAATGCTCACTTCGCCGTTATCGATTCTCAATGAATATCCACAATCCGGGTTTGAGCAAACCCAAACCTTATAGTGGATAGACGCGCCGTCGCGGCCATAATCAGAGAGCGGCAACATTTTGCCGACATTGCATTTCAGACAAGTGGGGAATTCTCGTTCCATACCCCCTCCTCACATCCTGAAGGTTATGGGTTCACCGTCCAGAGCCTTAAGATTATATTGATGGGAGGTGGCGATGTCAAATTAAATTTAAAAAAATTGGTCGATGCGTTCCCACAAAGTCCGATGACAGCTGTAACAATTTACAGCTCTTTCAATTATCTAATCTACCAAAGAAAGGAATATCGTTCCGATGATATCCTCCCGAACCGTAATATAACCATTTAACGGCTCGCGCACAACCTTTTTTGCTTTCGATGAGCAGTGATAAAGCTCCTTTTCTCCGGCCTCGATAAAGACCAGCCCCACATGTTTTACTATAAGCCAGTTGGAATCGGCCACAAAGAGTGCGACAGAGCTACTAACCGATTCGTTTTCCATCGATAGAACGGCTTTTTTCGAGGCAAACGGCATTGTAACCTTCTCTGGTTGGGCGAGAGGATGGTCGTCTGGCAACGAAAAACCCTTTTCAGCGAAAAATTTGCCACGGTCGATAACGCGGGTTACCGTTTCATCCGCGATTTCGTCGCGGCGCTTGAGCAACGATTTGTTGTTTGGCAGCCAATTGGCAGAAACGAAATGGCATCTTGTGTGGAACCCGATTTCGCCGTTAATGTAGCGAATTCGGTCGAGGTTTCCTATAACCTCTTCGGGCAACTCGGAAATAGCCAGGGCCAGACAGGTTTCGACATAGGTCATACAATCGAATCCATCCGCGCGGAAACGGGGCGCATTGACTCCTTCACCCAAAGGCGCTTCGATATACATTTTGCTAATAAAGCGTTTCGCCCAGAAATAGAGTCTCTCTTTTATCGAAAGCGGACTCGCTATCGACAAACCTTCGATGATATCTTCCTGAAGATTATGCACCGAATTTCCGGAGTCGCTCACAATTAGCGAGGATATACATCATAATAGCCATTCCGGGGATATGTCCGAGAATGCCGTGATTGGCCGCTTCACGTTCGGTAAAGCGACCGGCGTCGTCCTGAAATGCGAATCTGCCGTTAATCAGTATCGGAACGGGATGCCAGCTATGGGACTTTAAGCTGCTTGGCGTCGAATGGTCGCCCGTTATTACTAAAACATCCGGTTCGATTTTCAATATCTCGGGCAGGCCGGAGTCGAACTCCTCTATCATAGCGACTTTGCGGTCGAAATCGCCGTCCTCGCCTGCGGAATCGGTATATTTAAAGTGCAGGAAATGGAAATCATAATCAGCCCACGTTTCTTTGAGGCGTTCGATTTCCTGTTCGTAGGTTTCGAGCCCCGGCGGCGTATCCATCCCGACCAACCGCGCGAGTCCTTTATACATAGGATAAACGGCGATTCCCTGCGGTTTCATCCCGAATCTGTCCTCGAAAGGGACGATATCGGGCGTGTTCGCTGCGCCGCGGACAAGGCAGGTATTAGCCGGCATCTGACCCTCGAGGATTTCGGTAACCTTATCGATAAATCTATTGATTATTTCCGCGGCGCGTTCGCTCTCTTTGTCGCGCGCTTTTGCTGGTCTAGGTGGGACGCCGGTATGTTGCGGGTCGGCGTCCTCGATATTGTCTTTAAGTTCGGGGTCGTGGAAAACCACGGCGAACCTGTAATCGCGGGCGACCTTGATATCGAAACGCACGCCGTCGATATCGGTCGCATTCTCACGGATTTGTCTTACGAGTTTTTCACTTTCTTCGGAGGATATCCTGTTGGCGCGCCGGTCGGCAATCTTGCCGTCTATAAGAGTAGCGAAATTCCCGCGAACGGCCAGGTCTCCTTTCTTTACAACCATCCCGCTACCGAGAGCCTCCAGAATCCCCCTGCCTATCTGGTTTTTGATAGGGTCATAGCCGAAAAGAGCCAGATGCCCCGGGCCGCTGCCGGGAGTAATGCCATACCCGACGGGGTATTGAAGTCCCAGAGAGCTTTTTTTGGCGAGAGTATCGAGGTTCGGCGTTCTAGCGGCTTCGAGTTCCGTGCGACCTCCAACTGTGGTTCCGCCTATGCCATCGGCGACGAGAAGCAACGCCTTTGTGTCGTTTTTTATAATTAGCTGGGTTAATATTTCATCATACATTTCGACACCTTTTTATTAGAATCTTATTGTTAATTTTTTACATATTCAAAATACGTTTTTCCGCTCATGTCTCTGCGTCGAATTGTGCCGTCCTCGACAAGCTGCGCGATAACCTTGGTTACTTCGTGGGGGTTCGCGCCGAGACTTTTCGATATGTTTTCCACCGTTTCAGGGCGGCGTATTAGGAGTGCTAATATATTCTCCGTTAACTCGCCGTAAAAACTCCCTGTATCGTCACTGTGGAAAGCGCTTATTGTCTGTGCGCGTTCACCTATTATTCTTCGGGCTTTACCGAGGGTTTCTTTAGTTACTGGTTTTGCCACGGTTTCGGCTGGAGGACGGGTAACGGTGCCAATCCACACACCGTCGGGGTCGATTCGTTCTATCCGGGCGGCCAGTTCTTCGAGGTGTTCTTCGGAATCGTTCATCCCTTTTACCAAAACGATTTCGATAAAAAATTTGCCGCTGAATTCTCGCGCGTAAGTCTCGAGACCTTCGAGATATTCGTCGAATTTTATATCCGGATGGGGACGATTGACCTTTTTAAATACTCTCGCGTTTGCAGCGTCGAGGTTGGGTATAATTACATCGGCGGCGGCGAGTTCCTCTTTGACATCGGGATGGGACAAGAGCGTGCCATTGGTCAAAACGCAAACCGGCGCACTTCTTAATGATTTAGCGAAGTTGACAAGTCTGCCCAAATCGGACGAAAGTGTCGGTTCGCCACTGCCGGAAAAAGTGATATAGTCTATTCTCGGTTTGGGACGAATCGCTTCGGCCAATTCGCGTTCGATATCCTTGGGATTAACGAACCGCTTACGCACCGGAGGCAAGGGAGGATAGGAACCTATTTGGCAATAGACACAGTTGACCGTGCAAATTTTTGGACGAAGTAGGTCGATACCGAGAGAGCGCCCGAGTCTTCGCGACGGAACCGGGCCATAGACGAATTTGCCCATTACTTACCGCCTTCTTCGAGACTTCGGCGATATTCGACGAGCTTTTTTGCGATTTCTGTATCCTCGAGAGCTAATATCCGCGCTGCCAGTATTGCGGCGTTTTTTGCGCCGTGCTTGCCGATTGCCATAGTGGCCACCGGCGTCGAACCGGGCATCTGCACCATCGACAACAAAGCATCGATACCGTTTAGGGTTCCGGCCGCAATGGGCACCCCGACTACAGGCAGGTCGGTCATACTCGCTATTACCCCGGGAAGATGAGCGGCAAGCCCGGCGATAGCGATAATCGATTTATATCCTTTTTCTTTTGCGGAAAGCGCGAAATCCCTACAGTGTTCCGGCATTCTATGTGCCGAGATAAAGAAACTGTCGTATTCTATTCCGAAGGAACCGAGAGTTTTCTCGACTATTTCGACCATTTCCGCATCCGATTTACTTCCGGCGACAATTGCGATTTTTGGCATAATTGACCATCCTTAAATGAACCCGATTCCGATGTCTTTTCGATGATATTCCTTTTCCCAACTTATCTTTTCGACAGCCCGGTAAGCTCGGTCGCGCGCGGCCTTCAGGTTTTTATCCCAGGATGTTATCGCGAGGACGCGTCCGCCGTCGGTTACGATTTTTTCTCCGACTCTCGTTGTTCCGGCGTGGAAAACCACCGTTTGGTTATCGTTTATTTTATCGAGTCCTTTTATCTGGAAACCTTTTTTATATCGTTTCGGGTAACCCCCGCTGGCCATTATTACGCAAACCGAGAATATATTTTCCTTCCACTTTATTTCAGCCTCTTCGAGTCTATCGTGGTGGATATGTAACATTATTTCCATCAGGTCTGATTCGAGAAGAGGCAATACAGCTTGCGTTTCCGGGTCGCCGAAGCGGCAGTTAAATTCCAGCACCTTGAAATCGTTTTCGCGTATCATAATACCGGCGTATAGAACCCCCTTAAACGGCGAGCCGCGATATCGGAGGCCGTCGACAGTAGGTTTGAGGACCTCTTCGACTATGCGGTCGACAGTTTTTTTGTCGACATTTGGATTAGGCGCAATCGTGCCCATACCGCCTGTATTTGGGCCATGCCCGCCATCGGAAACTCGTTTGTATTCGGTGCTCGTAACCATAGGTAAAACGGTTTTACCGTCGGTGAAAGCGAGCAGACTGACTTCGTGCCCGGGCAGGAACTCCTCGATAATAATGCGTCGACCGGCTTCGCCCCACGCACGTTCTATCATTGCCCTGCGGACGGCGTCCTTGGCTTCCTCGAGCGTATCGGCTATTGTAGCTCCTTTGCCCGAGGCAAGGCCGTCTGCCTTGATAACGAGCGGCAGGCTATGATGTTCGAGAAAATGGATTGCGTCTTCAGCCCTATCGAAACTGACGAAACTTGCGGTCGGTATCCGGAACTCTTTCATAAAGTCCTTGGCGAAAATTTTGCTGGACTCTATTAGAGCGGCTTTCCGCGTCGGGCCGAAAATGTTGAGTTTACGGTCGTTAAAATAGTCCACTATCCCTTCGGAAAGCGGTGCTTCGGGGCCGACTACAGTAAAATCGACACCGTTTTTTTCGACAAACGAGGCCAGATTGCGGATATCCGTATCCGCTATATTAACATTTTCGGCGAGTCGAGCTATCCCGGCGTTACCCGGTGCGCAGTAGACCTTCTCCACAAAACGGCTTTGGCTGAGTTTCCAGACAATTGCGTGCTCTTTCCCGCCGCCGCCCACCACGAGTATTTTCATAAAAACCCTTTCGACATAGATGGGTAATTATCGTTCAGAAAGATAATGTCCCCGCAACGTTATGTCAACCGGCTAAAAATCCTCTTGCAAATACCAGTTATTGCAGGGAATATCCATCGAGCCGGGACTAAATAGCGGAAGAAATAAAACAATGCATTACCTTATTAATGCCGCCTTTACTATATCTCCGGTTTCTTCGGAACGAACAAGGTATATACCGGATACGACATTAGCGGGTGGCCTCCATATAAAATCGGTAATCGGTGTTCGGTCGTCGATAATCGGATTTTTCATCGACGCAACCAACCTTCCGTTAATATCGAATACTTCAACCTTGCCGACAGCTCGGACCCGGCACGAAGCATTGAACGGATTCGGATAGACCGAAAACTCGTAATCGCCCGGGAATCGATTTTCCGGGATACTGGAGCCGCGGATATAGAACACCCAGCAGGTATCGAGGGCATTCGGGCCGCAGTATTCTGTGGGCACGCTATCCTCGGCGCGGATACAGACAACGACGGTGTCGCCCCAGTCGAATGACCCCATCGGTGTGCAGACGAAATCCGGCGCGGTATAGTCGAGATACATCCCGGCTGTGCTGTAGGATATTCCATCGACGATTACGCGGAAACTCGATTCGTCGAAACCGGCTGGACTGTCGGCTATCTGGCCATAGATTACGACCGAATCCGGATGGACTGAATCTCCGGACAGTGGCGAAATCCCGCTCAGTTCGGGAGGTGAATTGTCGATAACCAGATATGTCGAAAGGCCGAGACCGGTCGCCAGCGTGCCGGCGGTATCGGCGAGATTATCCAGACTTGCGTAAACTGTATCGCCGGTGTCGAATAGGGGCGTAGCTAATTCGAGGCCGGTATAACCCGGTCCGACAATAACCTCCGAGTCGAACGGCGTATAGCTTATACCATTTGCGAGTATGACAGCACTTAATGGGTCGACAGGGAATGTTCCTTCGCTAAAGAACCAGGTGAAGACGATAGAATCGCAGGCGGTAATTATCCCCTCGGGCGGCTGGACGCTGTCGATAACGGGCGGCTCGACTATTATTACCGTATCGGTATCGGCGACGAATGCGTCGGTGGTCATAATATAGAATGTGTCGGTTCCGGCGGCGAAAACCGTATCCCCGCTGACGAAAACCCCGTTGATATTATCCGAGGTCGGCTGATGGACGACCTGATAAGGCGCGGTTGGGTCGGAGAAATCGATTATACGAACTCCGCCCTCGCCGTCTGCGAGCGCGAGCCGGTTACCGACTATATAACTCTCCAGACAATCTCCTCCTGTAACCGCCCATGTCCCTATACTGTCGATTGTCGATGAAGTGGGTATGCTTAGAAACTGGACGCTTGCGGTGTCTCTTCCAAAATAAGAACCGTCGGAACAGACGAGGATATCATCGGGAGCGATTTTCAAATCTATCGTATAGCCGGGTGTGTCGGCCATCATACGGAGCGTCGGCGTGGCGGGATTGGAAACGTTAACCGCCGCTATTCCTGAAAGGTCCAGACCGACATACATAGTGGTATCGCGAACGGCCACCGCGCGGGCTATCGGGAAAGAACCGGGAGGGTAATAATTACCTCGAATAGAAAGCCCGGTAGGCGATATCTCGTAAATCGGAACTACATTCTGTGCGGCGACATAGGCCATATCTCCGCAAATATCCGCGCACCAACCTATACTGCCCATACCGAACGTTTCGGCGTCGATTTCTGACAGGGAGGATGGGTCGGACACATCGATAAGGAAAACGTGGCTGATACCGACCACCACAGCCCGATTGCCGGAGAAATCTATATCTCGGACGTATTCGCCGAGGTCGAGTGTGTCGAGAAAAGCGCCAGTTATGGGATTATATGTCATCACTTTGTAATGGTCCAGAATATAAACCACATCGCTATACCCGACACATGCCTGAGCGTTTGTAAAGCCCCCGATTTGGTCGATTATAGTGATTGTCTCGGCGAAGCCGACTACCGCGAAAACGAATAGCGATAACAATATGAGATTACTGAAAAACGGGTTGTTCTTTTGCATTGGTTAATTCTTTCTGTTTTTATCGGTTATGTTTCTATATGACCTTAATAATTATGGAGTTATCGATATTATGGTGTGGCAAGTCCTTCATTTGTATAGTATTGTGAAAGACAGAGCAAATGGAACCAATTTTGATTTTAACAATCTGTATAGCTGATGAAATTGAGATATTATGCTAAAAAATTCGAGGTTTCGGATAGAGAGATAGAAAGAACGATATTTCTTCATCATAAAGAAATTCAAATTGGAAATCTTTGCAAATATTAAAACACCGCCACCTTGCAATAACATTTCAGAAAAGGTGTTTGCCCCCGTCGAAGCTGGTGTATGCCGTATACTTCCACTGCTATTTCAATTCCCCCGGTCTTATTATCTGTCCCGAGCCGAGCCGCAGGCAATTATCCCCGAATCTTTCGTTGAAAATTCTTATGGCGTGGTCGCCGGTGCAGTGGGTCGGCGCCACATAGCGAACGCCCAACCGCTTGAAATCCTCCGTGATTTGCAGGACGCCCGTTTCGGACATAGCCATCAGGTGGAAGCCGCCCATAACGAGAAATATTTCCATCCCGGAAAGCTCTTTCGCTCTTTCGACTATGTTCACAATACCCGGATGGGCGCAGCCGGTGATTACAATCGCGCCGCGGTTCGTTTTGAGAATCAGCGAATGCTCCGGTATGTCTGTCCCCATTTTGCCGGTGGTCAACGCGCCGGGGAATATCTCAATAGGTTCGTCGATTTCGCGGAGAGTCGCGCGGCGTTTGGTTATCTCGTTTTTGGTTCCCCACGAAAAAGCGCTCAGAACAAGGACGCTGACTTCCCGGTTTTTGTCGAGAAAGGCAGGCAGGCCTTTCGTATGGTCCCAATGGTCGTGCGAGAGCATCACGAACTCGATGGCCTTCGGGTCGATATCGAGGCCGGAGAGATTGTGCATCAGCATCGCCCCGTCCTCGCCGGTATCGAAAAGTAGTTTATGACCGTCCGCCTCGACAAGGCACGAAAATCCCCAGCCGGTTTCGAGGCCCTCGGCGAACGGGTAATTGTCGAACACGATAGTTATCGTCAGGCTGTCGATAATGTCGTCCATAGTCGCTTTGTCGGAGTTATCAGCATATACAACATCGATGATATAGAAAATTAGGACAAAAATCAACACTATTTTCGGGTGATATTTCATATATCGGGCTTCGCCTGTCTGATTTTCAACGCGAACGCTAACGCGAACATAGTCGTGCCGACCATCTCGCAGCCTTCCTCTGCGATACATTCCGCCATCGGAATATGATAGCCCATAATCATTTGTTCGAGGGAGAGCGAGGCTATCCACGCCGCCAATCCAGCCAGCGCGAGAGGCCGCGATTTCGGGCCGAGTTTCCAGCCGAACCATATCAAAAACGCAGAAACGGCGATAATCACCGGCGCGAGAAGCGCAATCCACGGGACGAATCCTGCGAAATCCCCCGAACCGATAC
>QNEE01000070.1 GCA_003645085.1 bacterium | reverse complement strand
CGACAACGTCGTTTATATTAGTAACCGGTGGTCCGGCGGCCGGTTTTTTCCCCATTATAAGTTTGACTGCCACTACAATTATCAGAATAAGAACGATTAGGCCAATAATTCTCCCGGGGGTTATCGAAATTCTGCGCGGGATAACGCGCTTTTTACCCACTTTTTGTTTCTTTATCGGAGGCTCATACGGCGGCGGTTCTTTAGGTGCTCCGGAGAATATCCGCCGCGCTTTCGGTTTCGGCTTCGCCGCCTCGTAGCGTGAGAAAAGGTCGTCGAGGTCCGCGCCGAGAAGCTCCCCGTAGCTTTTGATGAATCCGCGGACGTAAATTTCGGCGGGGAGTATATCGAAATTGCCCTCCTCGAGCGCGACTATGTATTCCACGCTGATTTTTGTGGCTTCGGCAATATCCTCGATAGACAGACCTTTGGCCACGCGCATTTGTTTTAGGTATTCGCCGAGTTCCCGCATTTAAATCCGATAGAATTTATGATGTTGCTTATCCGCATTCGATAAGGTTTTCCACAAAGATATTAAAACGTGCAAGTAAAACTGTCAAGCGGAAAAGGGGAAGACCGACCACATTGAAATAATCTCCGCGTATTTCCCGAATTAGAAGAGCGCCCTTTTCCTGAATTCCGTATGCACCCGCTTTATCCATCGGCTCGCCGGTGGCGATGTAGGCGTCTATTTCCTCTTCGCTCAGCGGGCCGAAATGGACGCGCGTCATCTCGCAGTCAGACTCTTCGCGCCCGGTCGAAGGCTCGTATAATGCGATTCCGGTGAAAACCTGATGCCAGTCGTCCGCAAGCCGTGTTAAGAAATACTTCGCTTGCGTTTCATCGGCGGGCTTTTCGAGTAGTTTCAAACGCTGGACTACGATTGTATCGCATCCGAGAACGATGGCGTCGTCCGGCGCTTTCGCGGCTTTCGCTTTTGCCAGCGCGAGCTTTATGGCGTAGTCCGCGGGGTTTTCCGGGTCGAATTTCGGCAGAGGAACGCTGTCTCGTTCGACGACCTCGAACGGTATCCCGACTCGTTCGAGAAGTTCCCGCCGCCTCGGCGATTTCGATGCAAGATATATTTTGCGGGCATTTCCTTTTCTCATTTTCTCTGCGCTCTCTATGTTCTTTGCGGTAAAGTCCCCACACGGGTGGCGCAGGCAGCTTTCCACTCTCAACTCTTCACGTTCCCCCTTCGTGTTTCCCTCGAATCGAGTATAATTGTTACCGGGCCGTCGTTAACGATATTTACCAGCATCCGCGCGCCGAAAATACCCTTCTCGACGTGTATGCCCGTTTTCTCAAGCTCGGCGCAAAACCGCTCGTAAAGCTCGTTTGCTGGCTCGGGAGCCATAGCCTTAGAGAAACTCGGTCTGCGGCCCTTGCGGGCGTTAGCGCAAAGCGTGAACTGGCTGATAGCGAGTGCCTCGCCGTTTATATCGAGTAAGGATAAGTTCATCGCACCGGTGTCGTCCTCGAAAATGCGTAGGTTCGCGCATTTTACGGCGAGAAATATAGCGTCGGTTTCCGTGTCGTTTTCGAAAACGCCCAGCAATATAACCAATCCGCGCCCGATTTTGCCGACGGTTTTATTATCGACGGTTACCAGCGCGTTTTTGACTCGTTGTAATAATGCTATCACGATGTTAATCCTCCTAATAACAACGCGACAAGCCCTCCTATCATTATCCATTTTAAATCCGAGGCGAACTTCGACGCCTTACGCGCCGTAACGCCCACCGGGAAAAGCCAGGCTAATAGGATAATCGGCAAATCGACGAATAGTATTGCTGTGCCGAGATACCAGACCGAAAACACACCTATAAAATAGGGGAGTATCGTCAGCGGGACAATTAGAAATAAACAGGCCGATGCCAACCGTGCGGCCTTCGTATCGCCGATTATCGAGGGCAACGTCCGTATCCCGACAGACTCGTCTGCTGCGCGGTCGGCGATATCCTTAACAATCTCGCGCCCAAGATGGATAAGCACCGCGAAACCGGCGGCGAAAATATGTTTTTTCGTCAATCCTTGCACGCTCCCTGGATAGATAAACACTAACCCGCCGAGTATCGCCACTGCGAAATTTCCTACAAACGGTATTTTCCCTCCGATAAAATCGTAAAAAAGCAGAAGTAAAGCCGCTCCGATTGCAATTAGCGCCGGGATAGGGCCGTAGTTTATAGCACCGAGCGCGGCGAATAAAACGCCTCCTATAAAAAAAACGATGCCCATTATAAGCGCTATTTTCCGCTCTATTGTCCCCGACGGTATCGGCCTGTTCGGATGACCAACAGCGTCGGACTCGTAATCGACATAGTCGTTGATGACGTTGCCGCCGGCGAAAATAAGCCCGACAGCTGAATATATAAGCAGTTTTACGATACAGGGAAGTCGCGTTTCACCAAGGGTAAGCGCTGCCGCTACGCACGCCAGAGCGACTCCGGTGTTTTTCCATCGGATAAGATTAGCCCATTCCTCGATAGGTTTCCGTTTCCGCTTTGCCATAATTGTAAAATAAGTTGGATTATAGCTCTTGTCAACGCGCCAATTAAAAATCACTTATTTTGTAGTTTTTCTGGAAACTCCTATACCCAATTCAGCTTGATTTAACTACGATATTCATTTATAATAAAAACAAATGTGGGAGATAATCTCATCACAAAATAGATACCTGACCCAAAAGACGAGCATTCTTCCCGGAATCGGTTCTGTTCGCGCGGATGCTTTATCTGCGGCGGGATTCGATACGATTGCCGACCTGATAGCCTGTCCGCCGAGAAAGTATATCCACCGGAAAACGGCAATTCCTCTTTCCGAAATCGAGGACGGCGACGACGCCACCGCACTGGTTCGAGTCGTTGAAAAGGACTATATTAGAAAGGGCAAACGCGGAAATCTAAGGCTGCTTGTAAAAGACGAATCAGAAGAAGCGGTCGTTCTTTTCTTCAATGCCCCTCGCTGGATGTCCGGTAAATTCTCTCGCGGTGCGGAACTCCTGATATGGGGTAAAGCGAAACGCGACGGTCTCGGGCTTCGATTCGCGCATCCGGATTTCGAGTTTTCTTCCGAAAGCGAAAAGAAGTTGATACCGGTTTATCCGAATTCCAAGCGACTCGTCGATGTTCGTTTCGGGCAAAAGCTGCGGTCGAAAATTATTCTGGGAATTCTTGACAAAATGGCGAATATTCCCGACCCTGTTCCAGAGGTAATACTCGACGACCTCGGTTTGCCAAGATTCTCTAAAGCCTTACGGGATTTGCATGCGCCGGCGGATTTAAAATCCCTCGAGTCGGCAAAACGGAGATTTGCTTTCGACGAACTTCTACTTTTGCAGCTCGTTTTTACGCTCCGTAAAAAACGCGCGTGCGAGGACACTCAAGCGCGCCCTGTTAAACCGGGCACCCTTTTTGCCGGGCTGAAATCGGCTCTCCCGTTCAAACTGACCGACGGACAGAATCGCGCACTGGCCGGGATTTTAGAGAGTTTGAATTCCCCGGGGCGAAGTATGCTGCTCTTGTCCGGCGATGTTGGCTCCGGCAAAACGGTAGTGGCGCTTCTAGCGGCGTGTGCCGCGGTCGATTCCGGTCTGCAGGTCGCTTTGATAGTTCCGAGTCTGCTTGTCGCCCGGCAACATGCCGATTTTGTCGCGGATATCGCTAAACCTCTGGGCGCCGAAATCGGCCTTCTAACCGGCGAGTCCGGCTCTCCCGAACTAATAAAGCGGTTGCTTTCAGGAAAAATCGATATAATTATCGGAACGCAAGCGCTTCTATCACCGAAGGTTAAGTTCAAAAACCTCGGTCTGGTAATAATCGACGAGCAGCACCGTTTTGGTGTCAAACAGCGCCTGACATTACCGGAAAGAGAGGGTGCACATACATTGCTCCTGAGCGCGACACCGATACCCAGAACTGCGGCACTCGCACTCTACGGCGACCTCGATTTGCAGGTTCTACGCGGGTTCCCCGGAATACGAGCTGGAGTTAAAACCTATTTACGCGATGAATCCAGCAGACCCGCGGTGTGGGATTTTATCGGGGAGCGAATAAAAACCGGGGAACGAGTATTTATCGTCCATCCCCGAGTCGAGGGGGATGACTTCTCGGCGGCGACGTTCTGTTTCGAAAATCTCCAAAAACGGTTCCCCGGCAAAACGGCACTGCTTCACGGCACTATGGCCGAAACCGAGAAAAACCGAGTTTTCGCCGATTTCCGAACCGGTAAAAGCCCGATACTCGCGACGACGAGCCTTATCGAGATTGGGGTAGATGTTCCCGAAGCTACCGTAGTGATTATCGAGTCGGCGGAAAAATTCGGACTGGCCCAGCTTCACCAGATAAGAGGACGAGTCGGAAGAGCGGACCGGCCGGGATACTGTATACTACTAACCGGAAAAGAAAAAGGCTCTCGAAGTTGGAACAGACTGAAGACATTTAGCGAAACCAACGACGGTTTCGAAATCGCGAAGCAGGATTTAATCGAAAGACGCGAAGGCGAGATATTGAGCCTATCTCAGGTCGGCAAACCGGACCTGGATTTCGCCGACCCGCTTCGAATGACAGAACTTCTCGAAAACGCGCGAATATGGGCGGGAAAAATCGTCTTATCCGACCCAGAATTAAATTTAAAGGAAAATAGTGGAATTTTGCGCGGATTATATTATATTTATAGTAATACACAAATTGTCGAGTCTGCAATATGACTATGCCCGAAAGTAATATAGACCACACACCGGATATCCGGGCGCCGGGGCGGCAAGAGGAACCGGTCGAGGCTGAAACTACGACTGAATCCGCAACATCGGAGGAAGAAGAACTTCGGCGGATGGCCTTTACCGACGAGTTGACCGGTCTCTATAATCGCCGGTTTATGAAAACCCGCGTCCCAAACTATATCCTGATGGCTAAAAAGGCCGGCGGCGCAATTACGCTGGCAATGCTCGACCTCGACGGTTTCAAAGGTATCAACGACACTTACGGCCATATGACCGGCGACCAGGTTCTTGTGAATTTCGCCAAGACTATTAATGAGTGCGTAGGAGATAAAGGTATCACTATTAGATACGCAGGCGACGAATTCACTGTAGTGTTCTTGAATATAGAAAAACAGGAAGCCAAGAACCTTATGGACGAACTCGTCGAAACCCTCGATAAAACCATTATAGATGTCGGTGGAAGCCAGGGAATAAAGGTAAATGTAAGTATAGGTCTGGCTAATTTCCCCCACGACGCGCAGGACTACGAAACCCTTTTCAAACGCGCCGACGAGGCGCTTTACCACGCGAAAGGTGCCGGAAAAAACCGGGCAATAGCATATCCCGACGAGGGCAAACTCGTGGCACCGGGGAATATATCGACCCTGTTCCCGGTCGAACGAACCGTCGGTTTCGACGATATTTTAGCTCAATTAAAACTCGTTACTATTGACAGAATAACCGGCAAAGAAAGTAAACCGGAACTCCCGATTTTATGCGGCCCGAGAGGCGGCGGTAAAACACGTCTATTGAAAGAGTTAGCTAAAGAAGCCGAAAATAGGGGCTATGGGGTTATCGATGTAACCGGACAGGCCGGTTTCAATCGGCCGTATTATGCGTTGGTCGAGGCTTTCGGAAAGGTCATGCGTCGTGATAGAACATTATTGCGAGAGTTGGCCGAAGAACTCGATTTCTCCGAGAAGACTGAACTGACAAAGGATATCCCCGAACTCGCCGATGTCCCCAATCCCCCTGACGACGGTGGGGGCGAAGACCGCGATACCGTCATTTTTAAAGCGCTTAATAAATTAATATTTGGATTGCTACGTAAAAGCAGACAGGTTTTTATCGTCGACGATGCCCGGCTTATGGACAACCTGTCTATGGGCTTTATAGATTCGTTTATTGCCGAGTTTCCGCAAAGCAACCTCGATATTGTATTCGCTATCAACACCGACACCGAACAGGAAACCGAAGCGGGCATAATGCATATCCTCAGCGGAATGAATAAAACCGCGCAACTCGCCGAAGTAACCCGCCTGATAGTGCCTCCGTTAGGTCCTGCGCATATCGCAGATATGCTATATCAGATAACAGGGAAAATAGATATACCCGAAGATATATTAGAACGACTCGCAGAACGAACATCCGGGAACCCTCTGTTTATCGAAGAACTACTGAAATTGATTATCGAACGCGGAATAGTCCTTTACGATGGTGCAAATTGGACAATCAGGCCGTTTTCCACAGACGACCTTCCCGATTCTCTCGACGATATTCTCGCGGAACGCGCCGAACAGTTATCCGACGAAGATAAGGAAATACTGAAACAAGCGGCGGTTATCGGAGAGAGTTTCAGTGTCGAGGTCCTGTCGAAACTCACCGGGACGAGTGAACAAGAGGTGATGGATATATTGGAGCGCGCCAGAAAAGCATATATAATTAGAGAAGACTTCAGGGGAGAATCGGACTATGTCTTCAATTCGGCGTCTACAAGGAACGTTTTTTACGATTTGTGGGACGAGGAAGAACGCAAAGACGTTCACATGGAAGTTGCCGAAGCCGAAATGGAACTCCATCCGGATAGCTCCGATGAAATATTTGGGAAACTGGTATATCATTTCCAGCAGGCGGAGCGATGGGATAAGGCCGCGCAGGTTATTGCGTTGGTCAGAGAGAGGGATACCAGAGCGAGAATACCAGAAGCAACTCGAAGGTTGCTGCAGCGGAGGGCATATATCGACGATATGGCGCGCGAAAGCTCCCTCGAAAAAGAAGATATCGGCAAAGCTATCAAAACTCTCCGCGATATAAGAGTCGCTATACAATCGTTAAGGTTGTATCCCAGAGAGAACGAAAACGTGGCGAAATCGATAGTAAGAGCGTTCCAGGGCATATCCTATTTCTTCGATAAAACGGAGGTGCTGACCTTTTCGATAAACCGCGAAACCGTTCTGGTAAACGGCCAACCGCCCAGTCCCGAAAATGCCGACGAGAGACTCGCTAGTGAGTTCTACGACTTGATATCACCTTATAACCTTCAGGGTTTCGTTTTCCTGAAGGGCTTGACCGAAAATGAAATAGGCGATTTCTTCGAGATAATGAAGCGGAAACCGGATGAAGTAGTCGATTCCTGGGACCAATTGTTGAAGGAAGAAAATATAGTCCATATCAAACCGGATAGGAAAATATATGTCGCGGTCGGAGAGAGAAAAGTAGTCCTCGGGCAGGATAGAATAGAAGTCGAAACGGCGAAAAAAGCGTCAGGTGGAGACAGCGAAATTTCCGAAAAAGTCCTACAACAGGTTGAGAAACTACTCGACGATTTCAGGGAGGAAAGCAGCGAACTGCTTAAAGCTCTCGAGGAGGGAGTATCACCAGAGAAGGACTTCGACAGGTTGATGAGCGTTCTCAGGGAGGTTTCGGGGTATTTGCCGTCTCAACCGACGCAAACCCAACCTGCGACCGCAACAACTGAAACCGAAAAACCGACTGAAACTACCGAACAGGAACCTCTACCGGAAACCCAAGTAGATGCGGAAACTAAACCGGTCAAACCACCTGTGCCGCCCCCACCTCCGCAACACTTGCGCCAACAGGATATCGGAGCGGAAGAGCAGATTTTGCCGGAACCAGTTGTTCCCGAGCGAAGCGAAACCGGTCCCACTTTCGGCGAATTTTCGCCGGTTCAGGAATGGCTCGAGGACCTTAAGGCGGATGACCGCGTGGTAAAAGCCAGAGCCGTTCAAAACCTCGTAAGAATAGGTGTCGAAGCTGTCGAACCGTGTATTAACGGCATTCTCGAAAACGAGTCCCCCCGGTTTCGCAGGTTGTTGGCTATGATTGTCGCCAGGATAGGCCGCGTCGGCGTAAACGCTTTCGCGCAGAGTTTCGCCCGCGATTGGCGCGCCGAAACGATGGCCAATCTGATATCGGTTGCGGATATATTTAGGGATGACCCAACCGTTCGGGAAAGACTTAAATCGTTGATATTAAGCCACGAGAGTGTAGTCCGCGATTCCGTGGTCGAGGTGCTCGCTAATTTCCCCGACGAGGTTAAACAAGACGCTGTAAAAACCGCTATCGAAAGCACAGATATAGCGATAAAAACATCCGGTGTCCGGGCCGTCGGCATCCTCGGGCTGAAAGAACTGTCCTCTCTCGTAACCAGCAGTATAAATAAAAAGGCCTTTATTAAATCGCTTCCAAATACCGATTTCGCTATCGCTGCGATGAAAACCGCCGGCGAACTCGGCGATACCTCACTGGTCGAACCTCTCGAAAAGATTGCAAAACCAGATTCGTTCTTGACTATCGGGAAGTCGTTGCCCGATAATATCCGTATAGAGGCCATTAATGTCCTCGGAAAAATCGGGACGAAAGAGGCGTTTAACGCACTGAAGAGGCTTATTAAATCGAGAAACAATGCGATTAAAACCGCCGCCAAAGCGGCTTTAGAGAGTATCGCGGGAGGATAGATACCGTTGTTAAACCACGTTATCGACAGGGGGGAAAATGAGTCTGACCAGAATGGAATACAAGATTTTGTCCGAGAAAAGAGCGCTTTCCGGCGACGAGATGTTACCCCATTGGGCATACCGAAGTTTTGGCCTTCTCGGAGATTCGATTGTGGCGTTCAAAGGACCTTTTGATGTCCCTCCCGGGAAATGGATAGACCTCGAATGCCTGAAACGAGATACTGAATTACCTGTAGTCGATATGCTCCATTTCGTCGCAGAACATTTCGATACCAATTTACGGGAGGCCGTATTATGCCAGTATGTTCTGGTATCGATATTGGAGGAAAAACTACTGCATCGAGTCCCGCAGGATGGCCACCGATTGACCCGTCTCGGAGACGACCTTTTCGACGGCGAGAACCGTTTAAGCATTACCGCAGTGGGGTGCACAATCGTTTCTGCTAAAATCCATCTCGGCGTTTATCTCGACACGGAACCGTCTAAAGAGATACACGGCCTCGCGGCTTATAGTATCGACCCGCTCGAATTGGCCGGTGTAGTGATAAACCAATACCGCACTGAGATGAGAAGACTATCAGAAAAAGCCTGGCGGATGCGACCGATAACCTAAGGAGAGACTATGAATGAAGAGAGAATAAAAGCCACCGAAAGCGGGATGGTATTTTTCGACCTGCTGGTTCTGCTTCGTGAGCTTACGCGAAGCCAGCTCGGTTTTACCCCCAATCCAGATACCGGCGAGATAATTGTCGATATTCAAGCCGCGCGGCGTTTCGTCGATATGACCGCCGTCCTCGAGGAGAAAACGAAAGGCAACCTGACCGAGCAGGAAGACCAGGTTCTGCGTAACCTGCTGTCGGAGTTGAGGATGGCTTGCGTCCGGGCTGAAACCTCCGCAAAGGGAGGCCAAAATGAAAACGAGGAAGAGGCTAACGAAGATGGAAAAGGGGAAGATTAAAGCCGCCGGAATATGCGGCATCCTGTTAATATTAGCCGCCGCGGTTTTCTCAACCGATACTATGACGGATACGACTCGCCAGAAAGAAAGGGATAATCTTATCGATAGAACAATCGTCAATCGCGGGGTTACCGATTCGGCGGTCGTCGCGGCTATGCGCTCTGTCCCGCGACATAGGTTCGTCCCCGAATCGTATCGAGGTCAAGCCTATATGGATTACCCCTTGCCGATAGGGGAGGGCCAGACCATCAGCCAGCCGTATATCGTCGCGCTGATGACCGACCTCGCCCGCATAAGTCCATATAGCAAGGTCCTCGAAATAGGCACCGGCAGTGGATATCAAGCCGCCGTTCTCGCCGAAATCGCCGATTCCGTATTCACAATAGAGATTATCTGCAAACTCGCCGACAGAGCGGAAGCTATTTTAGATACACTCGGTTATGAAAATATATACGTCCGTTGCGGCGACGGTTATCGCGGTTGGCCGGAACACGCCCCCTTCGACGCCATTATTGTAACCGCCGCCCCGGACCACATCCCCGAACCGCTTATCGAACAGCTCGCCCCGGGCGGAAGACTCGTTATTCCGGTGGGTGATTATTTGCAGGAGTTGAAAGTCGTTACGAAAACCGAGGATGACGAGAAGGTCGAGGATATTATCCCGGTGCGCTTCGTCCCGATGACCGGAGAGGCGCAGGATAAATGAACGGTAGGACGCGATTTAAATGGGTGTTCAAGACGGCGGTAACCATTGCTATCGTTTATTTAATTCTGTTGATGGCGTTTATGGTTGTCGAGCGAACCGCGCCCGATAGTAAAATGGGAAATTTTGCGGAAACCGCCGTTATGGCTTTCGACCTCGTATTCGACCCGATACTAAACCACTACGGGAAATACATACACATAGGCCTGGCGGTTTTATTGGCGATATTGCTCGTCGCATATTCCGTTGCTTTCGCGGGAGAAAGGTAAATAGAGATTTAGTATAATAGCTTTGCATTTTTCGTTTCCCCAAAAGGGAGGGTATTTATTTCAGATACGAATCGGCAAAGCCATTAAACGCGGACATTTGAGTCGTTCTTACTACTATCTGAACGACCGAATACACTACAGCTCTTATGTGATTTTATCTCCCTCGGCAAGAGAAGAGATATCACAAAGTTATATAAAGGCTAAAAGCGTAAATAACAATCTAAAGTAATTCTTTATATATACCGATTTATTATTTTATTACCTATATGGATAGCAAAAATATAAACGCCGACGAATTCACCGAATTTGTCGAGAAATTCGCCCTCGAATGCAATAACGCTCTGATGGGTATACTCGGCGCGGCGAACCATATCCGTATGAGCGTTCCCCCAGAATCACATCTGACGGAATACTCGATAATTATAGAAAAAGACGCCGAACGCGTAGCATCGCTAACAGAGAGTCTCCTCGCGTTTACGCGAGAACCTGTGGAAGAGTCTCCCGGCAAGATAATATCGTTGCACGCCCTTATCCGCGACGCTATCGAAGTTATCTCGCAAACCGGAGAGAAGAATATCGATATCGAAACGCAACTCGAAGCCAGACCGGATAGCACCCGCGGTAATCTCGCACAGATTCATCAGGCAATACTTAACCTGTTAACAAATGCTGCGGAATCAATAAAAACAGGCGGTAAACTGACTATCCAAACCGAAAACATAACCGTAAATAGTGCTTTCCTCGAGAAACACCCCGATGCCGAAGACGAAAGGTATATCCGTTTGACGATAGGCGGCACTGGCTCCAGTATATCGCGGAGAGAGTTTGAGAATATATTCGAATCTATCGAAATAACGATGGAAACCGGCATCGAGGTCGGTTCGGGTCTGCCGCTCGCCTATAGATTGATAAAAAAGCACAGCGGTTTTCTCGATGTCGAATCCGTTTTTGGCGAGGGTCGAGGGTTCGCCGTATATTTTCCAGAGGAAATCCCATGTGTCGAGGAAGCCCCGCCGTCGACGGCTCTCTTGGGTGGCAGCGAAACTATACTTATCGTCGATGATGAACAACACGTTCGCACCGTTTTGCGTGCGTTATTGTCGCATCTCGGATATAAAGTTCTCCTGGCTTCCGATGGTGCCGAGGCGGTAGAAACCGTCAGGTCTTATGGAGATAGAATCGACTTGATAATCCTCGATGTCGCAATGTCCGGATTGGGTGGGTTCGAGGCATTCCACACAATCCTAAAAATCCAGCCAGACGTTAAAGTGATTATCTCTTCAGGTTACGCGCGAGAGGACACGATAAGTGCTCTTATGCGGCAGGGCGCAAAGGCGTTTCTGCAAAAGCCATATCACATTCATACCGTAGCGAATGTCATTCGCCACACACTCGATAAGCGGGAAGCCCGATAAAAAAGCACCGTTGCCGCTTCCCCGGACTATCCGTGAGAAAACCTAATTATTACCA
This sequence comes from bacterium, assembly GCA_003645085.1. Lineage (GTDB taxonomy): Bacteria > UBP14 > UBA6098 > UBA6098 > UBA6098 > QNEE01. The sequence goes on along the minus strand of QNEE01000070.1, from coordinate 826 downwards.
AGTGCTCGTGCTTGTGGACGTGCAGGTCTTTACCTTTTTGGCAATTACTATGAAAAGGTCGTCCCCGCCGTCTATCTCGATTATTTCGCCGACCGTGGCGTTTTCCCAACCCCATTGCCAGCCTAACTCGTGCCGCAAATCTTTTCCGAGGTAGGTGATACCTACCGCGCGCATACCGTCGAAAGGGTGGTTTTCGTAATCGTAGAGAGAGTTAAACGGGTCCTGAGTAGGGTTCGGCCAATACTCGAGAAATGTCGGACATAACCCCGGCGGCGCAATATTCGGGTTGACATCGGCAGGATAACAACCGTGCTGGTTATAGAACTCCTCACAGGAAAGGAAAATCTTTTTCAGCCATAGCCGGGCACTGGAATACTTGGCCTTATCGACAGCCTCGGAATACCTGCTGATAGCCAACGACGTGAGCACACCAACGATGACCACGACTATCATAAGTTCGACCAAAGTAAAACCGGCCGAGAGATTTTTGTTACAAAGCTTTCTCACTTTATATGATTATAACGTTTTAAATTGGAAATTTCAAGTTTTTCGGAATTTTTTTAAAAATGTCTTCTCTTTTTTAGATTGAATTCTCAGTTTTTAATTATCGAATGGCGGTCGAGTTTTACTATCGAGGTAGGTTTACGACATAATAACCGCGCGTTCTTTGTCCTTGCCTTAATCCTTTTCCAAGTTTATATTATAAAATAAGGCCAATAGCGCCCGTTTTCAAAACGGCTATTTGTCCGCTGTTTCGGCAAAAATTACAATCCCGAAGAAAGAAAATCGTCTGCGAAAAAGTTAATTCTATTATTCGTTAGTTTAT
>QNEE01000069.1 GCA_003645085.1 bacterium | reverse complement strand
GGGCGTTTGGTCAGATTCGACCGAAAAGAGGTCCTCGAATGGGTGAAAGGCCATAAGGTTAAGGGACGGAAGACGAGGCTGCCGGAGAGGGACTTGTTGTATGATTATTCGAACTAATTATACGGTCAAACGCTTTTATTTCTTGACTTACGGACGCTCGATACGTAAATTGCACCGTCGGAGAACGAGATGAGATTATATAAGCGCGGAAAGACATATTACGTGGACTTCACCTATAAAGGTAAGCGGATTCGGAAAGCGGTCGGACGGGACAAGAAGACCGCCGAGCTTGCACTGAAGGACATCGAGGTCAGGATAGCCAAGGAGGAATACCTCGGCGTTTATGGGCAAAAAAGAGTTGCTTTCAAAGACTTTGCGAAAGAGTATCTTGATTACTCTAAATCAAATAAAGCTCCCAAGACTTATAGGGCCGACCCTACTGGTATTAGGAATATGTTAAAATTCTTCGGAGACCGTCTTCTGTCGGAAATCACCCCGCAGCTTATCGAAGAATATAAAGCCAAAAGGCTCGAAACAGTTAAACCGGCTTCTATTAATAGGGAACTAGCTACTCTTAGTAATATGTTTACGAAGGCTAACCAATGGCAAATCGTCTCTGTAAATCCAATGAAGGAAGTCGGCAAACTTAAGGGGCCTCCGGGGAGGATAAGGTACCTCTCATACGACGAAATTGAGAGATTGGTTAACGTTTCGGCTCCCCATCTAAAACCTATCATTATCACGGCGCTTAATACCGGAATGAGGAAATCTGAGATTCTAAACCTAAGATGGGAGAATGTCGATCTAGAGCGTAGGGTAATAATCGTTAGAGAAACGAAGAACAACGAAATCCGAATCCTGCCCATTAATGAACCTTTATATGGCGTGTTTAAGACTTTACCGAGCAGAAACAAAAATGAGTGGATTTTTCCCGGAAAGAACGGCAAACCTATCGGTAGCGTTAAAACCGCTTTTAAGACCGCTTTAAGGAAATCTGGAATAAAGGATTTGCGATTTCACGATCTCAGACATACATTTGCATCGTATTTGGTTATGGGAGGGGTCAATCTGAGAACCGTCCAGCAGTTATTAGGGCATAAGGATATTAAGATGACGATGAGATACTCCCATCTTTCGAAGGAGCATGTTAAGGACGCGGTAGAGATATTAACGGAGAGTTTCCCTAAAGTTGGCACAAATATGGCATATGGATGAAATACTGAAATAAGTAAGTTTTTAAAGTCGGATAACTTCATATTTTACAACACAATGCCAGCATAGCTCAGTCGGTAGAGCAGCTCACTCGTAATGAGCAGGTCAACGGTTCGAATCCGTTTGCTGGCTTTTTTGACTGGCCGGAAATTAAATAAAAGAACCGCGTAAAGCTGGAGAAAAAAATGGAAAAACTAAAGCAAAAGTGGTCTCTAACCGACCTTTACGAATCGTTCGACGACCCCGATTTTATCGAGGATTTCGAAAAAGCGGAGTCTCGCGCGAAGGCCTTTCAGAAAAAATACAAAGGGCATATCCCCGAAATTGCAGGAGACCCATCTAAGATGCGCGACTGCCTCATAGAATTCGAGGAGCTCGAGCGCTCGTTTTACCGCCTTTATTCTTTCCCCGGTCTATCTTTCGCCGCCGACACGCGGGACAAAGACGCTCAGTCCTGGCAGGATAGAGTTATGGAGCGAGTCAGCCTCGCCGAAAATTACACGGTCTTCCTGAATCTGGACATTCAGGCGCTCCCGGAAAAAACGATAGAGACCCTCATAAAAGCCCCGGAACTAAAACCATATATCCATTATTTCCAGCGGCTACTCGATTATAAACCGCACACATTGAGCGAGGAAGTCGAACAGGTATTGAACGAAACTGCCGTAACCGGACGGCAGGCTTTCGTCCATCTGCGAGAATTGCACCTCGGCGCGCAGGAATTCGAACCGGTTACGCCGCCCGACGGGAAACCGATAGATACCGAAGCTGGCCTGTCCGCGCTCCAGTTTCATCCGGACGCCGACACGCGACTCGCCGCATATAAAAGCGTTCGCAAGGTTTACGCCGAACATAATCAGCTTTACGGCTATATTCTGCAGAAAATCTCGCAGGACCACAAAATGGACGCTTCACGGCGGAAATACGGCTCGACTCTCGAAAAGCAACTCCTCTCCGACGAGGTCTCGATGCCGGTCTATCGGACGGTTATCGACGTTACCCGCGACGGTTTCCCGCTGTTTCAAGAATACTATCGATATAAAGCGAAGGCTCTCGGGGTCGATAAAATCCGGATGTGTGATATCTACGCGCCCTATGAGCCTATCGATTTGAAAAAGAGTTACGAGGAAGGCATCGAGATAATATACTCCGCGATGTCCCGAGTGGACGACGAGTATCTCGAAATCGTCAAAGGGTTTATCGAGGGGGAATACGTTGACTCGGGAGTCCGCAAAGGCAAACGCGGCGGCGCGTTCTGCTGGGGCATCTGGGATTATCATCCATACGTCCTGCTCTCCTATACCGGCGAACCATCTTCGCTGTTCACTCTCGCCCACGAACTCGGTCACGGTATCCACGGGGTTTTGACTAATCGCGCGCAACGGCTTCTGGGCTCGGAGCCGCCTATGGTCCTCGCCGAAATCGCAAGCACGTTCAACGAACTGCTCCTGCTCGACCATCTCCTCGAAACCGAAACCGATGAGAAACTAAAAAAATCGGTAATCACGCATCAACTCGAGGATGCTCTCAACCTGCTTTTCCGCCAGACGACAATCAGTCGGCTCGAAGAGGATATCCACAATAAAGCCGCTGAAGGCACTTTCGACCACGAGTGGGTTAACGAACGATGGGCAGACTGGTATAACATTCTGTCGAGCGACGCTGTCGAGGTTCTCCCGGAACACCAATACGATTGGGCGCGAATAGGCCATATCTATTTCAAGCCGTTCTACTGCTATAACTACTGCCTGAGCTATATGGTCAGCCTCGCCTGCTATTTGAAATACCGCGACGAGGGCAAATCGTTCGTCCCGAAATTCAAGGAGCTTCTTAGCTACGGTGGGAGCAAAGCGCCTAAAGACGCCCTCGCGGTTGTCGGCATAGACCCAAGCGACCCGGAGATTATGAAAGGCGCGATAGATTACAACCGCGATATGCTCGAGAAACTCGTAGCGATAGAATAGAAGAAGGTTTTAGGTTCTAAGTTCTACGAAAAAAAAAGCGACCTTTCGGTCAATGGAGGTAAATTCTAATGTCTAAATCCTAAATCCTAATCAAATCCTAATGACTTAATGCTTAATGTATAATCGCTTCGCGCCTCGCTTCGATTAGCATTCATTAGTCGTTCGGGTTTAGGATTTCATTCATCATTAGGATTTCGACATTAGTCATTGAAAAAAGGGCGATTTTTCATTTTTATATGTAATTTTGATTTTTGATTTCTGCATTACTAAAGGAAGAAAGCTGATAACTATCTGGAACATATTTCTCACCTTTTTTCTCGTAGCGTTCTGGCCGATATTGGTTCTCTGGGCATTGATAGGCAAACATAGACTGAGCGAGCGGCTCGGTAGTTTCCCGAAATGTCCTGCGGGAACAATCTGGATTCACGCCGCTAGCGTCGGTGAGGCTGGTGTTGCGGTGATTATCAGGGATTTCATAGAACTTATCGAACCGCATCGGCCGGTTATATTTACCGCAGCCACAAAAACCGGAGTTTCCCGTCTTAAAAAAATAGCAGGGCCTAACGACAGAGTGGCGGCGCTTCCTGCGGATTACCCCATATTTATTTCGAGAGCCTTCGATAGGGTCAAACCGGCGGCGGTCATTATTGTGGAAACGGAATTCTGGCCGAATTTTCTTCTTGGGGCGAAAAATCGTAACATTCCCATAATACTGACGAACGGAAAAATTTCGGATGCAACACTATCGTGGGCGCGCCGTTTCCCGAAAACGTTCGCGAAAATCGCCGATTCTATTAGCCATTTTTATATGAAATCCGATTACGATGCCGAGAACCTGAAAAACGCCGGGGCCGCCGGAAGTAAAATAGATGTTATCGGCAACCTGAAATTCGTCGGGGTCCCGGGAGATATCCGACCTATCGAGATAGACCGGAAACCGGTTATTGTCGCCGGTAGTGTCCGCACGAAAGAGTTCCGTCGGGTTATCGAGGGTTTCACCCGAACTCGCGAAAAATACCACGACGCCGTTCTGGTTATAGCACCGCGGCACTTGAATACCGTTCCGCGACTCGTGCAGGAACTCGAATCCGCGAAATTGGGTTATGTTCTTCGCAGCGAGCGCGAATCTCCCGGAGATGCCGGAGCCTATATTGTCGATACGATGGGCGAATTGGTCGCTTTCTACGCCGCTTGCGATATAGCCTTTGTCGGCGGGACATTGTCCGATTATGGCGGGCATAACCCGCTCGAACCCGCCTATTTTGGAAAGCCGGTTCTTTTCGGACCGCATTATAGACCCAACCGCGAGGCTTATGAAACCCTTCTCGAATCAGGTGGAGGGCGTATAGTCCGAAACGGCACGGAACTCGCTACCGCTTTTACCGAACTTCTTGAAAACGATGAAATGAGGAGAAAAATGGGTTTGGCCGCACGCGAGACTGTCGAGAAAATGCGGAATGTATCGGAAAAATACAGATTAGCCTTAACGGAATTTTTACACGGATTATGAGTTGGATTTTAGCGCCGATATCGGCTATTTTCGCGGTGGTAAGTTATATACGCTGGAGGCTTTATCGCTGGCGGATTCTTCCACAGAAAAAAGCACCGGGACCGGTCGTTTCTGTCGGCAATATCGGTATGGGCGGCACCGGCAAGACACCTTGCGCGATATGGCTGGCGGCGGAACTCAAATCGCGCGGTTTCGAGCCGGCGATACTAACACGAGGTTATAGGCGGACGCGAAAAGAGCGAATGTTAATAATCGGAGATGCACCGGAGGCCGCTCTCGCGGGCGACGAACCGGCTTTGATGGCGCGCAAACTGCCGGATATTCCAATAGCGGTCGACGCCGACCGCGCGGCCTCGGCGAAAGAAATCGGTGAGGCTAATCGTCGGGTGTTTATACTCGACGACGGTTTCCAGCATCTCAAGCTCGACCGCGATTTCGATATCGTTTTGCTGCCGGGCAACGACCTTCTATCCGGCGAGCACTTTTTCCCTTGGGGCAATCTCCGCGATGGCAGGTGGCGTTTATCAGAAGCCGACACCGTAATACTCGTGGGTGAGCGGGCATCGATAAAAGATATAAGCTATCTTGGCTTAAACGTCCCGATTTTTACGGCGAAAAAGAAACCCGTAAGCGTTATGACGATAACCGGCCAGCACTTGCCATTGAGGGAACTTGAAGGTTCGAGAGTGGTCGCTTTTGCCGGTATAGCGAATCCGAGCGGTTTTAAGGAAACGCTCGAGAGTATCGGCGCGGAAATAGCGGCGATAGTGCCGTTCCCCGACCATCACCGATATTCGGCGCGAGATATAAAAAGAATAGAGGCCGTTGCGGAAAACAAACGCGTAGATATACTGGTAACGACCGAAAAGGACGCGGTGCGTCTTGTTGGCCACCAATTTAGACTGCAAACTTACGTTGTGTCTATCGAGTTTGCTGTCGATAGAGCCGAAGAACTTATCGAGATAATAACGGAAAAAATAGGTAGTATCGACGCTAATACACAGATGAACGAATCTGAGTAAACGGAGTATCCCTATGTATCTTAAGGAATATACCGAGTTAAAAAACGAAGAGCTTATCGACAGGATAAAAACGGCGAAAACCGAAAAAAACGCGGTAATCCTGTGCCATAATTATGTTCGCGACGATGTCCAGCGGGTATCGGATATTCTCGGCGATAGTTTGGGTTTGTCTCGCCGTGCCGCCGCGACCGACGCCGATGTTATAGTATTCTGCGGGGTTATGTTTATGGCGGAAACCGCAAAAATTCTCGCGCCCGAAAGAACGGTTTTGATACCAGAAAAGGGCGCCGGATGCCCGCTGGCGGCATGCGCCACTATGGAAGATGTTCTCGAAATGCGCAGAAAATACCCGGACCATATCGTTATTTCCTATGTAAATACTACTGCGGAAGTCAAAGCGGTAAGCGATATTTGCTGCACGAGCGGCAACGCCCTCGAGGTCGTAAAATCCGTGGGAGAAGCGCCCGTAATCTTTTTACCGGATAAAAACCTCGGTGCGTGGGTCAAGCGCGAACTTGGTAAGGATAATATGATTTTATGGGACGGCGGCTGCTATGTTCATCAATTTATAGGTCTCGAGGATATCGAACGGGCGCGTAGCGAAAACCCGGGGGCTACGATAATCGTCCATCCGGAATGCCCGCCGGAGGTTACTCTCGCCGCCGATGTCGTAGCCTCGACCAGCGGTATGTATAATTACGCTGCGAAGCATAACGAACCGATAATCCTCGGGACCGAAATAGGCCTTACCGAGAGAATAAACCGCGAATTGCCCGATAAAAAAGTCGGATGGATGAAGGGTAGCGCGATATGCAGTAATATGAAACTTATTACATTGCCAAAACTCGCGCGTTGTCTCGAACAGGATATCTACGAGGTTACCATAGACGAGCCTATCCGTGCCGCGGCGGAAGGTGCTATTCAGAAAATGGTCGAGTTAGGATAGAAAATAAAACGAGGTTCTTTCGAGAGATAATCGGAAAAGAAAGGAACTATGGAAAACGCGCTTAATATATGGGAACTGCGGTGGTTTCTGTATCTCCTCGGGTATATCTTCTTGCCGAGAATATCGTTGCTTTTTGTATGGTATTTCCACGGCGGTTGCCTCTGGGACCATCCCTGGGTGCTTTTCGTCGCAGGATGGATATTTATGCCGCGAATGTTCTTCGGACTGCTCGTTGCGTTAACTACACAGAACTACACTATCGGCGTTATAATGACGATATTAGGCTTCTTTATGGACGGCGGAACCAAGTATATTTACGAGCGCCGACGCAGACGTAAACATCACGTTTAGTATCCTTTGGTAGAGTTTAAGAGTCCGATAACCAAAAACAATTATATGCCTGGTTGGCGTTTGATAATCGACGGCAGACTCCCCGGGCGGGAGAATATGGCTATCGATGCCGAGCTTCTCCAGCGTGCCGCCGACCCTGGATTTGTTCCCGTTCTTCGTTTCTATGATTGGGGACGTCCGACTATCACCATAGGTTACGGTCAGAAACGCGCGGATATAGATTTCGACCGGTGCAAGGCGGACGGTCTCGATTTCGCGGTCAGACCGACCGGCGGAAGAGCTGTTTTGCACTGGGACGAGATAACCTATTCGGTTGTTCTGCCTGTGGGACATCCGATATGCCGTTTGAATATCCTCGAGAGCTACCGCGTTATTTCTTCGGCGCTCGTTACCGGTTTCGAGCTACTTGGAATAAAAGCCGAACTCGCTCGCGGCGCTCCCGGAGGCTATCGAAATCCATCCTGTTTTTCTTCGGCGAGTAAATATGAACTTGTTGTCGGCGGGAAAAAATTGGTGGGCAGTGCGCAGAGACGCAAAAAAGGGGCGATTCTGCAACAAGGCTCGATACCTGTCGGCCCGGGATATAGAAAACTCGGCAAATACCTGAAGAACCAGCCGACGGAAGCCGAACTCGCCGGTAAATCCACCTGCCTTTCGGAGTGTTTGGATGTAATCCCCGAAAGGTCGGGAACAATCGAGGCTCTTTTACGCGGTTTCGAAATCGAATTAGGTATAGAGTTTTCTTGATGTATTTTTCCGGTTTAATTAGTTAAAGAAAATATAATCCTTTGGTTGAAAACGGGCTGTCACGTTTTTTCTATGTTCGGTAGGCTGAAGAATACATTATTCCGCGCGCAAAAACCGCCCGCCGGTCGGCGCATGCCGAGCCCGTGCCAGCCCTTGTATTCTGCTCATATCCCACGACCTACGGTCGTATTTGCAGGTTGCGTATAATCTTGCAAATTTCCTTATATTTTAGTTTTCTGCAAAAATCACCATAATTTTTCTCTTGCGCGAATGAAAGTGGCATATATTTTGCGTATATTTTAGCACTCTCATATATCGAGTGCTAATAACTGCTGAAGCCAAAGGTAAATCGTAAGATATCCTAACGTTGTCTACACCTTTTTAGATATTCAAAATTGAATTCGGCAAGGAGGAAAATTCAATAAAAGACACAAATGTCTAAATGACAAAGCCGCTGCGCTTCTGATGTTTTAGATTTTGACATTTATACTGAATCATTTACCGAAGCAAATATAGTCACCCGTTTGTAGAGAACACTATATTAATTATAACAGGTGAATCAACAAAAAAAGGAGGATGTATGAACATCAAACCTCTTGCCGACCGCGTTCTGGTCAGGCCAAAACAGGAGAACGAGGAGTCCGCCGGAGGGATAATAATCCCGGACACGGCAAAAGAGAAACCGCAGGAGGGCGAGATAATCGCTGTCGGAGAAGGGCGTATTTCCGACAACGGCGAGGTTATCAAGCCGAAAGTAAAGAAAGGCGACAGGATTCTATTCAGTAAATACGCCGCTAACGAGATTACTGTCGAGGACACCGAGTATCTGATTATGCGCGAATCGGATATTCTGGCAGTAATAGAGAAATAGGAGGCTAACAACTATGGCAAAACAACTTGAGTATTCTTCGCAAGCTCGCGACCTTCTGAGGTCGGGAGTAAGCAAATTAGCGCGTGCGGTTAAGGTTACGCTCGGGCCGAGAGGCCGCAATGTAGTCATAGATAAGAAATGGGGCGGACCCACGATTACGAAGGACGGTGTAACGGTTGCAAAGGAAATCGAGTTAGAGGACCCGTTCGAGAATATGGGCGCACAGCTGGTCAAAGAGGTCGCCTCAAAAACCAGCGATATCGCCGGTGACGGCACCACAACCGCGACCGTGCTGGCCGAATCGATATTCCTCGAGGGGATAAAGAACGTTACCGCCGGGGTTAATCCGATGGCTCTCAGGCGCGGTCTCGAAGCCGCCTGCACGAATGTTGTCGATAAACTTAGCGAACTTTCTGTCGAGGTAAAAAGCTCCGAGGAAATATCTCAGGCCGGAACAATTTCCGCCAACAACGATAAGGTTATCGGAGACCTTATCGCCGAGGCTATGGACAAAGTCGGCAAAGACGGCGTAATTACGGTCGAAGAGGCCAAGGGCACCGAAACCGTCCTCGATATCGTCGAGGGTATGCAGTTCGACCGCGGATACCTGTCACCATATTTCGTTACCGACCCGGAGAGTATGGAAACAAACCTCGACGATTGCCTTATTCTCATTCACGACAAGAAGATATCTAATATGAAAGACCTTCTGCCTGTGCTGGAGAAGGTCGCTCAGAAAGGCAGTCCGCTGTTGGTTATCGCCGAGGATGTCGAGGGCGAAGCGCTGGCTATGCTTGTCCTTAATAAACTCCACGGCAAAATAAAATGCGCCGCCGTTAAAGCCCCCGGTTACGGCGACAGGAGAAAAGCGATGTTGCAGGATATCGCTATACTTACCGGTGGGAAAGTTATTTCGGCCGACCTCGGGTTTAAGCTCGAAAACACCCGCCTCGAGGACCTCGGACACGCCAACCGCATCGTTATCGACAAGGATAACACGACTATTGTGGAAGGCGCCGGTAAAACCGAGGATATCAAGGGGAGAATAAACGAAATAAAGGCCGCTATCGAAAAATCCACTTCCGATTACGACAAGGAAAAACTTCAGGAACGTCTTGCCAAATTGGCAGGAGGTGTTGCCGTGATAAAGGTTGGAGCTGCAACAGAAACCGAGATGAAAGAGAGAAAAGCTCGTGTCGAGGACGCGCTCCACGCGACTCGTGCAGCGGTCGAGGAGGGAATCGTTCCCGGTGGTGGGGTGGCGTTACTACGATGTATATCCGCTCTCGACGAACTCGATTTCAAAGGGGACGAGGGAGTTGCAGTCCGAATCCTTAAGAAAGCTCTCGAAGAACCGTTGCGGCAGATAGCCCTGAACTCCGGCTACGACGGCGGTGTGGTGGTCAATACCGTTAAAGAAAACGAGGGCGCTTACGGTTTCAACGCCGAGACTATGGAATACGGCGACCTTTTTGCCGACGGGGTTATCGACCCGACCAAGGTTGTCCGTATCGCCTTGATGAACGCCGTCTCTATATCGAGTCTGTTGCTAACTACAGAATGTCTTGTAACTGAAATACCCGAGAAAGAAGAGAAAGTGCCCGGTATGCCACCCGGCGGCGGGATGGATATGTATTGATGAACGGGAAGGCGTTCCGGATAAACGATTATCTATGGAGATAAAACAGGGGTGTCCTCCGGGCACCCCTTATGTCGTTCGCGAGTAGATAGAAATAGGAGAAAACCAAACGGCTTTTTTAGATAAGGAGTCCGTAAGGTGCAGGAGAGATTAACAAACCGAGAGGAACTGATACTACGAAAACTGGTCGAGGTTCACATCAAAACCGCCGAGCCGGTAGGTAGTAATACGCTGTCGAAAATCCTCGATGTCAAACTTTCGCCCGCTACTATTCGTAATATCCTGGCGAAGCTCGAAGATAAAAATATGCTCGACAAACCGCATACCAGCGCCGGTCGAATACCTACGGATAACGGTTACCAGTATTATGTCGATAATCTTATGTATCCGGTGGAATTGAGCGATTTAGAACGCGGCGAGATTCGCAGGGTTATCTCGAAAGAAGAGGTCGGCGTATTCGAGGTGCTGGAAAGTATGGCCCGCGTCCTGGCCCGACTAACCAACCAACTTGGAGTTGTAATCGCGCCAACGAACGAAAACTTAGTATTATACCATATCGACGTTATCCCACTCGGTAATCGTAAGCTGTTTTTAATTCTGACAACTACCGGCGGGCTTATCCGCAGGTTGACGGTAGAATTCCCGAACCAAATAGATACCCATCGTTTAGTAGCTACCTGCAGTCTAATCAACGAACGTCTTGGTGGGCTTACTTTAGCAGAAATACGGAATACTATCCGTCGCAGGCTTTCCGATGTCTTGATACTCCGGGACGCTTTTCTCTCGAGGCTTGTCGATTCGGCAGACTCTATTTTCCGGTTCAGTCCAGACCGGGGAATTCATTATTTTGGCACAAGCCAGCTTCTCGACCAACCGGAATTCAGGGACCTTTCGCGGATGAAGGCGGTTATGGCCTTACTCGAGAATCCGGTCGATTTGGCAAATATATTGTCTATATACGGCCCAACTCCCGGTTCGGATATTCGAATTAGCAGGGCTATCGAAGGTGTCGCTATCGTATGCAGCTCTTACGAGACTGGGCGGGGTCGCGGAATAGTCGGTGTTGTTGGTCCGCCCCGTATGGATTACGCACGGGCAGTAAGTATTTTATCGTTCTCTTGTCGGTCGTTGAGTGATGTTTTCGTAGTATGAAATTACCCTAAACCCCGCCGACTTCGATACGTAAGATTAGGAAATCGTTTTCGTAAATCGGGTTTATAAAATCACGGAGGAAAAGTGACATCGAAAAAACATAAAAAGGGAAGTAAAACGGAGGAAAGCTGTGAGGCGGCTGAAGGTGTTGGAGCCCTGGAAAAAATAGAAGAAAACGGAATCGTAGAGAGACTCCAAAAAGAGGTCGAAACGTTATCCGAAAAGAACGCCGAATTGGAGGATAGATACCTGCGCATCGCTGCGGAATTCGATAATTATAAAAAGCGGCAGAAGCGTATTTTCGGAGAAATGGTAGACGCCGCCCATGATGCACTCATACTGAAAATACTCGATATTCTGGATAATTTCGAACGCGCTATCGAATCCAGCGAAAAACCGCTCGACCCGGACGGAGTTATCGAGGGCGTCGAGCTTATATATAGCCAGATGCTCGATATGCTCGCTTCTGAAAATATCGAATCGATATGTCCCGAGGGAGAATGTTTCGACCCGAACGTTCACGAAGCAGTTAGCGTTGTTCCTTGTGACAAAGAGGAAGGTCGGGTTCTCGACGTTGTCCGGAAAGGGTATCGCAAGGGTGATAGGCTTATCAGGCCGGCACGGGTTGTGGTTTCCGCGCCTAAGTCCGAAGAAGACGAATAATGCCGAAGGACCTTTACGAAATACTCGGTGTCTCACCCGATACCTCGATGGAGGAGATTAAACGAGCGTATCGCAAAAGGGCCAAGGAATGCCATCCGGACGCAAACCCGAACGACCCGGACGCCGAACGCCGTTTCAAAGAGCTTTCCGAGGCTTATTCTATTCTGTCCGACCCCCAGAAGCGCCGGCAATACGATACATTCGGGACAACCGGTAGAGATATAGGTTTCCCCGGATTCGGGAATTTCGATATCTCGGAGGCGATGAGGACCTTTATGGAAGCGGTAGATGATATGACCTCGTTTTTCGGAGGGCCTTCCCGTTATGGTCGAAGAACAGGCACACGGCCCGGGGAAGACCTGCGGATTTCTATCGAATTGACTCTCGAAGAGCTTTTTACGGGTGTAACGAAAAAAATCGAAATGTCACGAAAAGCCCCTTGCCCGGAATGCGGAGGAACCGGCATACCAGCCGATGCGAAAGAAATTGTGTGCCCAACGTGTAACGGCAGAGGACAAAAAAGCACCACCAGAGCTACTCTGCTCGGCACGTTTTCAACTATTACAACCTGCCCGGAATGTCACGGGACGGGTAGAATAACTACTGCGCGTTGTGGTAAATGCTCCGGTGAAGGCCGCGTCGATAAAACGGATAGAATCGAGGTGAAAATCCCGAAAGGGGCAAGCGACGGCAATTATCTTGTTATTCGGGACAAAGGAAACGCCGGAGTCGCCGGTGGACGCCCCGGTAACCTTATTGTGTTTATAAAAGAAAAACCGCATAAGATATTCGAACGCCGAGGTAACGACTTGTTATACGAATTACCTATTAGTTTTTCGGC
>QNEE01000068.1 GCA_003645085.1 bacterium | reverse complement strand
GGTCGGTGGCGCTCCCGGAGACGACTGGGGCGCACAGGATGTCGTAACCGACGCGACCCTTCTCGGCAACGGCGACGAAACCCCGCTCGGGATAAATCTCGCGAATAATAATACGTGGACCGGACTGCAGACGTTTAATACGGCTTCGGGAAGCGTTCCGTTCGCTGTCGATGCTTCCGATAACGGTGTCGTGGCGAACCTGAACTCAGATTTGCTCGATGGCCAGGATGGGTCGTTTTACCTGAACAATTCTATGAGCTGGGATAACGTTACGAATACTGTGTCGGTTACCGACGGGGCCGGAACCAACGTTAAGAGTGTCGTAATCACGGGCTTCCTCGAGAGTGAGGTCGACGGCGACATCAACAACGAGCTTATCACCGCGTTTACGTGGAACGACGGCACCGACCTTCTCCGTATCACCGAAGCAGGCGCGAACTGGGACGTATGGATAGATAACGAGGCGGACGACCTCAACGATAATAATCTAAACGACCTCGGGGATGTCAACGCTCCCGCACCGGCGGACGGTCAGGTCTTAACCTGGGTCGGCGGCGCTACAAACGAATGGCAGGCATTACCTTCCACAGGCGGAGTTACCAGCATAACCGGAGGAACCGGAATAGACCCCGACGGAGCAAGCAGTGGCGCGGTTACTCTTACTGCAGATATGACCGAGCTTACGTTGACCGGGCTGTCCGCTCCGACCGCGACCTCGCTGAGCGTTATTTACGGTAACGCCGCTAATACTGCCGTTCAGGGGAATACGGCGTGGAGCATTACCGCTGGAAACGGCCTTACTGCCGATGCGAGCGGTGTTCTCGGCAGCGGCCTTACCGCTACGCTCGCCGTTGGAGATATCGCGGGCGACGGAATTACCGCCAACGCCAATAATATTCAGGTCAATGTCGATGGCACGACTATCGAGATTAGCGGCGATGTGCTCCAGGTCGTGTCGGGAATATATGACGATTACGATAACTGGAAGCTCCAGGCAAACGGTGGCGCGACGGTCGATATAACCTCCGGCGCGACAGTGAATTTCGCCGAAGGAACCGGTATCGATGTAACCCGTTCAAGCAATACGATTACGATTGCCCACGAGGACGAATCCAGCCAGGGGAGTATAAACCTTAGCGGAGGTGTAGTAATACAAGATTTGGGTATCGACTGGTCGGGTCACGTAACGAGTTACGGTTCGGTCGACCTGGACGGCAGATACCTGCAGGCGGAGGTGGACGACGATGTCAACAACGAGCTTATTACCGCGTTTACGTGGAACGACGGCACCGACCAATTGACCATTACCGAGGCTGGAACTCCATGGACTGTTACAATCGACAACGAGGCCGACGATGTAACTTTAACCGACGTTCAAAACGCCTGCGCAAACGATTTCCACAATATCGGCGGAATAGACCTTACCGACGACGCCGATGTCAACCAGATTCGCGCCGATGCTAACCCGTATCTTCAGGGCGATATAACATTAGCTTCCGGAACGGATATTACTTTGGCACAAGCAGGACAGACGATTACGATAAATTACTCGGGAACCGGCGGCGGAAGTAACTATTGGGTAGATAACGGCCCCGGAACTTACCTCTCTCCCGGAAACGATTGGGGCTCGACTAACCCGAACGCTCAGGTTTACGCTTCTGGAACAGCTACTGCATATTTCGGCGGTGATAGCCCCGAATGGCACGGTGGATGGTTCCGAACAACATATGCCGCCGGGGGCGCCGCAGGCGTAGTAGGCGTTTCGACTGGCGCAAATGATGGCGCCTTAGGTTCTGCGAGTACAGCGGCAAGTAATGTATGCGCCGGTGTGTTCGGAGTGAATGCTAATGCAACAGGTATCGGTGTATGGGGATTAGGCGCAAATAGCGGGGGAACTGCTTATATTGATGGCGCGGGTGTTATCGGTGAAGGGAGCGTCGGCATCTGTGGTATTTACAGTTCTTCTAGATATGGATATATGGGAACCGCGAGCGTAGGCGCCTACGGTCAGTATGATGCCAACATAAACGGTATTTTGGGGGGGGCAAACAGCGGCGTTCAGGGTATTAGTAACAACGTAAGCGGTGCGGGCGTTTTCGGTAGCGGTGGCGCTGCAACAACGGGTGTCTATGGCACAAGCTCCGCCGCAGGCGACTACGGTGTATGGGGGTATAGTTCCTCTGCCACCGGCTTTGGAGTATTGGGCAGCCATAGCTCCGGCCCTGTCGGGTTAATAGGTAGTTCATCACGCGGCGTTGAAGGTCAGAACGGCGCAGTATGGGGTTACCTCGGCGGAACATACGGAGTATACGGCGACGGTGGTACACATTACGCTTACCTCGGCGGTTCCAGTTATGCTCTGTACGTTAACGGTCCTGTGGATTTCTACTGGGTCGATGATTTACGCGATTGGGCGGGAAGTGTTGGTTCCCCTGGGCAAGTCCTGAAGTCCGGTGGTGCAGGTGGAGGGTTAACCTGGTCCGACGACCTTACCGGCGGGGGTGGAGGCTCTCCAGGAGGTGTGGATGCCCAAATGCAATATAATAATGGTGGGGCTTTCGGTGGAGCGTCGAACTTCTATTTCGACGACGTGAATAACCAGGTTAGTGTGGGTGTTGGAACGACCGCACCGTATCTACTTGAAGCTGAAGATAATGACGCTAGCGGTATTGTTTCTCGCTCTATTAACGTTGCACAACAGGGAACCGGCCTTTGCGGAACAAATAATAACGAAGCTGGAAGTATAATGGCGCTTGGATCAGGTATATCGGGTACCGGATATAATTTCGGTGTGTTTGGTGTTTGCACAAATCCAGGATATGACATAGCCGGTGGATACTACGATGGCGGTTGGGGTTTGTATTCGTATATCGCGTTTTGGAATGGCGCAGATTGGGGCGCATACGGTATCTATAGTAGCGGTGTTAAATCTACAATAGTCGAGGATCTTGACAGAAATAAGGTAACGATGTTCTGCACCGAAGCACCGGAAGTGCTATTCCAAGATTTCGGCAAAGGTAAGCTAATTAATGGAAAAGCAGTCATCGAACTCGACCCTGTCTTTGCTAAAAACGTCCGTATCGATGACGGCCACCCATTGCGTGTGTTCGTTCAACTCGAAGATGATTGTAACGGTGTTTATGTAACCAATAAATCACCCAATGGGTTCGATGTTATAGAATTGAATGGTGGCACATCAAATACGGAATTTACTTGGATGGTTATAGCGAATAGGGCCGATGCTACATTCTATTCGCAGGATAGTACCGAAACGAGAGTGTCTAATTTTTCTCAATTACGATTCCCGCCGGCACCAGGTCCCCAAAAAACTATGTCGTTAAAAAGAGAAGAGGAATCTACACAAAATGTTCCTCCGGAAACGCCACCCTATTTCGACGCTTACGGCGTACAAATACCTCCCGAATGGGTCGAGGAACTCCGCGAAGCCGGTGTCGAGATGTTCACATACGACGAGATGATGGAGCGCAGGAAGCAGAAATACCTCGACGAAGCCAAAGCAGCGCGAGAAGTTGCTGGAAAACCAGCATTGCTCGAACCTGCTCTTACTCGCGATGAGAGCTCCCCAATACCGACAGATGCAGCCGAAGGAAAGCCGATAGACAGGAAGGCAACGAGCGGACTCGTTTTGCCTGTCGAAAAAAGCGCCATCAAAAAGGGAATTTCTATCGAAAAACATGCGCCTACCGAAACGGTGACGCCCGACGATACATACAATATCAGGAAAGAGGCGGACGAAAATTCCGCGGATTGAAACGAAATAAACGAAAACAACATATATAAAATAATTAACACAGCGTATAGAAACGAATGGTATCCGCCCGTTTCGGGCTAACGCAGTTGGCACCCACGAAAATCGCGAAATAAAGAAGAGAGAGCTAAAAACCTGTTTTGGATTATGGAGACAAGATGAGACTATATCGAATTGCATCGATGACGCTTTTAATCGGCGCGGTTGTCGCGGCTGTCCCGACCGAGATGGATTATCAGGGCAAGCTGACCGACGCCGGTGGTGTAGGTATCAACGACACGCTTCCGATGACGTTCCGTATCTACAGTTCGGAATCGGGCGGCTCCGCGCTCTGGACCGAGACGCACAGCGGGGCTTTCGAGGTGCCGGTCGTCAATGGTCTGTTCGATGTTACGCTCGGCTCGATAAACCCAATCGATCTGCCGTTCGACACGGACTACTGGCTCGAGGTCGTGGTCGATGTAAGCACGTTGATACCGAGAGTGAAGTTGTCGTCCAGCCCTTACGCTTTTCGCGCTAATGTCGCGGATAGCGTTGTTGGTGGAGGTGGTGGAGGTGGTGGGGTCGTGGACGAGGTCGTCGCCGGTGACGGCCTGACCGGCGGCGGCAGCGGGGCGACTGTGACACTCGATGTCGGCGCGGGAACAGGGATAAACGTCTCAGCGGACGCTATCGCCGCGGACCCGACCTGGTTTACTATGAATTACATCGACGAGGGCCAGACCGCAGGCGGGAATCTAACCGGAATATATCCTAACCCGACCATAAACGGTAACGTTGTCAGCTCTATCGACGGCGTGATAAACGACTTCGGTAATATCGACTTTGTTGCCGGCGCAAATATGACTATTACCCCTAACGACGGCGCTAATACTATAACCTTCGATGCCGCAGGTGGCGGCGGTAGCGATACTGTCGAGGTGTTTTTCCCGGCCGGTGGTTCGGATAATTACGAAAATTACAGTGTTAAAAAGGCAAATAATTTAATTCGGACAGCAGTTTTTACTTTTTATATTCCTGAAGATTTCAATTCTCTAATTAGCCTTACCCTTTTCGCTTTTCCGTCGGTAGATGTGGCAGGCCCCGGTAAGGATATAGATTTATTCTCACAATACTGTTCCGTGGGCGAAAGCTATAATATGCACGAATCTTCCGAGGTATTAACAGTGTATGATTTCACCGGAATGGCCGATAAGCTAATCGAGATAGATATTAGCGGCGTTTACGACTTTATATCAGCCGGGGATTTTTGTGGCCTTAGAGTATTACATAATGATATAGGTGGAGATATTTATTATCTCGGGATTTTGCTGAAATACAGAAGATAAAAAAACTTTAACGAAATAAAGCAATCAGGAGGTTATTATGAAAGCCGTAAAGTATTTAATAATCGCAGTTACGCTGTTCGGTGCGATATGCGCCTGGGCCGCGCCGGTTCCGTTCTATCTCGAATATCAGGGCAAAATAACGGACGATAACGGTGTCGCTCTGAACGGAACCTACGACATCGTATTCCGCATTCTTAATACCGCAAAGGTCGCCGACGATGTGCCCGGTTGCACTTTGTGGGTCGAAAACCATACGGGCGCGAACGAGGTTACAATTACCAATGGGTTGTTCGATGTCGTTCTGGGACGGATTTCCGCTTTGAGCGGTCTCGATTTCAGTGAGGCATACTATCTCGAAATCCAGGTCGAAGGTGTAACGATGGCCCCGCGCGAGGAATATGTCCCGGTGCCTTATGCTATGCGCGCTCTTGCCGGCGGTGGAGGCGGCGATAACTGGGGTATTCAGGTAGTCCAACACGACGCGACTCTCACCGGCGACGGCGCCACGTTCCAGCTCGGTATCAACCTGACGAACCCGAACACCTGGACAGGATTGCAGACATTCGACGCGATGGGCGCGCCGTTCGCGGTAGGGTCGAGTAACCTCGTAACCGACCTTAATTCGGATTTGCTCGACGACCAGCATGGGTCGTATTATCTGAACAATTCGATGAACTGGAATAACGGAACCAATACGCTAACTATCTACGACGGCGATGGTGCGTTATCACAGAGTGCAGTTATATCCGGTTTTCTCGAGAGCGAGGTCGATGGCGACGCGAGTAACGAGCTTATAACTGCGTTTACATGGAACGACGGCACCGACGCGCTGACTATTACCGAGGCCGGAACGGACTGGCCGGTAACGATAGACAACGAAGCGGACGACCTCAGCGATAATACTCTCGACGATATCGGAAATGTCAATACTCCGGCACCGACCGACGGCCAGGTTTTAACCTGGGTTAATGCTGTAAGTGAGTGGCAGGCTATAACTTATACTGGCGGCGTTACGAGTATAACCGGCGGAACTGGTATCGACCCGGACGGCGCAAGCACGGGCGATATTACTCTTACAACTGATATGACCGAGCTTACACTCACTGGTCTGGATGCGCCGAGCGCGACCGCTCTTCAGGTTAACGTCGATGGTGTAACGATTCAGATTAACGGCTCCGACCAGCTCGAGGTAATCCCGGGAATATACGATAATTATAACAACTGGAAGCTTCAGGTGAATGCGGGCGCGACCACGGATATTTCCGCCGGCGAGACGGTAACATTTCAGGAATCCGGACTTGCTACTGTCAGCCGCGCAGGAAACACAATTACTATCGATGCGGCGGGGGACGGCTACGAGGCAAACACGGATAACCAAGCGTTATCGGTCGGCGCAGGCGCAGCTACGACATCGCTGATACAACTAACCGGTAGTGCTACAGATGTTACTTTAGAGGCCGGTTCTAATATTACGCTTTCGGAGGCCGGTAATACGATTACTATCGACGCCACGGGCGCGGACAACGACTGGGTTAAGGTTGGCGGTGGGACTCCGGGTATCGACGACGATATGTATCATAACGGCGGTTATGTTGGTATAGGGGAAACGGCTCCATCTTATAAACTCGAGGTTAACAGTGCTGCTACCGTAACGGCTATTCATGGAGAATACGACGCCGACAATTACGGCCAACTCGGTCGCAACGGACGTGGCGTTTATGGAAGAGGCACCACTTATGCAATATATGGTATAAACGACGATACCGGTACTTACGGGTATATAGGCGCCGATAATTATGGCGTTTATGGACGACACCCGGGAACAAGCACCGCTAATGAAGGTTGGTTAGGTAATGGTACATATGGAGTTCGCGGCCTATTTGGTGATGACCTCGATGCTGCAAATTATGGGGGATGGTTCCAAAATACCAATGATGTTAATGTCGCTACGCGAAATAAATACGGTATCTATACTGAAGCAAGCGGCGACAATGGAGATAAGATAGGTATTTACGCTAGGGCACGCAGTGTCGGCGCAACGAATACAGGTGTTTGGGCCTATGTTATCAAGGACGCGACCGTCAATGTAGCGTTATTCGCATGCGCTAACAACCCCGACCATTACCCATCATCGGGCGATTGGGCGGCGTATATCGATGGCGATATGGGTATATACGGCACACTGAATCTCGATGATGTGGTTGATATCCTCGACAGCGATGGCGATGCGCCATCGGCGGCAGGGGATGTCCTCGCTTTCGACGGAACCAATTATGATTGGCAAGCACAATCGGGGGCCGCAGATAACGACTGGGACGGTGCTGGAACTGGAAGCATGTATCCCAGCACTATTACGGATAATATCGGCATTGCGACCAACGCACCGGATTACGAGCTTGATGTTGCCGGAGATATGGGTATTGACGATTATCTACACCACAACGACGACGCGGATTGCTATATACGGTTCCCTAGCACCGATAGGATTCAATTTTATACCTCCAACAAAAATATGTTACTTATCGACGGTGTGCCAGACCCACCTTGCGTAGTCGTGAACGAAGATGGAGACGACGCTGCCTATTTCCGCGTCGAAGGCGATACTGACCCCAACCTCATACGCACGCTTTCAGCTGACGATTATGTTGGCATCGGGACAGGAACACCGAATAACAAATTAGAAATTAATAGTGGCTCCAGCAATAGGAGCGGACTTAGATTTACTCAGCTTACAAGCGCTTATGCTCCCGGTGTAACCGCGGACAAGTTTCTCACGGTCGATGCTAACGGCGATGTAATTTTAAGAGATGCCGCCGGTGGCGGTGCGCCAATCAATGCTACTTATATTACACAAACCCCGGACGCGACATTGACAAACGAGCAGGCTCTCAGCGCTCTTTCATCCGGTTATCTGAAAGTAACTACTGGCACGGGCGTAGTTTCTTCGCAACCAGTTCCGATACCCGTTCCGGACGGCGGCACCGGTGCAACGTCGTTCACCTCCGGTGGAATACTCTACGGTAATGGGGCCGGCGCCATACAGGTAACACCTCATTCCGGCACCGACGGTTATGTTCTGACGCAGGACGCAGCCGGGGCACCATACTGGGCAGCAAGCGGCGGCGCGGACAACCTCGGGAACCATATAGCGACGCAGAACCTCGATATGGCCGAATATGATATCTTTTCATTCGACTATATTAACGGCAATACCACTACCGGCAGCGGCGGTTATGGTTTCCGCGATAATGCTGGGAGAATCGAATACAAGCATAATGCCGGCTCCTGGATGGAATTTCCCGACCCGCCGCCAAGCGGTGTGCCCGAGTATTGGTATAGACCGGCCGCAGCCGCTTATATTCAGCCGGTAACGAACGATAATATTCACGTATATGACAGCGGAGAAACATACGGACTTTATTATAACGGAAACACAAACACCTGGGGCGGGTATTTCCGTTCGACTGCGGGCGGCGGCGCCGCTGCACTTCGCGCTATGTCGGATAATGGTGGACTGCAAACCGATGCTTATATGGGATATGTAGGCTCCATCGTTTTAGACGATGCAATACTCCCCGGTGTAGCCGTATGGGGTGATATAAGCAATATCGATAGGGTCGCCGTTCTCGGAAGAACACCTTCTAACGCGAACTACGCCGCAATCGTAGGGCATTCCGATTGCTGGATAGGCGGCTATTTCGAGACTACTCTCGACGAAACTGATTATTGGGCCAATGGTGCTTATGGCGTGGCTACAAATGGCGGCACAGCTGTTGGAGGATGGGCCGGAGAAGCAACTGTTTCTACAAACACTGGAAGCTATGGTGGCGAATTTGTCAGTTCTGCCCTCACTGGGACAGGTGTTGTGGGAGGGGGCAATGCAAGTATAGCAACTTTGCTAACAGGTTCGGGGGGCGCATTTTGCGGTTACGACGATGGTCTTTACGCGACACAAACAGACGCTACGATTGGTGTCCAAACTTCCGCAATAATCACTCACGATTGTGTTCTTAATCAAGTCCTGGTTAACGCCTGGTCAGCAGGCGGAACATATTATAAAATTTGGGGCCCTGGTGTAGCTTCGACTTTGGTTGAAGACGTAGACGGCAATACCGTAACGCTTTACTGTCCCGAAGCCCCCGAGGTGCTTTTCGAAGATTACGGCCAAGATCAACTTAAAAACGGATTCGCCCATATTAAGCTTGACCCGACCTTTGTCAAAAACGTAGCTATCAACGAAGACCATCCGTTGCGCGTATTTATTCAACTTGAGGAGAATGAAAATTGCAAAGGGGTAGTCGTAAAAAACAAAACGGCCACAGGATTCGACGTAGTTGAGTTAGGTGGTGGCACGTCGAATACGCCGTTTATGTATCACGTCGTCTGCAATCGGGCTGACCAGGAATTGAAAGGTGGGAGGATAGCGAGATTTCAAGATTTGCGGTTCGGACCTGGACCAGAATTCAAACCCGCTAATGAAATGGAGAAAACACAACCATTAAACGAAATCAAACAGCCTATTTCCCAATAGTTAAATAAGAAATCAAATGATAATAATTGGGAAATAACTTAAGCGTGAGTTTTTCCAGTAATAAATGCTAATAGATAAAAATAATCCTAATTATAAGCTCGCTTTTTCCGTAAAAATTTAATGGCATTTAACATATATAAACGCCGATATATATCCGACCTACCGAAATACCTGCTGAAATCCTCCATTCGAAACGGATGGAGCGCAGGTTTAATATCGGCCATTCTCCTGGTATTAGTATGCCCTCTTATCGGCCAGGAGAATCCGTCTATCTTATCGTTTGTTCACTATAAATTCGACCCGCTCGAGGGCGAACCGAATATCTCCGAAAAACTGCGTATCAAGCCCGACCCGACAGGAGATAACTACTACATAGTTCAGTTCGAGGGGCCGACTCAGCAATTTTGGCTCAAAGAGCTTACCGGACTCGGCGCGACGCTCTACGATTATGTCCCGTTTTTCGCGCTGATTGTCCGTATGGACGAGCAGACGCGCTCCGAGGTCGAACGGTTGCCCTTTGTGCGATGGGTCGGTATGTTCCACCCGGCGTATAAGCTCGACCCGAAAATCGGCAAGTTGCGTTACGACCCCGAGGACCCTCTTTATACCCTTGTTCTGTCTTTCTTTCCCGATGTCGATATTCAAAGTGCAAACCGAAGAATAGAAAAAATAGGCGGAGAGACCTCTAACCTCGCCTATTTCCCAGAACACCGCGTCGTCCGGCTGGACGTGCATATCGAGCCGGAGGCCGTCGACAAATTGGCTTTTATCCCGGAAATCAAATGGATTACGCCAAAAGGGCGCAAGGAACTGAAAAACCATAGCACTTGCTTCTTCGTCCAGGAATTTTCGGGTGGCACAATCCCCGCTGCTGGAGATACATCTATATGGCGACGCGGTATTCACGGCGAGAACCAAATTATCGGTTTTGCCGATACCGGCCTCGATTATAATCACTGTGCGTTCCGCGACCCGGCTCATCTTGAAAGTTTCGGTTCGAGCCACAGAAAAATTGTCCGAAATCAAACCTACGGAGCGGGAGCACAACTTTACGATGGCGAAAC
Organism: bacterium; assembly: GCA_003645085.1. Lineage (GTDB taxonomy): Bacteria > UBP14 > UBA6098 > UBA6098 > UBA6098 > QNEE01. Next base: position 2,265 of record QNEE01000068.1, on the reverse strand, counting down.
GGACGGGCATGGTTCTCATGTATGCGGAACTGCGGCAGGCGACCAATCGTATATCACCGGTAGTAGTTATAACAATGGTATGGCTTATGAAGCTAAAATATCATTCGCCGATGTTGTTAGCTGTGCAGGTAGTTTCTCAAGCTTCGCATTTCTAACGGTTCTCAATGATGCATACAATGATGGCGCTCGTATTCATTCCAATTCATGGGGTTATGGCACCACAACTGCCGGCAATTATCAATACGAAGCTGTCGATGCAGATGCATTTATGTGGGATAATAAGGATATGCTTATTCTATTCGCCAATGGCAATGATGGTCCCACTTATCGAGTCGAACCGCCGGCAACGGCAAAGGATATAGTTTCTGTCGGTGCAACGGGCGGAACGAGTAATTCAGGATACAATTTCAGGGATGAAAATGAAATGACGGATTATTCCTGTCCCGGTCCATGTGACGATGGCAGAAGAAAACCCACAATAACTGCGCCGGGGCATTTTATCGAATCCGTCGATAATGACGATGGCGATTGCTGTGGCACAGGAGACTGCGCTGCGACATGCAATTTTGAGTATCTTACCAATGGTAGCTATATCTGGACGGGCACTTCGATGGCTTGTCCCGCTGCTGCCGGTTGTGCCGCTCTTGTCCGGCAATACTTTACCGAGGGCTGGTATCCGAGCGGGACGGAAATACCCGGTGATGCCCTAACGCCGAGCGCAGCTTTAATGAAAGCTATGCTCGTAAATGGCGCTCTCGATATGACCGGTGAATCCAGTTGGCCCACAATGAATCAAGGTTTTGGCAGAGCCGAGTTAGAGGATGTTCTATTTTTCGCGGGAGATTCGAGAGTCCTCAATATAGTCGATGAAACCTCCGGCCTCGTTAATTCGGGCGATGCGGATACACACTATTTTCAGGTCGGTAATAGCGAGCCGCTCGAAATAACGCTCGTGTGGACGGACCACGAAGCCGCCGAACTCGCCGACCCATGCATAATCAACGACCTCGATTTGAGGATTCAATTTGGCGGAAACGTCTATCGCGGGAACGTGTTTTCCGGGAGGCAATCGACGACGGGCGGGAGCTACGACAGGCTCAATGTAGTCGAGGAGTTCCTGCTGAATTCACCGCCGGCGGCGGAATGCACGGTTATAGTGAACGCGTATAGCATTACTTACAGTCCGCAACCGTATGCGCTTGTGCTTACCGGCGACCTGCCATGTAATCACATCCCGGACGCGCCGACGTTAAACAAGCTGTTCGATAACGAGCGAATGCCCGACCAGACGCCAACGCTCGAATGGGACGTCCCGGTCGACGATGACGGTGACGCATTAGATTTTAAGGTTCAGATTGACGACGACGCCGATTTCGGTTCGCCGTTCGCTACTATCGAGAGCAGGCTTAACACTGCGGGTTTCAGTCCCGTGCCGCCGAGGCCAGAGGGAACCGGAACATGTTCCTATACTGTCGGGAGCCAGGGCGAAGGTTCGTTAGCCGACCGTGTTACTTATTATTGGCGCGTTGCGGCGCACGATGGTATCGCTTACGGCGATTGGTCGACCGTCTTCAGTTTCACTGTCGAAACATCGCAAAGCGAATCCGATTGGTTCCAAACGATGGACCCCCAATTCGAAACCGATTCGCTTTACGGGCTTTTCGCGACTGGGAACGCTCTCGAACTGCTCAGTATCGCGGCATCGTGGGATACCTTAAAACGCGATGATGGGGTATATGAAGCCTACGACGGCACCGGTTATGCGAACAACGATTTCAATACCCGGGTCCCGGCCCCCGCCGAGCCGTGCACCCTGATGGGCGCTATGATATGGGTGAGAAACCCGAGCGCCGATGCATGCACATTATGGCTAATAGCCGACTCTATGCAAACGGGAACATCGCATATACCTAAAAGACCGGCGTCGGCGTGGGTCGAAAGACGATTTGTTCCCGTCGAAGACGATTGGACATATATCAATTTCACCAACTCCGAAAAATACTATCTGGATTCACCCCAGGAATTACACGTTGTGATATTCACCGAGAGTGGCAATACCAGAATATGCCTCGACCAAACATCCGACTCGATGGACGCCAACGGTGACCGCTATTCCAAGAATAACGACCCTCATGCGCCGTGGGAATGGACTTATTATTATGGGCAAAGCGTTTTCCTGTTGCGTGCGATAGTCAAATATCCCGCATCGACATACGATATAGGTAAGGTATATTCGACTCCAATCGCCTATGCCGATAATCCTGG
>QNEE01000067.1 GCA_003645085.1 bacterium | reverse complement strand
CGGTATACCTGCGCGAGATTTACCGCGTTGATGGCCTGCCCCCGGATATTGCCGAGCGCTTCGTCTATCTGACCCGCCCGCCGGAAATACTCCTCCGCTTTATTCCATTCTCTCGTTTGGCATTCGAGCCAGCCGAGATTGCCCATAAGGTTCGCTGCGCCCATAGAATTTTTAAGCCCCCTCGCAATATCGAGACCACGTTCGTAGGTTTCTCGTGCTGCTTCAAGATTCCCAAGGTCGGAAAACAGCGACCCAAGGTTCACTAAAGCCTGAAGCAAGCGTTCTTTCTCGGTTCCTATCTTTTCGAGCACAGAGAGTTGTTTTTCATAAAGCTGAAGCGCTTTATCAAAATGCCCCATTTCTTGATTTGCGAGAGCGATTCGGTTTATTGCATCGGTTTCGAGAGGAGTGTCCCCCATTTGTCCGGCCAGTTGGCGCGCCCTCGTGTTCAATTCGATAACCCTTTCGAGGTTTCCTGAATACCAATATAATCGACCGGCGCAGTCCAGGGCACTGAAAAGCTCGCGCCACAAGTCCCATTCGATGGCTTGCTTATCTTTAATACGAATTGCTTTTTCGTAGTAATAGAGTGCCTCTTTGTTGGCAAAACGCTTTTCCTGTTTCTGTGCGGATAGGATTTGATATCGGAAGGCCTTTTTCGGTTCATTACCGTATTCGAAATGCCTTGCCAGGCTTTCATAGAAGTCCTCGATTCTCGATTTTAGGTGCGAGGTTATTCTATGAGCAGCAAGCCGGTGAAATTCCGTCCGAACAGAGACGAAAAGGGAATTATAAGCGGCCTTCAACATCGGCGTGGATGTAAACCTGAGTTCCCCGTTCTCGATATCGAGTAGCCCGAGTTCCTCCAATTGACGGACTCCATTGTTTACGATACCCTTGTCGATTATGCCGAATAACAGTTGCGACGGGAATTTCGGGCCGAGAACCGAAGCTGCGCGAAGCGTTTCCCGGGCGTCCGGCGGAAGACTGTCAATGCGGGCGGTAAGGATACCCTCGATATCGCGCGGGAGGCTTTCGTCGATAGGGCTATCGAGGCGGGTAATACCCTTGCGCTGGACTATTTTTCCTCTGGAGGAAAGCAAATTTACCAATTCTATAATATATCCCGGATTGCCGCCGGTCTCTGTAAATACCTTTTCGACCAGTTCCGAGCTAACCTTCTTGACCGATAGAATCTCCCTTATAAGAGGTGCTATAAACCTCTTTGCGAACGGTTTAAGATGGATTTCAAAGAACCTATGCCTCGGTATAAAAACGTTTACGGTGCGTCCGGAGATTACAATCGAAGCTTTCCCCGATAAATGGATTTCAACAATTAATTTGATTGTAAACTGGTCTAGCGATTCCGCGCCATCGACTCCGAAGAAGAACGGTTTGTTTCCATAACGTATTATGATAAGGTCTCGCAATAACGCAAGGAGCGTTTCCCGTTTTTCGACTGGAGATAGATATCGTGTGCGGTCGGTTTGAGGAATTTCTATACCGATTATGCCGGAAAGAAGTGGTAGGAGTTCGGTTTCACTGGGAAGCAAGCGTGAAAACGTCCTCGCTGGATTCTTACCGAGAATCCCTTTAATAATCGGTTGTATCGGTGCGTAGGGGCTGTTTTCGCCCCATGGTATCGCCGTGATATCGAGGGTTTCCATTCCGTTTGAAACGGCTTTTTCGCGCAGGTAGGTCAATAGGGCGGTTTTACCGATGCCGGCCACCCCGGTAATAAACGACATCGACCCAGGACGGTTGAGTGATTTCAACAGGAGTTTTAATTCGGAATCCCTGCCAATCAATTTTGGTAAAGCTGTTTCCTTTTTTCGGGTTCTCGCGCCGAGGAGCGGTCTTGCGGTGGTCGCTACGGATTTCCCCTTAAGGGCGAGTTTTCTTGCTTTGCCAAATCTGAAATTGAGGCTACTTTTTTCGTAGGTTTCCTCGCCGACAAGTATTTCGCCGGGTGAGGCCGCACTCTGGAGCCGGCTGGCGGTGTTGACCGCGTCGCCGATAACGGTGTATTCTCGATGAGAATCGTTTCCCACAATTCCGGCTACGACCTCTCCAGTGTTTATACCTATAGATATTTGCAGGGCGTGGGATTTTACGATTTTATCGGCTATCTCGAGCGAAGCGGCGAGAGCTCTAATCGGGTCATCCTCGTGTGCTACGGGCGCGCCAAAAAGTATTACGGCGGCGTCCCCCATAAATTTGTCGACCGTGCCGCCGTAGCGCGATACTATTTCGAGAATGCTCTCGAAAAGCCGGTTTAAAAGGGCCATAACATCCTCGGCGTCGCGGCCCTCGCATAAAGGTGTAAATCCCGCAATATCGACGAACATAGCGGTAACCGTTCTGCGTTCGCCGACGCGGTCGAGTTTTTCCGGGTGGCGAACAAGCCGTTCGAAAACCTGTTCCGGGACGAAAGAGCTAACGGCTTTCGCGATGGCGGGTTCGGAGAGTTTTCTTATGCTGGATTTCTTCCTCATAGCGAACAAAAAACCCGAAAGTGAACCTTCCGGGTGCTTGTTGTAGCCGGATGATGCGCTTAGTTTTTTTCGATATCGTTAACAAGATTATAAGGTTTGCCGTTTTCGGTAATTACCCAGATATCCAGATAGCCGTCGTTATCGATATTGCCCTCGGCTCTTATCTCGAAATTAGTAATTTTCGCTATCTTTATCTTCAACTCATAAAAGGTTCCTTCGGGTTCAATCCCGAGACTGTCGAATTTATACGTATAATGCCCGAATTGGGAGTGGAACGATTCCTGCGCTTGATACGCTTTTCGCAACATCTCCTTGGCCTCGACCTGCCGTGCGGCGTAGGTTTCCGCTACTACATCCTCTCCTATCTCTATGGCTTCTTCGCGAGCGGGAGCGAAGAAATAATTATAAAGCATATAGCCGATGATAACCAATACGATAATCAGTATCAACTTTTTCATAATCGTTCCTTTCTGAGAAAAATATAAATCCGTAAATAGGTTAAGTCAAGTGATTGGTTTGTTTATCCGACATATTCTAATTAAATATCGATATTATATTTTTTAATCCGTCTATACAGTGTTCGGAGACTTATACCGAGGTCCTTTGCGGCTTCGCTTTTGTTGTAATCGTTATCGCGTAACGCTTTTATTATCAGTGTTTTTTCGGCTTCTTGCGGATTGTCTATCTCGAACGATTGCAGTTTTTCGGTCAGGTTTTCGATGCTGTCCTTGATAGATTTAAGTTCGGAGAATATAAGCATCAGAGCCGCCGTTGTCCGGTCGTCGGTTGTCGATTTCCATTCCGTTGGAACCGGCAACTTTCTTCCAAGCTGGGCGTGTTCTGCGAAATAATCTTCGAGGTCGGCTGGTGTAACCTGTTTTTCTCCTGCGAGCAGGACGGCATTTTCGACGAGGTTTCTGAGTTCTCGGACATTCCCCGGCCAGTGATAATCCATCATACGCAAAATCGCCCTTTCGGAGATGCCACCGAAACCGGCTTTGGTTTTTTTCTCTAAATCCAAAATGAATTTATAAACGAGCACGGGGATGTCCTGCGGTCTTTCTCGAAGCGGCGGTATATTTATTTTCACCGCGGCCAGACGGTAGTATAGGTCGTCGCGGAACTCGCCCCGCGCGGTAATATCCGTGAGGTCCCTGTTTGTCGCGGCCAGCAGGCGAACATCGACGTGTATAAAGCCGGTGCCGCCGACACGCATAAACTCGCCGGTTTCTATTGTGCGGAGTAGTTTCGCCTGCACCGGCACCGGCAACTCCGCGATCTCGTCGAGGAACACGGTTCCGCCGTCGGCCTGCTCGAAATAGCCTTTATGAAGATTTGCTGCGCCCGTAAAGGCCCCCTTTTCGTGGCCAAAGAGTTCGCTTTCGAGAGTTCCTTCCGGTATCGCAGCGGCATTTACCGGGAAAAACGGCTTCTCGGCGCGATTGCTATGTCGATGTATTGCGCTAGCAACGAGTTCTTTGCCCGTTCCGGATTCGCCGATTATAAGCACGGGCAGGTTGTTAGGAGCGATTCTAAAAATAAGTTCTCCGATAGCTCTCAATTCGGGGGATTTGCCGACAAGGTCGCATTCGGCCTGAAGTCGGCGCGTCTCGATAAGTCGTTCGATTTGCTTCGATATGTTATCGGGATTACTATTTGCCGGAAGATAAACGTCCACGAGCATTTCGGCGATTCTGCTTGTCGGCAAAGGCTTCCCGATAAGCACTGTTCCCATCAAAGGGTTTTTAGACAGCGCGCGGCGGATAATAGCGTCCCTCGGAACGGACATTTCCCCCGGGAAAATAAGCAGAAGCTCGAAGGTTTGTTTATTGAGTGTCTTAAGAGCGTCCGCGGCTGAATCGACCAGGATATCGCCGCTTTGAGGCGTGTATCCGAATTCTTCGGAGGGAACTAATGCAAGGACGCGCCCCATCAGCCTTTGAACACGAAGAAAATGTCGTTAACCGTAACATATATCATCAAAGCGATTATAATCAAAAAACCTACTTGCTGGGCTACCAGTCGAAATTTAAAGGACACCGGTTTACGGCGGAGCGTCTCGATGAAAAGAAAAGCGAGATGCCCGCCGTCGAGAACGGGTATTGGAAGTAGATTTAAAATCCCGAGGTTTACCGACAACGCGGCCATAAAGAACAGAAAAGCGGCCCATCCTGACTGCGCGGAAGCGCCGGCCATTTTCGCGATTAGCACCGGCCCCCCGACATCGCCCTCTTCGAGCCCGGTCGAGAGAGCCTTTGTAACGAATTGCCATATCGCCGCGAAAACATCTCCGAGCAGGAGAACCGACGGAAAAATCCCCCTTAATGGACCCATAGGTTCGAAAAAGACAGTCGGCTGGATACCGATAAGCCCCATCTCCGTTTTACCGGTGTCGGTTGCTACTTCGCGCATTATGGGCGTTATATTTATAGCGAAAACCGAATCGGCGCGTTTAATCATAAAAGCGGTTTCTTCCCCGGGTCGCGGATGAACAATTTCGGCTATCTGGCCCCAGCTTGAGACCTCGATGTCGTTCACAGAAAGAACGGTATCGTTTTCAACGAGTCCCGCGGTATCGGCGGGCGAATCGGGTATGATACCCCCTATAACAGGTGCGTCGGAGATATGGCCGGTGCCGTGGAAAGACAATACAGCCCAGAAAAGGAAAAAAGCCAAAGCGATATTCATAATCGGGCCTGCGGCGATAATAAACGCTCTGGTTAATACAGGTTTTCCCGATAGGTCTCCCGGTTCCGGGATAAGGTCGGTGCTATCTGGTTTTTCGCCAGCCATACGGACATAACCGCCGAAAGGAATTGCACCGATAGCATATTCCGTTTCGCCGAACCGTTTCGAGATTATTGTCGGCGGGAAGCCAATCGAGAACTTTTCAACTTTAACCTTTCCGATTTTGGCTGCGATAAAATGCCCCAGTTCGTGGATAAAGATAACCACGCCGAGCAAGATTATTGTGGCGAATAATGTGAGCATATCGTCGCTTAAATCCTGTATATTAGCGTATAAGAACCGCTTTTCGAGCGGTTTTTCCCGGGCAGGTTTTTATCAGGTAGATTCCGCCGGGTGATTCTCTACCTTCCGAGTCTTTGCCATCCCAGAAGATTTCATACACTGCGTCTCGGATATTTTTCGAAGAATTTGTAGATTCTACGGGGATTTTCCGGATGAGCCTGCCCGAGATATCGAATATTTCTATGTTCTCGATTGGTGAATTTCCAGTTGGTTTTATGATTATCCTGCAAGCGGCGTTAAATGGGTTCGGGTATATATCGAGGCTGGTTTTTTCGGGAACTCGATTTTCAGCTACTGACATAGAGATATATGCCGCTCTTGCCGCGGCGGCATTATTCTGCCAGTCTGTCAGGTTGTCACCGGCGACGACCGCCACAGCCCATATCAGTTGTTCGTCGGGAGCGAGATTGAACGGGCCTTCTGATGCGATAATCGACCAGTCCTCTGCTGGGCTGCCGTCGGAATCGAAGAAAGTGCCCGACAGGAAATTGTATTTTACCGTATCCTCCCAGCCCATACCGCCGCCGTCCGGGTAAACATAAACGTCGTTCTCGACCATGCTGCCGTGGGAAATACCCGTAAGGCCGACGAGTCCGACATAACCGTCGAAAACGGGCGTCGAGCCTTCGTCCCACATATATCCCCACTCGTTGCCCGTATCGAAAAAGCCTCTGTCATACCAGGTGCCGGAATCGTAGTGTATATCGAAATCGAGGTAGAAACCGATATACATATTTGTCCGGGTGGACGCCCCCTTGTTTTTTACAGTAGCTTTTAACAATACGAAATCGTCGTTAGGGGAACTGGGGAAAGACAGGCTTTTCTGGAGGATTATAACGCTCGTGTTGGGGTCTCCGAACCATGAGTAGTTTTCTGTGCCCCATGGTTCAGTATTTGTGGTGATAGACGTAAGCGGGACGAACTCGCTCGCGTTGCCGTTTTCGCCGGTTACGACGTTATCATAGGCGAACCCAAGGAAGAAGCTTCCGCTGTATAGGGTATTATTATCATAATAGGAAAAACCGTGCCCGACCGGCGTCGCGGCCTGCGGGTCGAAAAAACCGAACGCGCCGAAATTTGTAACCGAGGCTTTTGTTGTCGGTGTTTCATGGTGAGCGTATTCGCGAGGATAAACTCCGACATTTACGGTAACCGTTTCGACATAGGTCGAACTCATTCCGGTCAGCGTTATTTCAATATCTGCAGCGTAAGCGGGTGGCGCCGACGAAGATGCCTCGATAAGAAACGGGTTCGAGGTGTTATCTTTCGTTTCGCCCGTGTTTATAGTTCCCCAGCTTGCACTGGCATCCGTAACAGTAACATACGGGTCGCCGAGCGAAGAGGCCGTGCCGGTAACCAGAGCCGAAGCGCCGACGTTTCGGACATCGAGCAATAACCTGACCTCCTCGCCGCAATCGAACCCCCCGCTACCATCACCCACCGGCGGGTCGTCGTTCAACTCGTAAGATTCGACCGATAGGATAGGATATGTGGGCAAGGGTGTTGCTAAAATAAGTTGTTCACAATCGAGAATGCCCGCGCCATAGGCCGTATCGTGACCGGCGGGACCTCTGTCCCAGGCGGTATTTCTAAGAAGTGTGTCGATACCCTCCGGCGTCAATCCGGGATTTTTTGATAATGCCAGTGCGATGCCGCCGGCCACTACCGGAGCCGATGCACTCGTCCCGGAAAAGTCCGTATAGGTATAATCGGTCGAATACGATGTCGTTCTAACGTCGTTTCCGGGGGCAGAAATTTCAGGTTTTATAAGCCCCGGTGGCCAGGGGAAATCTGAATAAGCGTAAGTATCCCATTCTGTCGGGCCTCTCGATGAGAAGTTTGCGATGATGTCGAATTCGTATGTCGCGCCAACGGAGATTATCGCGGTATTCGAACTTGCTCCGGATTGGCTCGGGGAAGGACCGTCGGCCGGTGCGCCGATATCGTGCGGAATAGGATAATGCGAACCGCCTCCGGCGCCGTTGCCCGCAGAGGTAGCGACTGGAACTCCCGCCGCAAGGACATCCTCGAAAAGGCCGCGGAACCAGGTTTTCAGTGTATCTCCCGGATAGTCCCATCCTAGAGATACCGAAAAAACCTGTGCTCCCATCAATAACCCGTATTCGAGACCGTAGAAAATATCGCTGGGGTAACCCATACCGGACGCATCGATGACCTTAACCGCCATAATATTCGCCCCGGGCGCCATGCCGGTTTCTGTCCCGCTGGTGCCGTCGCCGGCGACAAGGCCAGCGCAGTTTGTTCCGTGTCCGGCATCGTCCCACGGGTCGCCGTCGGAGTTGACGAAATCGTAACCGTAGTAATCGTCGACATAGCCGTTCATATCGTCGTCGGTGCCGTTGCCCGAGGTTTCGCCCGTGTTATACCACATCCTGTTGGCCAGGTCGTAATGGGTATAACGCACGCCCGAATCGAGAATGCACACTATAACACCGGTTCCGGTATAACCGAGCGCCCACGCGTCGTCGGCATTGACGTGGTCGATGGCCCAGGTAATTGCGGTAGGCTCGGCTGGAGATAACGGCCTTTCGCGGTTCCACGGGTTAGAATCGAATTCGATGACCTTAGACGGAGTATCTTTTATAATAGCGAGGACGTCCGGGCGCGCGGCTATCTGGTTTATAGCCTCGGCGGTTCCATCGAATACGATATTCCCGCCAAGCCAGTGTGGCTCGATATTCTCGACCAAACCCTGGGATGCGAGAATTTCCAATTCCGCGAGAACGGGGCCTTGCGCAGCCTCGGAGTATTCTTTAATCGTGGCTATAGCTAATTCTCTTCGTTGCGGGTTAGTCATCTCGAAACAGGGCCGAAGGGCGGTTTCCAGACCGGGGCGGTCGATTTGCGCTATCACCGGAACAAACGAGTGGTCGGGCGCAGGATTTGTTTCGGCGATAAGGGGAATGGAGGCGATAAGAAATATAATTGTGAGTGTTTTTGATATGTTCATTTTGGTCCTTTAATGTAAAATTAATATATATAAACAATATATAAAAGATATCTCTATTTGCAAATGTTTTTGTCGAAGGTTACTTGGGCAACTGGAAGGTTTTTGTCGGCTTATCTTAACCAAAAAGAAGATTTTTCCAATGGGAAGGCAAGGTTATACTAAAAAACGGGCGGTTAACGGACCGTCTATATAGAAAGCCGAGACTGCCACAGCCTTCGGCCCCGCAATTACGCGGTATCTGCGCAGTCACTTCCCCGGCACCAGCGAGGTCAGCCAGGTGGCCCATTCGGCGATGCCGTCGCCTGTTTTAGCCGAAAGCTCGAAAAAGCGTATCCTCGGGGAGATAACCCGCGCGTGTTTCTTCACCTTCTCGATGTCGAAATCGACGTAGGGCAGAAGGTCGGTTTTGCTTATCACAAGGACGTCGGCGTGGCGGAATATCGGCGGGTATTTTTCCGGCTTGTCGTCGCCCTCTGTTACGCTGACAAGGACTACGCGCTGGTCTTCGCCTAAATCGAAATCCGCCGGGCAGACGAGATTACCGACGTTCTCGACGAACAGCAGGTCGAATTTGCCATCTTCCGCAATGTGCCCGAGCGCGTGATGCACCTGTTTGGCGTCGAGATGGCATGCGCCGTCGGTAACAATCGATTGCGTCGGGATACCCATCGCGCGCATACGCTCGGCATCGTTTTCCGTAGCGACATCACCCTCGATAACCCCCATCGAAAGTTTGCCCTTGAGCGATTCGACCGTCTTCTCGAGAAGGGTCGTTTTTCCGCTGCCGGGGGAGCTGGTCAGATGCACGAAGAAGCTGCCCATCCGGCGAAGATGCTCGCGGTTGTGCTGCGCGATATGGTCGTTTGCCGCGAGAAGGTCCTTATAGACAGGCGACACGGCGACATTTTCGTGTTCGTGGTTATGTTGAGGCGGGCCGTCCGGTATCCCACAGCCGCAGTATTCGCACATAATCGCTCCTTTTTATCACAGATTACACAGATATTTTGTAGGGAGACCCCTTGTGGTCGCCCGTTTGTCGAATAGCGACAGCCGTTATTTTCAAAGCGGGCGGGCACAAGGCCCGTCCCTACATGTTTTTCTCGTTCGTTTCTATCTTTTCAATAAAAAGTTCGTTCCCACCGCCGAATTCGAGATTATCCGAGCCGCATTTTGGACATTTGAACACCGCCCTTTCGGCGTTCCAGCTTTCGCCGCAAGCGCGGCATTTGACCTCGATAAACGACGCATCGACCTCGACCACCGAACCGGCCGTTTTCGGATGCTCGTTCCTGACGACCTCCCACGCGAAGATTAGTGCATCCGGCACAACCGCGCGAAACGGCCCCGCCTTGACTACAATCTTGAGAACGCGTAAATCCTCCGGCTGGTCGTCGAGCCACGGCCTGAGGTTTGCCATCATCCCCTGCGCTATCGATAATTCGTGCATATATCGCTGCTCGTTGTTCGATGTTCGTTTTTCGTTCCCTTTCACCTATCGGGTGATTTCGATGAGATATTATAAGGATAATTTAGGATAAGGTCAAGGAGGTTCGTAATCTGGTGAATTAGCCCCGGATTCCAATCAGTGGTTATGCGGATGAACCGATTCAGGGCTGGCGCGATTTGTGCGTCCAAAATAGGAGTAGGCGTATCCAAATTGGACGTAGCACAAATCGTGACAGCCCGATGCCGCGCTAAAAGTTATTTTCTCACGGCCTCGATTATCTCCTCTATCGCCCTCTCGACCGCTTCCGACATCGGCTCGCCGAATCCCGTTCTCTTCGGCTGGACCGCGAGGATGATAATCTCGATTTTCGGTAAAGACTGCCTCATATACTCGATAAACGAACTTAGCCCTGGCCCATGTGTAGAGGGAAATCCACTTTCGAGGTCTTCAGGTTTCAGTAGTCGGATTTCGCCTGCTTTGCCGCCGAATGCCACGGCATCGGCGATAATTAGCGTATCGGGCGCTAGTTTGATTATCGGCCCCGTCCAGTTTTCGGGCGCGAGGCCGCCATCTATTGCGCGTTCGCTTAAGGCCGGCTTTACTCGTTCGATTAGCCTCGGCCCAAAACCGTCGTCGCCGGAGAGCTCGTTGCCGACGCCGATAAAAACGGCGTTGCTGCTAAGACAATCGACAAATTTATGTAATGTCGTTTTTCCCACGCAATATTCTTTCTTACTAATATAGGCCATATCGATTTTCGAGCAATTTCTTTCTGAAAATTCGATTACAATTTCTCGATACCTCGCATTTCAAATTGACAGGGAGCCGGGTAGAGTTATATTGAACAAAATTTATTTATTAAAGGGAGATTTCAATGAAGATTCCGATTGGAGTATTTATGATTGGTGTATTGCTGTTTTCTGTTGCGACAGCGGGCGAGTTGGAGCACGGCGATGTCGATTTCTGGAAAGACGGCACTTTCCACCAGGGTTCGGTCGAAGTATCCGGCGATGGAACCGGAATCATCCGCGCGCGGGTCGATGGCGAATGGGGGGAATTCGAGCCGGTCGAACTGCCGGAGTCTTTCCTGAAATGGAATTTCGGAGCGCGTATCGAGATGATAGAAGGAATGAAGAATGGTATAATGCCGACATCGATGGCAGGGCCACACAACGCATCGGTGGCTACTTTCGGAACGAAGCGCAACGACTCGCATTTCAAAATTAACAACGCCGTAAAGGGCACCGGCTTTCTCCCGAAACCGGATAAGATAAAAGGGGTTATCGCGCATCTGAAAGAGACGATGGACTCACCGATGCCCGAAAAGCTCGATGTTCTCCTCGAAAATTACAATCTCGGCGAGGAATTGTTCGACATAACCAAGCAGGCTTCCCTCGAGCTATACACCACGCCGGAGTTCGAGACGGGAACTTTCCTAAACCAGATGCAGAACCCGGGATGCTCCCTCGTGTATATGGACATCCCTAGCTACGAGCTGAAGTGCGTCGCGCAATTGCTCCATCCGGCGGACCCGAAACTTACCGATTACGAAAAGGACGTCGTCGAATACATCAACCTGGTCCACAGTTATTTCCACGGGGAATTTCGGACAGCTTTCATCGCGGTGATATATCATGTGGTCGAGGTCTACGACAACTCCCCCGCCAGCAGGGGCATACGGCTCGTTCCATCGCCCTGATGAATCGATTCCATATCTCTCTCGCGCCGTTTATCATTCCGGGTTCGAGCCAGAATCCAGCGGCGGCGGGGAACTCCCGAACTCCCCAGCTTTTTCAGAATTTCCTTGCGGACACGAGAATCATCGCGTATATTACCCGCTGAAGAAATGCTAAAGGAGGCGAGGTTGTTGTTTTTGTCGGATGTAAGAAGCATAAGGGGGGATTGCGGCGTGACGACGGGCGCCGATAATTGTCCATTAGCGGGGCGCGGAGAGCGGAGCGCCGAGCGCCCTCTGCTCACTGCGCTTTGCGCACAGCTAATTATATTCCGCTCTTGTTTGGTAGATTAAACCGGCAAGGGCGGTTTTTTTATGCCTGAAAATTAACAACTTAAAAGAGGAGGAAGAAATGAGAAAGACGTTAATTTGTTTATCTGTAGTTGTTTTGTGTGTTGTTTTTACAACACTTATAAATAGCTGTGCAACTATATCGCACGGGCCTAATCAGGTAATTACTTTTAAAAGTCGTCCAGGGGGTGCTATTGTCTACGTGGATGACGTAGAACGCGGAACTACACCAATAGCCTTAACTTTGCCGAGGAACATTGGCCATAAAATAACAATTTCGCTTGAAGGCTATACAGATTATACAACTGTTCTACAGAGAAATGTTAGTGGATGGGTATGGGGTAATATTCTACTGGGAGGTATCCCTGGGCTAATCATTGATGCTGCTTCAGGATCGATGTATAAGCTATCGCCAGAAATTATTGATGTTACATTAGCCGAGACTAACGCTTGGAATTTGAATAACGATGAGTTTATAATTATGGTTTCGCTCGACCCTATTACAGAAGGTATACCGATTGATAGACTCATGCCCGAGTAATTTCTTTTAATTACAAAACGGGCGGTTCACGAACCACCCCTACATTTTTTCGCCGGATATCCCAATTCTCCGCTGCGGAATTTTGCCCACATACGCTTGGCCTCCGGCGTCATCGCTACCTAATTATCCTTTCGGTTTCTTCGAATATATACCCATCGCATTATAAGCAATATAATTTATTTTAATAGAGACAGGAATTTATCAACAGTCATTCCTGCGGCTTTAATCAACGCGCGCAATGTGCCGATAGATAGTTCTTTGTGCATTGGAATAGAAAGGTTTACGCGGATTTTAGGCTTGGTCAATACAAGGTGGCTACCCACCTGCCCGACAATCTGCCAGCCGGCGCGCCTAAATGCTTTCGCAGCTTTTTTACCAGAGATATTCGCCAATCTGCTCATTATACCGCCACAAGAACGGGATTGACGCTTGACTTTTTGTTGCTTCGCGATTTGGCTTTCATCGCTTTTTGGTCTTCTGCCCAGAGCCAGGCTTGAATAGCTTCTTTAATATTTTCTAAGGCTTCCTCTTCTGTTTTTCCTTGAGAAACACAGCCTGGCAGAGCAGGACATTCAACT
>QNEE01000066.1 GCA_003645085.1 bacterium | reverse complement strand
TGTTTGGCCGAAGCGCGACTGGTTGTCGATACTATCGACTGGGGTGGGTGAGGGGATTTGAACCCCCGAACCTCCTGATCCACAGTCAGGCGCTCTAACCAGCTGAGCTACACCCACCATGAAAGCTATTAGGTATATGTTAATAGCGTTAAACTTCCCCGCTCCCGAACAGATAATTATAATAGAAATTAAGTAAAAAACCACAATGTTTTTTGTTCAAATACTATCAAAATCCTGTTTATAGTTGGTCGGGCGGTTCTAAAAGAACCGCTTTGCGAAGGCCTGTATCGTTTTCAAATAACCGAATATCGTTTGGCCGAAGCGCGACTGGTTGTCGATACTATCGATTTATTTAATAAAGCTCTATCCGACGGTTCTGGAAGAACCGTCCCGCGAAGGCCTGTTCGGTTTTCAAATAACTAAAGGTTGTTTGGCCGAAGCGCGACTGGTTCAAATACTATTTGCGCCTGGGGCGACTCGAACGCCCGGCCTACGGATTAGAAGTCCGTTGCTCTATCCAACTGAGCTACAGGCGCTTCCTTATTACACAATTATTTACGAGAATAACAGAATTCTTATAATTCTCTTTGTGCCATCTTTGTGCCATATCCAAAAACTCTATCTGATAGAATCTCAACTGCATCCCGAATATGTTCTTTAGAAAGATGCGCATACCGCATCGTCATTTTTATGTCTTTATGGCCAAGCAAATGCTGAACAATCCTTAAATTAACGCCGTTCGTAACCAAATGCGAAGCGAATGTATGTCTTAAATCGTGAAAATGCAAGTCATTTATTCCGGCCCGCCGAATGGTGGTTTTGAAAGCTCGTTCGACGCTATAAAAAGGTTTATCTTCCTTGCCCGGAAATACACATTTACCTTACTGACCTTTCCGAGGGAAAACGGCAATTCTTCAATCCTCGGCCTTTACGGTTCCCACATATATATCTCCACGCGGCGATTTTTGGCGCGGGTTTCCGGCGTGGACATATCGTATTTCGGTCTGTCCGGCCCGAACCAGTCTATTTCTATCCGGTGCGCCGGGACGCTACACTCGATAAGGTAATTCATCACGGCCCGCGCGCGGGCTTTCGATAGGGCGTAGTTGTCTGGGTATTCCGGTGTCTTGATATTCACGCTGTCCGTATGTCCCTCGATATAAATCCTGTGCGTCGGGTGTTCCTGCCAAACCGCGCAGACCTCGCTCAGTGTTACTTTTGCGTCTTCGCCGAGTTCGGCTAATCCTTCGTCGAAATAGATTTCCGCGAGCTGTTCGCCCAGCGGCGCAAGCTGCCGTAATTCCCCCGTTTCGTCCGAACTATCCGGCGGTTTCTGTATCCCCGGTTCCTCGGGCGGCTTCGGTTTGCGCTCGATTTTCGGGATTTCGAGCGTTAACCCTATCCGGTGTGTGTTGTCGAGTTCCTTGTTGCTAACGAACGCGTAATCGACGCGGAAAAACGCGATTCTCAATCCCGCGCCGGCGGTCAAATCCTTTCGGTCGATACCGGCCCTCAGGAAAACGCGCCTTAATAGCGTGAACTCCGCGCCGATATGCGGGTCGTAGGAAATCCTGCCGGTGTTGATTATCCCGTCGAAATTCTCGAACCGCGTCTCGAATTCGCCGGTCAGCGCGAGTCCGCCCCGGACGGATTCTATCGGTATATCGTATTTCGCGCCCCACCACAGGGATGGCAGTTTCTGCTCCCAGCGGCCGGTCGAATAGCGTATGTGCATCGCGGTAACATCGCGCATCGCCGCGCCGAAAGTCAGGTTTGGCCGGTATTCGTAAAGCGCGCCGACATCGAGCCCGAAACCGAACGCTGAATACTCGCCGATATAGCTCTGGATATGCTTGAACGACGCGCCGAGGAGCAGTTTCTCGCCGAATCTGCGGCCCGCGCCGATAGTGAATAGATAGTCTCCTTCGCTGCGGTAATAAATCGCGTCGGGGCGCATCTGTTCACCGGGGTCCCACGACCCGTTGCCCTCGCCCGGGTCGCCTGTGCCGGGGATTCTGTCCGGGCCGTAGTCGTAGAACATCGTCGTGTCGGTGAACGGGATATCCTCCGTGGCGTGACGGAAAAATCCCGCTGCCCATTGCGTTTCGCCGAGGAGTTTCCCGATTGCGCCCGCGTCGAGCATATCGAGTCCGTTGTAAAGCTCCGCGTGCATAAGATAGAACTGCGGCCGCTCGGAGAGTCCGGTCAGACCGGCGGGATTCCACCAGAGCGCCTGAAGGTCGCTGTCGAAACAGGAGAACGAGCCGCCCATTCCGGCGGGACGCACTCCCACTCCCAGGTCGGTAAATTCACCGGCGTATTTAGTAGCGAAAGCGGCAGCGGATATTAGTATCAGGGCGAAAACGATGGCCCGTCTCATAATTCCTCCTCGAGCTGTTATTCGGGAATGAAAATAATCATCCGCTTAACAGAAATCAAGCGATATATGAAATTAAGGTAGACGGTTTGAAGATACGCGATAATAGTTGATTCGATAGAAACCTCTTGGCTGGAGTCGATTTTGTATTATATTTAATTTACCGAGGGCGAAGCACAGCCGATATTTCCCGTTGTGGGTGGTGGGCTTTCTCTCAAGACGGACACGTAGTTCTTTGAGCATATTCGGCATTTCCCCGGATTGCGGGGGTAAACCCGCGCGGTAGGTCGATAAAACCTTGCGGTGGAATGGTAGACCCTCGAACTTTATACGTATCCCATGCCACCTAACTGGCATTTCTTCAGAGGTGATATAGGTGGTTTTGAAGATATGATGATGATTTATATGGAGATAATAAAATATATTGATGAAACTCAAAGAAAGGAATAATTCAAATGGACAGTATTAATAGGTCTCTAATTAGCATGGCTTTGATTAAAGCGATGTGGGACGAAAAAAAGCGTAATGCAGATTTCATAGATTTATATGTGCCTTTAGTAGCAAAGGTTATAAAAGACAAAGGATATAGTGAAATAGAAGTTGACCAACTTTGCGATGATTTCGAGGGAACATACGGTATCCGAGTGCCTCGACACCCGATGTACACAATTTTAAGAAGAGCACAAAAGAAATACAAGATTATACGGCAAGACCGCGGTAAATACTTTCCTGACCATAGCAAAATAGAAGACCTTTTGAAGAATTCACGTGAATCGATTACAATTCAGAGGTCGATTGAAGAAATCATTAATAAGTTTATACAATTCACGGATACTCAATACGGGAAAAAAATCAAGAGGACTGAAGCTGAAGAGATATTTCTTAATTTTCTTAAGAGCAGCGATATGGAACTCCTATTCGCTTCGGAGAGTAAAACTGTTTTACCACAAACGAGATCAAGGAAATGGGAAAAGGTCGCGATAAGCGAATTCTTAATTCACCTTAGTGAAAATGATAATACCGTTTTCGAAAGAGTTATAGATATAGCTACCGGTCATGTTTTAGCAAGTGCAATATTATTTGAAGAAGTAAGCCCAGAACACGGTCACTCTTCATTCGAAGGTAAATATAAAAATGTAGAATTCTACTTCGATACGAATTTCATCTTTCGTTTACTTGGCTTTGAAGGTGAAGGTCGAAAGGTTGCGAATGAAGAACTCCTTCACGTATTAAGGTCTCAAAAAGCGAAATTATTTGTTTTTCAACACACTTTCGATGAGATATATTGGATAATAGACGATAGTGCTAAGTGGTTGGAAGACCCCTTATACGATAGTTCTCTTGCCTCCCAAGTATCCAGGTTTTTTAAAGAGAATAATTTTTCAAGTAGCGACGTAGAAAAGTTACTGGTGGAACTTCAGGGAAAAATAGAGTCTTTAGGAATAGAAATAGTCGATGTTCCTGATTTGGATACACTCCAAAAATATGAAATAGACGAAAAAGCTCTATATGATAAAATTGTCAACTTATACAAGGTAGGTCCAGGCGAATTCCACGAAGAGGACAAAAAAGAGACTATTTGGAAAGACGTCAAATCGATATCAGCTATTTACCGCTTGAGAAAGGAAAGAAACCCAAAGAATATAAATGAAGTTCGTTACGTATTTGTTACAACAAATGCTACTTTAGCGTATGCCTCGAGACGATACGAGATCGATGTCAGGGAAAAACCCTTTATAATCCCGACGTGCTTAACTTCTATTTTCATAGGGACGTTTATTTGGCTGCAGAACCCGAAAACATATCGTTCAATAGACAAAAAAAGGATCATCGGTGATTGTGTTGCGTTTTTAGAACCAACAAGGGAATTGCGGAAAAGGCTAGTAACAGAGACGAAGAAACTCCGTGATAATGGTCAAATATCACCGGAAGAATATAATGTTCTTAACTCTTCTCTCGTAGCAAAAAACCTTCTCATG
Organism: bacterium; assembly: GCA_003645085.1. Lineage (GTDB taxonomy): Bacteria > UBP14 > UBA6098 > UBA6098 > UBA6098 > QNEE01. Next base: position 9,003 of record QNEE01000066.1, on the reverse strand, counting down.
GAAAAAACGATGGGAGACCCTGACGCGTTTACTGATAAGACACCATTTGAAATACTTGAGGAAATAAAGGCTCGGGCAAGAGCAGAAGGTAGGAGTGAAAAAGAAGAAGAAATCCAAAAGATAAAAACAGAGAAAGAAAGCTTAACAGAGAGAATTAAAGACTTAGAGCCGAAAGCAGAAAAACTAGGTATAATCGAAGAGAGAATAGATAGTCGGGCTCGTGATTCCGCAAAAAGATGGACAAGGGCTTTCATTATATTTGGCATAGTTCTGATTATCGTATCCGGATTTCCTCAAGTTTTCGGATTGAAGCCTTTATTTAGAGTATTATGTGGAGTATTAACGCTTGTTCTATTAGTTTTCTCAGTATATTTCGGGAAGAACTTAAAAACTGAATCGGGAAAGTTGTATAATTGGCTTTATGAAAAAAACAAATTAAAGAAATTAAAGAAATTTAAGTTAATAGATTAACTTAACCCAAAAAAAGAGGCAAAATGCCATCTAAGAACAACAATTGCCATCACGGCACCGATGGGGAATTTGTTCTTCGCGGCTAATATCGCCCCTGAAAACCGAACGAGCCCAATAACTATGTCCAAAAAGAAAACCCAATATATCTGCCAGTCGTGCGGGCACGCGCACCCCAAATGGCAGGGTCGCTGCGACGGCTGCGGCGAATGGAATACACTCGTCGAGGAGATAATCGAAACGCCGAAAAACCGGTTCGCATCCACGGTCTCGGCGGTGCCGGTTTCACTCTCGAAGGCCGACAAAACAGCTGTCGAGCGCATTCCGACCGGTTTCGGCGAGTTCGACCGCGTTCTCGGCGGCGGCATAGTTCCCGGTAGTGTCGTTCTACTCTCCGGCGAACCGGGAATCGGCAAATCGACTATGCTGCTTCAGGTCGCGATTCGGCTGGCGAACGCCGGGAAAAAGATATTGTTCGTCACGGGAGAGGAATCTGTCGGCCAGATAAAGCTTCGCGCCGACCGCCTCGGGCCTTCGGGTGGCGAGGACTCGATTTTCCTTCTCGCAGAGACGTGCTCGGAGGCCGCGGTCGCCGAGGCTGGCGATTACGACGCGATAGTGGTCGATTCGATTCAGGCGATGGCCTCCGCCGACCTTCAGGGCGCGGCGGGAAACGTCTCACAGGTTCGCCAGAGCGCGGCGATTTTTATCGAGCTGGCGAAAAGGTCGCATATTCCGGTATTCCTCGTGGGCCACGTTACGAAAAGCGGCGCGATTGCCGGGCCGAAGGTTCTCGAGCACGCGGTCGATGTCGTTCTCACTCTCGAAGGCGACAGCCAGAGCGAACTTCGACTTCTGCGTTCGACGAAAAACCGTTTCGGCGCGACAGGCGAAATAGGAGTATTCTCGATGGGTGAAAACGGATTTTCTGAGGTCGAGAACCCGTCGGCGGCGTTTCTCGGTCATCACGACGCTCCGGTTCCGGGTTCGACCGTGTTCGCGGGCATCGAGGGCAATCGTCCGTTGTTTGTGGAGATTCAGGCTCTCGCGTCGCCGGCGGCTTACGGAACTCCGCAGCGCGTCGCGCAGGGCCTCGACCCGCGCAGGCTTATTATGCTCGCCGCGATACTCGAACGGCGCGGGGGTTTGCCGCTATCGCGCCAGGACTTGTTCATCAACGTCGTCGGCGGAGTGAATCTAACGGAGCGTTCTGCAGACCTCGCGGTAGTCCTGTCGATTGTAGGTAGTTTTCGCGATAAACCAATTTCGGACGATATAGCGGTTTTCGGCGAGATAGGTCTTACTGGTGAGCTTCGCCGCGCACCGAGAACACCGCCGCGTGTCAAAGAGGCCGCGCGGCTCGGTTTTTCGAAGGTGATAATCCCGGAAGCGGGAGAAAAACTACCGAAAATAAAGGACCTCGAAATAATCCGGGCGAAGGATATCTTTTCGGCGTTCAAAACGGCGTTTCGAGATTAATTCCACGAAATAATTTTTCCGTTGCGCTCGATTTTTCTGTGTTTATATTGCGCGAGTAATTTAACTATTTAACGGAGGTTTTATGCTTCTCTGGGCGGCTATAATAATTACGCTAATCGTCGGCCTTATCGTCGGCCTGACCTGGAAATATCCACAGGAATTTATTATCGGGACGGCATATTTAATACTACTCGTCGCTCTCGGCGTATTTTACCGGGTTTTGAGGAGAATTAAATCGCGGCGCATCGAGGACCTGACGCTCGAGATAGAAGCGCTTCAAAAGGAGAACGAGGCGCTTCGCGCCAAACTCGGCATCGGCGCTCTGGATTCAATAGATTTAGATATAGATAGTTCATCATTACTCGAAAAACCCGAGGAGGAAGAATGAGAAATTTCTGGTTGTTTATAGCGGTGCTATTGTTGGCGGGCGTAGCTCTGGCGTGGGTTTCCCGTAGTTGTGTGTTTCCGGTAACGGATATAATGGGCTTCGACGCGCCCAAAGAGGCTATGGATGTGGCTACGGCTATCGACGTTGACTTCGAGGACGATACGCTCGACGGTTGGGTTATTGTCAGCGTAGATACTGGTAGCACCTATTGGTCGATTTTCGAAGCGGTAGGTTATGCCCATTCGGACCCGAATTTCGCCGGTTGTTATTATGATACAGCCCATATACCGGCCTGGCCTAACGACGATTGGCTTATCACCGAACCGGTGGCTATATTGGATACCACTTATAGCTTGACATTCTGGGTCCGGTCAATCGACACTTCGGGAAGCTGGCTCGACGATTATCAGGTCTGGGCCTCGAGAACGGACAGTCTTCCGTCGTCTTTTATCGATTCTCTCGATGGGGAAACGGCGGTTGATTGGAACTGGCACGAACGCGATATAAGCCTAAGCGCTTTCGCCGGTGATACGATTCGTGTGGGTTTCCGGTATAACAGCACGGACAAGTATATGATTATGCTCGACGATATCAATATCTCCGGCGGAACCCCCGTCGACGAAAGGCCGAACCTCGCGGAGGACTATTATATTATCGGAAATATCCCGAACCCCTTCAACGCGGCGACGATTATCCGAGTGAACAAACCGTGCGATAGCACAATCGAAATATTCGACCTGAACGGGCACCTTGTTCGCGATTTACCTGTCGATGGTTCTAGCGCTTTATGGGATGGTCGCACAGACGACGGCGAAAACGTCCCGTGCGGCGTGTATCTTTATCGACTGAAAGGCTCCGAAAAAACGCACCGGATAGTTTTCCTGAAATAGAGCAAAATAAGGGGCTGAAAAGCCCCTTTTTCAAACTATTCGCTAAACTAAAAATATTTAATCGAGGAGGAAGGTATGAAAAAGCTGACCGTAGTGGCTATGCTAATGGCGATTATAGTAATGACATCGTTAGCCGAAGTCGAAATTCATCTCGGCGCAAAGGCCGGAGTCAATATGGCGAACGTTGCCGGCGAGGATGTCGAGAACAACTCGATGAAAATCGCGTTCAATGTCGGCGCTATGGCCGATATCTCGCTGAATTCGCTTTTAGCTATTCACCCGGAGATACTTTATAGTATGAAGGGATGTAAATTCGATAACAGTGGTATCGAATCCGTTATATCGCTGGACTATGTCGAAATACCGGTATTGCTCAAGGTTACCCCTATGAAGGGCGAAAGCTTCATGTTGGGCGTTTACGCAGGGCCTTATATGGGAATAAAAATCGCCGAAAAATTAACTATTGATGGCGATGAATACGAAACCGAGGAGGACTCATATAAATCCACCGATTTCGGCCTCACATTCGGTGTCGGCGGAGATATCCCGATGCCGGTCGGGAAACTGTCTATTACAGGTGGCTATTCGATGGGTTTGGTCGGTGTTAACGACCCGCCCGAGGGGGTCGATGTCTCGGACGTGAAAAACACGAACATCTTCGTTGCTCTCGGGTTATATCTGAACTAAGTCGGTTTAAAATCGATGCGAAAAGGGCGCGGGAAACCGCGTCCTTTTTATCTAATAAAGGGCACCGCCAAATTACACAATCGCGTATTGCGAGAAAACCCGCATAAATAAACGCTTTGAAGGGATTAAGACATTGTTATATTAAAAAGCCCCGCGCTGATGTTCTCAAAAAAAAAATTATTTTTTTTATTTTTTTTGTTGCAATTTCCAAATTTAGGTATATATTATTTAGTGAGAAGAGATAGAGTCCGTGGCCGTGGCCGATTGGAGGTTCCAAATGGCACGGCAGATTACTAAGACGGTAGCCACCATAATAGCGGTGGCTTTGTTTATTACAGCCGCCGGCGCCGCAGTTACCCTAATCCCGACAGACGCGACCCAGACCGACCCACTCGAGGCGTATTTCTACGTCGCGAAACAGTCTTATATCGCCTGGCAAGGGTGGGGTGACTACGACCCGTCGCTGGCGACAGAATACGGCGAAATACCTATACTATGGTGTGTATCAGGTAGTTCACCGGGGAGTTTCCTTTGGCCGGATACTCTAAATCCTTTCAGGCCGTTTTATCACACTAACGGCCCGGCATATTCGCCGACAACATACCCAAAAGCGTATTCGATATGCTCGCCCGGAGAGGGTTCCGTGGCCATCCTCAAAGGCAGCGTGCCGGATATGAACGGTATGAGTTGCACCTGGCAGTATCCTTATTATATAGAGCTGTTCAATGCCGTTCAGTTGCCAGAGGAGCTTATTACTACCGTGGTCGATTCCGAACTCACCGGCACGAGCCTTATGGGGGGAACAAAACTGCTCATAATCCCGGCGTTCGAGACTTACCCCGGCACACTATCCGTCTATATGGACGAAACCGCAGCGCGTTATCCCGATGTCGGTGTGGCGCTATCCAATTTCTTGTCCACAGGCGGAACGATATATGCCGAAGGCAACGCAGGCTATTTGCTCGAGGCTTACGGCATCCTCCCGCCGAATAGCATCGACCTTTACGATTATGTCGAAGGCTCCGTAACCGGTTTGTGCGAGGTCGATGTTATCGACACCGAGCATCCACTCGGTTTCGATAACCCTTCCGCGGGGGTGTATACCGTTCTCGGGCCGACTATCGATGTTGCCGGGATGAGCACTATCCTTACTGTCGCTTCGAGTTGGGACCCGGCGGATATCGGTAAACCTCTGGCGGCACAAGTTACAACAGGTGGCGGGAGAATAGTTCTAACCGCAGGAATGCCCACTACGGGGATTCTCACCGCCGACGACCAGTATCAATGGCAATGGGCGATGAACGGTCTAATGTCGGCTTTCGCGAATAAAGCCTTTAATGTCCGAAGCGTCCTGACAGGCGCGGTTATCGACTCTGCGGACGTCGCACCTATCGCGCTTCCTGTCGGAGAGTCCGATACGTTCGAGGTTACAATACGAATCCGCAATCTCTGGGACGTCCCGATTAGCAATGTCAACGTGGTCGAGGAGATTATAGACCTTTACACCTATATCGGGACAATAAGCGGCCCATCGCCGGCAATCACTCCTCCTTATATCAGTTACGACCTCGGGACGATTCCCGCGGGCGGAGAGGTGATAATTACATACCAGCTGGCTACTCCACCCGCCGACGACCCGAAATGGTTCGACATCGACGACTATCTATATGACCCCTCGAATGGATACGGCCATGTGTCCTCGAGTATTCTGTATTACGAAGACCCTGACGACGGCGTCCAGCGGTGGTCGTATAGAAACAATATCAAGGTGCGCTTCCTTTTCGAGGCCGAGATAATCGCCGATACCGACCTGAACTGGAAAAATATCCTCGGCGAGTTCTTCCAGCCGTTCAAAATATTCACAACTATGGAGAACAAAGAACGCACGCCAGCTCTGCACACGAAATACGTGCAGTATATACCTCTCGACGTCCCGATTTACTGGGTCGACCCGATGGATATCCCGATAATCCGCACGCCCGGTGGCAAGTTTGTCGATGTTCTTCGCGGCGATTGGGACAGAAATGAAGACGGCGAATATACCGGCGAAATATACCGCGACCTCAACGGCGACGGCACACCGGACGCCTGGCTCGATGTCAACACGATGCACCCGTTGCCGGATAACTGGCCGCCGAGCACCTGGACGGTCGAGAATATTTACTGGCTCAATCCGTGGACGGACGAATACGAGGATATCGACCACGATGGTATCCGCCCTGTCGATGCCGACGACGACGGCGTTTTCGAGGTCGAGGACCCCGACGACAAAATCCGCGCTATCCGTTGCGAGTGGAGCCACAATCTCGACCCGTTCCCCGGCTATGGCTGGTTCGACCCTTATGCGAGCTGGGAACTCTGGATAGACCCGCCGCCGCTTGTGGGTATGGCTCTCGGAGCCGCGGAGGCTCTAGATAGTATCGATTTGGATACTCTACCGCCGTTACCGGATGAACCCTATTATTACGCTAACTGGGAACATTGGATGGAGCACGATACAATGACCGACGAGATAATCTGGAAACGGCTCGTCTACGTCCATTTCGGCGCGTATGAGGGTTTCGTTTTCCTCGACGACGGCGAAACCGTTCCAGATACGGCTGCTATCGACGTCGGCCATGTTCCGTGGCCAAGGCGCGAATATATCGCCGTCCTGAATCTCGGTGGCCACGAGCCGACTATGACCGAGCCGATGTGCGATTCCAGCAACTACAGCTGGGTCGAATACCAGACGATATGGGGCAAACCGAAAAAGACCCCTATCCGCGTGAGTTACACATACTATACTCCTCTGCCGAACCCGCTCCAGTTCGAATATATAAGCTGCACATATAAAATAACAGACCCATCGTCCGCTGCGGAGATGCAATACCTGCCCAAGAACGGCGAGGCCGACCTGACATTCGAGCTTTGCGCCAGCACCGAATATAGCCGCTACTGGCTGAAAAACGTCGGACAGGATTACGGTGAGTTCACTTTCGATTACGACGGCGAAGGCAGCGGCTGGTTCCAATTCTCGAATGTGCCGGACGGTCTCGGCGACGGTGTGGTCGGATATATGGTTCAGGAAATCCCGAAGGGCATCGGCGGATACTATATCGACCTGCCGCGCGATGGTGGCGGTGCAATCGATATCGACGAGCTAATCGACGGCTTCTGGCCGTATATAATCGGCGACCCGGACGTGGGGGAGGAGATACAGGTTTTCGAGTTCCCCTTCAAATGGGAAATCCTCATTCCGCAAATCCTTATTCCGCCCGCCCTCGACGACGACGATTTCGATGGAATCGACGATTGGGACGACGACCAGGGTGACCGCTTCGTCAGCTCGACCGGCTATCTTCACGATGCCTGGCCGCCCGGTGACGGCGAGGATGCCGAGCTTATTTTCGCCGCTTCGCCGTGGGACACATCGCAGATAATCGAAGGCGACCTCGCAAATGCACACATCGGCTGGTTCCCCGGCGCGGATAGTTCGTATGGCGACGACCTGTGCGAACATCTCGGCGAAACACGTCTTACCGTTCACGCGAAATACTACGGTTACGGCTATGAAGGCCCCGCGGAGATAAACAAGGGTGTGTGGCTCGTCAACGAGGAGATATTCGGCGGTTCGCCGTGGGTGCAATGGTCGCACGCCCAGTTTGCGTTTGCAAAAGGGCACAGCATTTCGGTCGGCAGAAACTGCACGCCTACTGTCGTTCCGTTGCACGCCGATACCGTCCTGATGCGCTGGCGTATCGCCGAGTGGGATGAACCGAAGCTGTTCGATGTAATATATGACCCGTATCTCGATGGCACCGGCTACGGCAGGGTTACAATCACCACACACGTCGGCGGGCGCGAACCCGCGAGCCTGTTCGAGCCTGATGCATATTGGAACGCGCGTATCGATGTGATGCAGGAAGGTGAAACCATTACTGCCCTCCCGTGGGCGACCGGCGTGGATTCTCTCGAGGCGCACGGCTACCCGAAAACCGAGACCGGCTCGTTCCTTCAAGTGGTTATCGAGGTAGATAACACAACCGGCAAGCATTGGTATCAGACCACTGTAACGCCCGATTTATCTGGACTTATGGCAAGCGAGCTGTTCTTCTGGTACGGCTGTTATCCGAGACCGTTCGTGCCGCAGCATGTCGAGTTCGATGAATTCGGCGAGCCGACCGTAACCTCCGGCGACGACCCGCGCACGTTCACCGCCGGTTGGCGTTTCAATCCAAGTGCAGACGAAGTCCTGTTCCAACTCGGCGACGACGACGGCAGCATTATGATACCGGAAATACAATCCTCGCGGAGGGCGTATTTCATATATCATATCAAACTCGACCCGAACCTGCCTTTCCCGGTAGTCTATGAAATACCGTTCAGTTTGACCACCTACGAAAAGCACTATACCGAGTCGGGTCCCGGAACGCCCGTTTCATACGAGGTTCCGACTGCCAGATTCGCGACGGTAACGAGAAACCTCGACGGGATAATCATCGACGATGCCTACCACGTTAGCGCACAGGCGACGCTGAACGAATTCTCGACCACGCTGAAGGATTACGTAACTATCGAGAACCCATCGAACGATGTCCGCTGTGCCTGGAGCCAGCCGACGATGACCAACTGGCCGGTGTTATCGCCGACCGGAGCGTCCGTAATGGGCAGCAACCTTTCATCGCCGATTCCGGTTGCATACGGAACACCGTGGCCGCCGGACGCTAATCCCGCTCACGATAATTTCTGGCTCGGTGCCCGCGCGATAGTCGACCCGCCGGCTCCACATGATGATTTGCCTCTGGATTTCGGTGGAAAGCTCTATTACGACGACTTTATGGGCATCGGGCGGAACGTAGGCAGCGGCATCGTATATGTTACAGCGCGCGGCGCGATGATGCGAATGGAAAAACGTATCAGCGAGGTCAACGGCGTTCCTATCGAAGAGGGCGATTATTTCTACCTCGACCAGGGACCGAATAACCTGACAATCGAGATGAAAGCGACCAATATCGGCAACGATATGGCTTTCGATATCGCTGTCGAGGGTGTCGTCGGCGCGGACGCCGAGTTCGATTCGGCGGATAACACATATCCATACAATTATAC
>QNEE01000065.1 GCA_003645085.1 bacterium | reverse complement strand
CCACTATCGGAACGGAAGCCACCACTAATAATCCTATTCTTTTCCACGATGCCGCTTTTGCGACGGTATCTGACTCGAATAGCGGTCGAAGGAGCTTAACGAGGTCCTTCCGATAAAAAACGAGTATCGAAACCAGTGTTCCGGCGTGAAGCGCTATCTCGAGCCCTGCGCCGGGGATTCTCAAACCGAACAATTCCTGCGCGAGAACCAGATGTCCCGAACTGGAAATCGGCAGAAACTCCGTAATCCCCTGAACAAGTGCGAGTAGAATAATGGACAGTATATTCGGCATCTATTAGGAAAACCTCCGAGAATCAATTTAGAAAATAAGGAACGGTATAGCAAGATATTTCCGAAATTTGTCGAGAAATCTATTTTTTTATGGCGTTGTATTCCTGTATGTATATATTATATATGTTGTTATTTAAACCGAAGAAAAAACACGGATAGGATATTATATGAAAACCGCTATCATTCTCTTACTTCTCGGCCTTTTTGCCTCTCTTGCCCTCGCCGATGTGGACTCTCTTCGCTGCCGGTTAATCGATTGGCTCGATGCACCGAGCAACCACAACTTCGACCATTACCCCGGTGGCGGCTGGCCTGCTGAATATAACTACACCGGCACGCAATTCTGGGACCTGGCTATGGGGGATTCGTTTATGGTGTGGTTGCCGGGGTCACGAGAAAAGATTCTTGTTGATGCGAACGACACAACGACCATAGATACTACTATTGAGCGGCATTCTGGTTCAGAAGATGTAGTAGCTATTGTGATAGACGACTCAATATTTTACTATGGGGGTGGGGTATATATGTATAGTACACTGTGGAATGGGGACTCCGTCAGTCTCCTTAGTAGGATTTATACCCCCTCCGCCGACTACCACTTTGCCGCGCTGGAGGACAGCTTTCTGTATACAACTGGTGGGCCTGCTGCGGCGCTCACTTGTATAAACGTTGCAGACCCGGAATCTATCTTTATCTATCGGACCCTCGACCATATGGGGGGTAAAACGGGCCTGGAGGTTATAAACGGTTATACATATACCGCCGGTGCATATTCCCAATGGGACGACAGCACATATGAAGCCTGGCCATATTTTACAGTAGATAAAGCGGACATGATAAACTCAGCAATACCCGAATTTATAGATTACCTATTCGTTAAGAATAGGTATTTCGGCGGTATCGCTACCGACGGCACGTATCTATTTTACGTAAACTCTTCTATGACCGATTATCCCGATTGGGCTATAGGAGAAAGCGACCTGTATGTCTGGGGGACGGATACAACATATAATTTCGAGGCGCACTGGGATAGCACAGGGGTTTTTGGGGTGGATGTGTTAAATGAGCATCTTATCGCGGTTGGCTTTGAACATGGGTTCTCGGTACTTAATATCGACGATTTGGATAACATATACGAAGTCGCGTATTATATGGACACGGACAGCACGATGGATATAACACATTTCGTAATGAAGGAATCGAGAGTTTATGCGATGGGGCACCCGAGAGACGATTACGTGAGATTATATATGTTCGACCTGGGCGATAGTGTTGTTAGTGGACAGGCTGAATTACAATATCTACCGGAAGAATTTAGATTCTTCAATTACCCCAATCCGTTTAATTCGAGCTGTAGGATTAAATTTGCCGGTGTAGGGGCAATTCATGAATTGCCCCTATGGATGGAGATTTACGATATCAACGGTAGATTAGTCGACAACATCCCCATCGGGCGTGGAAACCGCGGCCCTGCGGAGATTATATGGCGACCGGAAAACCTCCCGTCGGGCATATATCTCGCCAAAATCAAAGGAACGAACGCAACTGCTAATATTATATATATGAAATAGCCATAGGCGTGGGTCTCGTGCCCCATCTGTCGCCGAATAGCGGCAATTATTTTAATATCATCATTGGCGGTCGGTTCCCACATTACTAAACGAATAACCGGAGATAAAATGAAACGAGGGTCGATATTCCTTTTTACGTTAATCGCCATTACATCGCTTTTCGCCCAACCTATCGCGGTTGGCGACGGTAAAGTCAAGTTCGCGTTGACTGCTCCGAACGCAAATCGGGTCTTTATCGCGGGCGGATTTAATCGTTGGAAACCGACCGCTACTCCGATGTCCAAAACCGAGAACGGCGTGTGGGAGATAACTCTCGAATTCGAGCCGGGAGTTCATCAGTATAAATTCGTAATCGACGGTAAAAATTGGATTCAAGACCCGGATAATCCCGCAGGTATCGACGACAATTTCGGCGGACTCAATTCGGTGTTTGTTCTGACCGACGGCGGCGAAATCCTCCTCGAAGCGCAGGCGCGAGGACCGACAAATCCCGACGATATCTATCCGGAAGGCGCGAAAGTCTATCTCGCTATAATCTGGCATCAGCACCAACCGCTTTATGCCGACCCGGCGCAGGACTACCTTCGCGGGCCGTGGGTGCGCCTCCACGCGACGAAAGACTACTACGATATGGCCGCGATGCTCGCCGATTACCCCGACGTTCACGTTACGATTAATCTGACCAGCGTGCTTCTCCAGCAGCTTCAAAACTACTATGTCGCCCGGCTCGGGGATGTTATCGAATACGGCCGTATCAACGAAGAAAAATATTTCGAGAAATACGAGGGCCGCACCGACCCATGGGTCGATATGCTTTTAAAACCGACCGAGTGGTTCAGCACGACGGATAATAACTACCTCACCGGCGGCGCGTGGAACGCATTCGGCATCTCGGATGTGATGCTCGACAGGTTCCCGGAATACAAAGCTTTGCGCGACAAGGGCTCCGGTTTTACTCTCGAGGAAAAGTTACAACTTAAGGTCTGGTTTGCGCTTGCCTGGTTCGACCCGGATTTCCTGAACGGCGAAGTCGAACTCGTTACGAGAGAAACGGTCGACCTTTCGGATTTGGTCGAGAACAAAGACGGTAAGTGGTTTCAGCGCCGCGAGTTCACCGAGGACGATGCCAACCGCCTCGTCGCGGAATCCTATAAGATAATGGCGGCGGTCGTTCCGGCGCACCGAAAGCTTATCGCCGACCGCCGGGGAGAGATAATCACAACGCCATACTATCATCCGATATTACCGCTTATCTACGATTCTGATATAGCGCGGGTTTGCCAGCCGGGTAGCCCGATGCCAACCAGATTTAACCATCCCGAAGACGCCGCAGCGCAGGTTGTCAAGGGTAAAGCGTATTTCGAGAAGCTGTTCGGATTCGCGCCGACCGGTATGTGGCCCGGCGAGGGTTCCGTCTCGGAGCAGGTTATTCCCGTGTTCGCCGATGCCGGTATCCGCTGGATAGCCACGGCCGATGCCGTTCTGACGAAATCGACCCCGTCGAATCAACCTGTCTGGCGGCCCTACCGTGTGGACCCCGACCGTTCGCAGGGCACCGACGACACAACTAAAGCGGTCGCTGTCTTTTTCCGCGATACCGAGCTTTCCGACCGCATCGGATTTAAATACCAGACGAAGACCGGCGAGGAAGCAGCGGAGGACTTTGTCCAACGTGTTTTATCATACGCCGCGCCCGGCGAGGAAAGGCTCATAACCGTAATCCTCGACGGTGAGAACGCCTGGGAATGGTACCGCCTCTCGCCTGACGGCAAAGACTTTCTCCACGCACTTTACCGCAAGCTCGAAAAACTCTACGCGCTCGGACGCGTCGTAACGGTAACCCCTTCGGAGTATATCACCGGCAACCCAAAACGCGGAGTCGCGCCGCATCCGATTTCCGCGATGCCCGAACTCGAACCGCTATGGCCCGGGAGCTGGATTAACGCGAACTACGACACCTGGCTCGGCGAGACCGAGGAGAACGTCGCGTGGAATCTGCTCGGCAAGGTCCGCGACGACCTCGAATCGTGGGAAATCGAACGACCCGACCCGAACAAACTGTCGCGAAACTATGACACCATGTCACAAAAAGATGACGAACTGTCGTCGAAATATAACACCTGGGAGGCGATGTTCGCCGCCGAGGGTTCCGATTGGTTCTGGTGGTTCGGTGGCGACCAGGGTGCGCCGGGTGGCGACGCCCCATTCGACGAGGCTTTCCGGACGCACCTGACCAATGTCTATCGTTACGCGAAGCAGGCCGGCGTCGATGTCGATATCCCGGAGTTCCCGCCGATATTGGGTGCTGCTAGTGGTGGAGGCGGCGCGATGGCGCGCGGTGGCGCAAAAGTCAGTGTTACGTTCGTTGTCGACGCGAAAGCGCAGAAGGTCGCGGACGCTATCTATATCGCCGGTGCGCCACCCGAACTCGGTGAGTGGACCCCGAACAAAATTAGGATGTTCGATGACGGAACGCACGGCGATACGAAACCCGGCGACGGTCTGTGGAGCCTGACTGTCGAGTTTCCCGAAAATAGCTATATAGAATATAAATACACCAACTCCGGCGCCGAAGGGGAATGGCTCCCCGGCGAGGAGTTCCCCGTCGCCAACCGCGCGATTACTGTCAAAGGCGACGGCGGCAAAATGACGGTCGAAGATATCTTCGGCAAAAAGTAGAAGAAAGGGTCTAGGGTATAGGGCCTAGGGATTAGGGTGCCCCACACCACCACATTTGTGGGATTTTGAAATTATGGAGACGAAAAAATAAATCCCGACTTCTGCCGCGTTTTGCCGTATAATTCTTTCTATCGCTAAACAGAGGGTCTTAACGTTATGACTCCTGCAGTCTTACTCATAGCTGGCCTGGTTACGCTATATATCGGTGCGGAAGCACTTATTCGCGGCGGAACCGGCCTCGCTCTGTCGATGAACATCCGCCCGATACTTATCGGTCTGACAGTAGTCGCTTTCGGAACGAGTCTCCCCGAATTAACGGTGGCTCTCCTATCCACTGTGAAGGAAACGCAGAGGTTGGCCTTTGGAAACATAATCGGAAGCAATATCTGCAACATTCTGCTCATCTTTGGCGTGATGGCCGTAATCAGACCGATTAGAATCGAAGAGGACAATCTCCGCAAGGATATCCCGGCGGTTCTCGGTTCCTGCGGATTGTTGTGGATTCTGGCCACCGACGGTTTCCTGAACGACCTCGACGGCATAATCCTGCTTCTCGCTTTTATGCTTTTTCTAATATATCTTTGGAAAGACCGTAAAACGAGGTTCGCGCACTCTATCGAACCAACTCCCAAGCATAATAGAGTTCTGTATTTGCTGATAATGCCGGTCGGACTTGCGCTGCTGATTTTCGGTGGATGGGCTTGTGTCCGGGGCGGAACCGGTATCGCCGAAATGCTCGGAGTTCCTCAATATATTATCGGTTTGACTATTATCGCAATCGGGACCTCGCTGCCCGAACTGGCAATCGGCGTGGTTGCGTCTATCAAAGGGCATTCGGATATTCCGATAGGGAACGCGCTCGGAAGCAATATATTCAATGCGCTTGGTATAGTCGGTGTCGCAGCTGTAATCAAGCCGATATCGATAAACATAGAAATGTTGCACTTCAGTTTACCGGTGATGCTCGCTACAAGCGCCGCCTTTCTGCCTCTGGCGAAAAGCGGGAAAAAACTAACGCGTCTCGAGGGCGCCGGCTTTCTGATTGCGTATTCTATCTATCTGGCAGCGCTATATGTTTCACGATAGAGACGCGGAAATTTATACGTTTGCGAAATGAAGTTTTTACAATTACACTACTGAACAAAATATTGAAACAACTGAAAGGCAAAAATATGAAAAGGATTGTGGCATTTATGGCTTTAACGCTGCTAATCGCGCTTGGCGGCTGCGAGAGCGGCCCGAAAAGTATCACTGTCTGGCATCAGATGTCGCCGGATGGTCGCGCGGTGCTCGATTCGGTATGTGATGTCTGGGCTACGGAACACGGTATCGCGGTAACGACGCTTTACAAAGAGACCGAGGAACTCCGGAGCGCATACCAGACGGCGGCTGTCGCCGGAGGCGGACCAGAGCTTATCTATGGACCGTCCGACCAGATAGGTCCCTTCTCGGTGATGGGGATAATCAAGCCGCTCGACGGCGTTATCGAGGATAGCCTTCTCGACGATTTCGATAAAATGGGCCTCGTCCGGTTCGAGGGCAGGCTTTATCAAATCGCCGACCGAATCGGGAATCACCTTTGCCTCGTCTATAATAAAGAACTCGTTCCCGAGCCGCCGAAAAATACCGACGAGCTTATAGAAATCGGCAATAAACTTACGGTCGATGAAAACGGCGACGGCACGCCCGACCGCTACGGACTGGTCTGGAATTTCACCGAACCGTATTTCTTTGTTCCGTGGCTCGGCGGTTTCGGTGGGTGGGTGATGGACGACGCCGGCCGTCCGACGCTAAACGAAGTCTCGACCGTCAGAGCGCTTAGCTTTCTGGTTTTTCTCCGTGACAGTGCAAAGATAGTCCCGGCAGAACTGGATTACGATATCGCCGACGCCCTTTTCAAGGAGGGCCGCGCGGGTATGATAATCAACGGTCCGTGGAGCTGGGGCGGATACAAAAAAGCGAATATAGATTACGGACTCGCGCGTATCCCGATGGTATCTTCGACCGGCAAATGGCCGACACCGATGGTTTCGCCGAAAGGCTACAGCATCAACGCGAATATCGACCCGGCTATGATGGGCGACATCGTGGACCTTATGCTATATTTGACCTCGCCGGAGGTTCAGCTCGCCTACACGAGAGTTCTCGGCACGATTCCGAGCAATATCGAGGCGCGAAAAGACCCTGTAGTCACCGACGACCCGCTGATTACGGCGTCGATATTGCAGATGGAGGTCGGCAGGCAGATGCCGGTTCGCCCCGAGCTTCGCGCTATTTGGGACGCTATGAGGCCGCCGTATCAGGCGGTGCTTTCAGGCAGTATGAGCCCGACCGACGCGGCAGAGGAGATGCAATCGCTTGCCGAGAAAAAGATAGCGGAGATGAACGAATGATGCGGTTTTGGAATACAGAATTCACAGTATCGACGGACAGAATGTCGGCAATATCCCAGTAGAGGGACAGCATATTGCGCCCGTGAGTCGAGCACGCTCGGCCTCTACGTATCATATACCATACACCACAAATTATTATGACTAAGAATGTCTGCGGAGTCGATAAAGCGGTGAGAACGGTCGCCGGTCTGGTTCTTCTTGCATCGGGGATATTTAGATTACTCGGCGGTGGCTATTGGGGATATGTATCGATTGCCGCTGGGATTTTCTTTCTAATCACCGCCGCGATAGGGTTTTGCTGTTTTTACTTCCTTTTCGGGATATCGACCCGTGGGGGCAATAGAGAATAATTTTTACCTCGAACCGAAAGAACCGCAGCTCCCGTCTAAACGGCGAGCAATTCCTCGTATAATTCTGCTCGGCGGGCTATCATTTTCTCGATTGAGAATTCCCGGACAATCTTTTCACGCGCGGCTTTGCCGAGTTTTTCCCTTAAAGAAATATCCGTTGCGAGTTTCTCGATAGCATCCTCGAGCGGTTCTATTTCTCCGGGCGGGACGAACAGGCAATCCTCGTTTTCGGTTCCTATCTCGATAAAACCGCCGGTTCGGGAGGCTATACAGGCCAACCCGGTAGCCATACCCTCGGTGAGAGTCAAACCGAATGCTTCGTGTATAGATGGGCACACGTATATATCTATCGCACGGAGCAGTTCCGGGACGTCCTTTCTATAGCCGGTGAATACGGTTTTTTCGGAGGGCATATCTTTGCATAGCCGTTTCAGGTTTTCGAATTCATTGCCGTCGCCTATTATAAGAAGAACCGCACCGGAGCGTATTTTACAAAAATTCATAAACGCCTCTACGAGAAACTCAAAACCCTTACGCGCGATAAGCCTTCCCGCACCGCCTATTACCAATGCGTTTTCGGGTATATGGAGTTCTCGCCTAATACTCTCGCGTTCGGTTTTTTCGGGTGGCTTGAATAGATTCGTATCAGTGCCGTTATAAATAACGGTAAATTTCGACGGGTCGACGCCGAAACGGTCGCGATATTCAGCTAACACGAATTTTGAGATAGCGATCCCGGTATCGACAAGATGCATACCTTTTCTTTCGACGAAGGCGGCGAGTTTTTCCCTTCTGTAGATGTTCGCGTTGCAGGCTTCGAGGACAAGCTTTGCCCCGGCGCGATGAGCGGCTTTGCCGACCCAATATTGATGAGGTGGATGATAGAGATGGACAATATCCGCGCCGAAATTGGAGATAATTTTTGAAAGCCTATTTACCGACCGAAAATATAGCGGATAATATATAAGTTTTTTCTCGGTTATCTCCGCGCAAAGCGTTTCGATGCCCATTTCCTGAAATTTTTCATCGACGAGTCCGCTTCCGAAAAGGCCCAGGTGACCGAAATCGAACCTATCCGATAGAGCTTTCGTAATAGCGATTATTATCCGTTCGATACCCGCTTTGCCGGTGCCGCGGGTTATATGTAGGATTTTTGGTCTATTCGATTTCATAATTTACTTGATATATACCGCTTTCGAGGTGCTTGTGGTTCGAGGTGTTGTAGCTTTAACCAGATATATGCCGCTCGGCAGTGGTTTTCCCGAATTGTCGAGACCGTCCCAGGTGATATGGTGCGGAGTGTGGAGTGCTGAGTGCGGGTTTTTCCCTGCCACCTCGATTTTTCTGACTAATTTCCCGGAGACATTGAAGATTTCTATATCGGCGTTTGCTGGCGCGACAATCCTGCACAGTGAATTGAACGGATTCGGGAATACGCGAATATGCATTGTTTGTGGCAGTTTGCGTTCGGCGATATTCTCGAAACGCCAGTGGTCGCCGTAGACTCCGGTTCGTTGGAAATTCCCTTTCTCTGTCGGCCAGGCGATAGCGCGAGATGAATACGGCGAGCCGGTTTCCCAGATATAAACTTTCGAGTCGTAGCACCCCGCGACGATTTCGATATCGCCGTCGCCGTCGACATCGCCCAGGGTGGGAGAGCCGAAGCAATTATCGTCGAGGAATAGTGGGAAACCGTAAAGGGGTTCGCCGCTTATTTCAAAACCGAATATCGAATTTCCGAGTGCGTCGAGTATTTCCCATTCGCCGTCGCCGTCGATATCGCCGATAGTCGGGTTGCTCGCGTAACTCGTAGAACTGCCGATATATATCGGCCAGCCCGGCATAGGAGAGCCATCGGCGTAATAGATACCGAACCAATACGACCCGGCGATAACAGCCTCGCAAGTGCCGTCGCCGTCGAAATCTGCGGCAGCGGAATGTGATACGAAATCCGGGAAATAATATCCGGTTATGGGCCAACCGGGCAAAACAGAGCCGTCGCAGGAGAAGATATACACTCCGGTAAGTCTGGAGTATATTAGAATTTCGAGTGTCGATGTATCGGAGTCGAAATTAGCGAGGGTCGGCGTTCCGACGTTGAAATCATTGTATGGAAACCTTACCGGCCAACCCGGTTCGACATTGCCGCTGTCGTCGAAAACCCATACGGTTCCTTGATTGAGAGAGTCTCGCGGAGCGCCGATTACTATCTCGATACATCCGTCGCCGTCGATATCTCCAATAGCCGGAGAACAGAAAAAAGTGCCGTCTAATTCGTGTTCGAATTCGCCGAACAACCCGCCGGAGCCGGGGATAAACTCGAGTCCTGTTGCTTCGTAAGCCTCCAATCCGACAAACGTTGGATGGACTATTTCGAGCAGGCTGTCGTAGTCGAGGTCGGCGAGGACTGGAGTCGAGAGCGAGGCACAGTGGACATTAACCGGCCAGCCGGGCGATTCGGAACCGTCGGCGGCGTCGAAAAGGTGAATTCTGTTACTCGGGTGTCTGTCGTTAACGAGTAGTTCATAATCGCCGTCGCCATCGACATCTCCAATAGCGGGACTGCCCCATATAGCGAGCTTCGCTGGCAGGGAATCGTCAAAGGCGGTTACGGCGAATGGGTCGATGTTCTCGGTGGAATCTATGATATCGGTGCCGTCGCCGTAAAAAGCCCAGACCGCGGCGTAGTTTTTTCCCGCCACATAGATTTCCTGAGCGCTATCGCCGTCGATATCGAAAAGAACCGGCGAAGCGTATATCTGAAAAGAAGCACCGACGGATATAGGCCACGGCGGCAGGTAGGGTAAGGTTGTCCAGGCGGGAATCGTATCCGACGGCCGGCTTTCATTGTGCCACCGGTCGATAGAGCTGACCGAATAATAGTAAAGGGTGTATGACGGCAGGTTTTCATCGGTGAATATAGAGTTGGTTAACGGTATTTCGGTAAGGCGTGTCCAGTTTTCGGAGAGGCTATCTCCCCGATAGATGTAGTAGCCGATTATCGTGGAATCGTCCGGCGGAAACCACGATAATTCGATTTGAGTTCTGAACGGTTTCATCTGCAGGCTATCCGGTGGGGGAGGCGTTTTAAGCTCGATGCTCGCGGATTCGGATGTTGTATTTTCGAAAGTGAAAAGGATATCCGCAGAAATAGCCAGGCTGTCGATATCGAGGACGATATCCAACTCGAGGGAATCGCCGGATTGGAATTCGCCGAGGGTAAAATGGGTTGTCAGCGGTGTCGCGCCAGCGATGTCGATATCGGCCTCGCAACCATGAAAGTCGCCGGGGCCGATATTCTTTATTACGACGGATAAAGTAGCTATTTCGCTGGGTGTGGGAATTCCATCACCACCGTCGATATACTCGGTCGAGTAATGCATTATTTCCGGGCCGAGGATATTTATTGCGAGTGTATCGAATGCGATGTGGCTTTCGGTCTCGATAGCGAGTGCAGGGCGAAGGTTCGTATAGCCTCGCGATTCCGGCTGAACCGCAAATGTAAACGCCGAGGAAAGAGTGCAACTCGCTCCGGGGGCGATATCGGTCGAACAGGAAATAGAATCTATAATTCCGACACAACCTGTCCTGATTGTTATCGAATCGGCGGACGTTTCGCCGATATTGCGCAGGATTAGTTTGCAGGAGAAGGTGTCGCCCGGTTCGGCATAGATATCGCTGTCGCCCCCGACAGGATAAAAAACGGCGCTATCGATTACTATGCAGGCTTCGGAAGTGGTAGCGACCGGGATAGTGTCGGTTTCCGGCAATGCGCCGCTTCCAGAAGCGGTTATATATATCTCGGTTTCGCTTCCCGGAGACAAACGTATTTCGGCCACCCCGAATTCGTCGGTTCGCGCTATAGCGTATTTCCCGGTCGATGTATAGGCAGTAACCAGAACGCTGTCCATAGGTTCGGCGGAGACGGAATCGGTAACCAGGGCGGTTATTATCGAATCGGATGCGAATAGCGTATCCGGGTGAGTTTCGAGTTCGACAGCTTTCGGCATTCCTATAAAGAGGTCGAGAAACGGATAACCGAAGAGGTTGGTGATAAGCTTATAGTATCGCATCTCGCCGGTGTCGGAGTAGTTGATAATCGCTCCTCTGACGGCCTCGCCGATTTTGATAGATTTTCCCGAGGATAGCAGGTTCTCTCCCCATAAATGGTGGACAATATTCATATGCGTCGTGAAAGCGGGCCGGGAATGGGCGAGTATCGCGATAAACCCGCCCTCGGGGGAGCGTATCGACGCCGCGCCGACCGAGTTGAGGTCTATCGGGTTGACCTCGCACGAATAGGTGTGTAAAAATGAGTAATACGGGCGATTTGTCAGCGTCATAAATTCCGGGATACTCAATCCGCTACCGCTGTCGGTGGTTTTGCCGGTATGGAGTATATAGCGATACCCGTGTTCAAAGTGGAATATGAGGTATTGACCGGCGTATAGGGCGTCCAGGAAGTTCGATTTCGTTAACTCGACATCCCCGCCGGTAGAATCCGGGAAGGCATACATCTTGGTGATATCGATATCCGGTGGAATCGGGCCGGCGTTGATTATGGAGTCGCATAGCCCCGGGCCGCGATAGTCGTGGCCATCGATACTCGCGCCTACAAATAGCCATCTCGAGGTGAACTCGGGGTCGAGTTCCCATCTTAGTGTGTGGATTTTCTCCAGATAGGCGGTAACCTCGAGTGTATCCTCCGGTTGGAAACGCCCGACGAAAAGTTCGGGCAAATGGTCGTCCTCCTCTTCCTCACCGAACGACATATCGTCGTCGGAATTCCAATCGCCATCCATCACACCGAAATAAAGGTCGGTCGGGACCAGAACGGGGGCATGGCTTGTCGGGTCAATCGCGGTGCCGAATCTCACCGGTATATCATCCAACGCGCCCACAAGGAACACACCGGTGATGCCCCAGTATCGGTAGGCGTCCACAATAAAATCTCGGACTCTTTCAACTCTATCGGAACCACAGTGATATGCGGCGAGTATATCCGACACGGGGACGATTTCGAGTATAACTCCGAACGCTATTTCACTGTGCAGCGGTTCGAGTAGCGGCGCTATATAGTCGGCGGCGATTACGACCCCGTCCACGGTGTCGTCCCCCGGTGCCGGCGGAAAACTTCTGACCGGCGTCGAGAGGAAATCCATTTCCGCCGCCGGCACCGGGCACGGGAGCGCTTTCGGGTTGTCGATGAGGTTGTGGAGGGAGCGTTCCCGAATCGCCGCCGACGTTGGTGCGACTCGCGACGGTTCGTTAAATTCGGGGTTGCTGTCCGAAAGTTCTATTTTGAGACGGAATCTTTTATTCCATATTAAGGTCCCGCTGGACGGGTCGTAGGATACCGGTCGTATTCTGACCTGCGCAATGGGGACACCGAAAAGATGTCCGGTAGTAATCAGGTCGGCGGGTGCAGGCATAGTATTAACTACAGGTGCCGGTTTTGACCAGATTGTATCGAAACCGGTTAAAACAGTCTCTCTAACCAATACCCCACCGGTCAGGATTTCGCGGTCGATATCGAATGTTAGAGAAGATGCTACTTTGCCGGGCGGTAGCGCGATATTCAGAATTTTTACCGGGAGGTTAGGTTCTCCGAGCGGAACGTATGTAGCGCCGGGAACGGTAGCAGTAGCTTCGGAACCTGTCATAATAACCGTCGGCGGAACCGTCTCATTATGGACATAAATTAGCGGGTAGGCAACGGTAACATAAATTAACAGAATGGGGAGTATAAATCCGCTATTTTTCATATACGTCCTTTGCGGCAAACCAACCGAGGTTTCTGTATTTTTCGAGTATTATATTTACGGCCCGAGCCGGATTGTGGAACTCTTCGACCCACCGGCGTCCTTTTTCGGAAAGTCGTTTCCGACGCTCGTCATCCTCGACTAGGCCGGCTAAAATATCGGGTAAATTCTCCGAATTAGCAACTACAAACGGATGGTCGCCGATAAATTCTTCGTGGTCGGGCAGTAGTTCGACGATAGTCGGGATACCCATAGCGAGCGATTCGAGTGCGCTTATCCCGTAGCCGAGTTCGCCGAGCTGGTCGATAAATATGTCGCAGGTCGATTTTAGTTCGAGCGTTTCTTTATGAGGAAGCCGTTCGATAATAACCGGTTCGACGCTATATTTTTTGCCGACTTCGCGAATAGCATTGTATATCGTG
>QNEE01000064.1 GCA_003645085.1 bacterium | reverse complement strand
GGGTTAAGGTTATCGCCGGAAATTACAGAGGAAAAACCGGGAAGGTGCTCAAAGTCTTCCCGAAGGATAAAAGGCTGATTGTCGAAGGGGTTAATTTTATCAAACGGCACACTCGTCCGAAAAGTCAGACAGACCAGGGTGGAATACAGGAACGCGAAGCCCCGATAGACGTATCGAACGTTATGCTTATTTGCCCGAAATGCGGTGCGCCAACCCGCATCGGTATGTATTTTACAGAGGACGGAAGCAAGGTTCGTATCTGCACGAAATGTAGGGAGATGATAGATGTTTAAGAAGTAGGTAGCGGAACCGAATATTAAGGAGTTGTGATGGCATCGAGATATAAGGAATTGTATAATACCGAGATAGTGCCGAAGCTGAAGGAACGCTTCGAGTATGCAAATATCAATGAGGTTCCACGCGTCGAGAAAATAGTCCTGAATATGGGACTCGGCGAAGCCTCACGGAATTCCAAGATAATCGAAAATTCGATGACGGAACTTGCTTTGATTTCGGGGCAAAAACCCAGAATTTGCAAGGCTAAAAAGAGCGTGGCAAATTTCAATCTTCGAAAGGGAATGGCAATCGGAGCATCGGTGAATCTGCGCGGCGAGAGAATGTTCGATTTCCTCGATAGGTTGATAAATATCGCTATACCGAGAATACGGGATTTCAGAGGAATGAATCCCGACGCTTTTGATGGCAGAGGCAACTATACTATCGGTATAACCGAACAGATTATTTTCCCCGAAATCGACTACGATATGGTCGAGCAAATCCGGGGATTGAATATAACGATTGTTACATCCGCAAACACCGACGAGGAAGCATTCGAGCTACTAGCGGCTTTTGGCTTCCCGTTTAAAAGAACGTAATACGATTTATCCGAGGAGATTATATGGCGAGAAAAAGCTTAATCGCCAAAGCAAAAAGAAAACCGAAATTCAAGGTGCGGGCATATAACCGTTGCCAACGGTGCGGTCGCTCGAGGGGTTACATGCGCGATTTCGGACTGTGTAGAATTTGTTTTAGAGAACTGGCGCTTCGAGGAGATATCCCCGGAGTAAAGAAAGCGAGCTGGTAAAATGGGGGGGAAACTATTATGATGACCGATCCTATAGCCGATATGCTCACTCGCGTCCGAAACGGTGTAATGGCCGGTAAAAAGATGATAGATATGCCTTCGAGTAAAATCCGCCATAATTTGGCAAGGATATTAACCGAAGAAAAATTCATTCGGGGTTATAAGATTATCCCGTCGGACGGGCCGAGGCCGATATTGAAAATATACCTGCGCTACAACGAGGGCGAACCTGTGCTTAAAGGCATAAAGAGAATCTCAAAACCCGGACGACGTGTCTACGCGAAACTTAGTAAGCTCCCGAGAGTTAGAGGCGGCCTCGGAGTCGCTATTCTTTCTACGTCGAAAGGTGTTCTCACCGACCGTCAGGCTAAAATGCTCGGTGTAGGCGGAGAAGTCCTATGTTACGTATGGTAAGGAGAATCCAATGAGTCGTATAGGCGATAACCCGATACCTGTCCCCGAAGGTGTCGAAGTTAAGATAAAGGGCAATAATATTAGTCTGAAAGGGCCTAAGGGCGAGCTTTCGAGAACACTCGTTCCCGAGGTCAAAATCAAGCAGGAAAACGGCACACTAGTCGTTAACCGTAAAAACGACACCAAACAAGCGCGCCGGATGCACGGCCTTTCCCGTTCTCTGGTTGAAAATATGGTAATCGGAGTTAGCGAGGGTTTCGAGAAGACTCTCGAGGTAATCGGGGTCGGATATAAGGTCGAGCAAAGAGGAAAGAATATATTGCTTTCGCTAGGATACAGCCATCAGATATTTTTCTCTCCTCCGGAAGGTATTACTCTCGAGGTCGATGTGCTCAAACGAAAGATTAGTGCGGAAGGAACACCCAATCAGTTGTTCATAGGGACTATCAAGGTTGCCGGAACCGACAAACAACTGGTCGGTCAGGTTGCCGCCAAGATTAGAGGTTTCCGCAAACCGGACGTTTATAAGAGCAAAGGTATTCGTTACGCCGGCGAGCGTGTCCATATCAAGGCAGGGAAAACTGCTGTATAATAATCTGTGAGGGCTATTATGAAACTAAAGGATAAACAAGAGAAGAAAAGAAGAAGGATAACCCGGACCCGAAAGACCGTCGTCGGCACGCCGGACCGCCCGAGACTGGCTGTCTGCAAAAGCCTCAGACATATATACACTCAGGTTATCGACGATACCGCCGGGGTTACTATAGCATCTATCTCGAGCTTATCCCCCGAATTAAAAGACCAGCTTCGCGGCAAAACGAAGACCGAAATTGCTGAATTAATCGGTCAGAAAATAGGCGAACTCGCTAAAACAAAAGGTGTGGAAAAAGTCGTATTCGATAGACACGGCTCTATCTTTATTGGGCGGGTTAAGGCTGTTGCTCAGGGAGCACGAAAAGCCGGACTCGAATTTTAAGAAAGGATTACGGTTCAGGAAAAAATATGGTAGCCGAAGAAAAAAAACGGACAAGACGCTCTCGAAAACCTAAAGAGGACCTATTCGACGAACGCGTTATCTCTATTAACCGTGTTTCGAAAGTTGTCAAAGGCGGGAAAAATATGAGTTTTAACGCATTAGTCGCGGTGGGAGACAAGGCGGGCAGCGTCGGTATAGGTCTCGGTAAGGCCAACGAGGTCGCCAGCGCCATACACAAAGCCGGCGAAGAGGCCAGACGCAATATGAAACAAATCCCGCTAATAGGCGGCCGGACTATACCTCACGAAATTATCGGGCGTTACGGCGCCGCCAGCGTTCTTCTTAAACCCGCCGCTCCCGGAACCGGTGTAATCGCCGGTGGAGCAGTTCGAGCTATTCTCGAAACCGTCGGTGTGCAGGATATCCTGACGAAATCTCTCGGCTCGAAGAACCCTATAAATGTGGCAAAGGCCACAATGCAAGGGCTTCTGCAGCAGGAAGATATCCAGATGGTCGCCGAGCGTCGGGGAATAGAACCTGAAAAAATTAAAAGGTAGTTTTCGGTGATTATTATGGAACGTATAAAGATAACGCTGATAAAAAGCCCTATCGGTTATAGTGAAAAACAAAAACGCACAGCCAAAGGGCTTGGTCTGAAAAAGATGCATCAGACTGTAGAACACAATGCTACACCTTCTATTTTAGGAATGGTCTTTAAAATCCGCCATCTCCTGAAAGTTGAGAAGGTCGAGACCTCAGGCCCCGGAGGAGAAAAATGAAAATCGGAGAGCTTAAACCGAACGAAGGCTCGAAGAAAAACCGAAAGAGGGTCGGCAGGGGAGAATCCTCGGGGCACGGGAAAACCTCCGGGCGCGGACATAAAGGGCAGCTTTCCAGAAGCGGCGCCAGTAGAAAAAACTGGTTGGAAGGCGGTCAGATGCCGCTTGTCCGGAGAATCCCTAAAAAAGGATTTAATCCTCCGAACAAGAAAGAATACCAGATTATTAATGTCCGCGATTTGAACCGGTTCGAGGAGGGAAACGAGGTTACAATAGACCTTATGCGCGAACGCGGTCTTGTCTCGCGGAAACTTCCGGTTAAATTGCTCGGTGAAGGTGAATTGAGGATTTCTGTTAGCGTTCAGGTTAACGCCGCCAGCCGCACCGCAATCGAAAAGGTAGAAAAAATCGGCGGGAAGGTCCAGGTGATAAAGTGAGACGTATCCTCGAAGCTATATCGAACGTCTTTAAAATCCCGGACCTAAGGAAAAAGGTTTTTTTCACAATAGGTATGTTGATTCTCTACAGGTTAGGCGGACATATACCGTTGCCGGGAATCAATATGACCGCGCTTTCTCAAGCTTTTGGGGCGTCCGGTATGGGTGGATTGTTCGGCCTTTACGATATGTTTGTCGGTGGCGCGTTTAAAAGAGCGACTATTTTTGCTACCGGAATTATGCCCTATATTACGGCATCGATTATAATACAACTACTCGGGGCCGTAATACCCTATTTCCAGAAGCTCCAGAAAGAGGGTGAGGAAGGCCGTCGTAAAATTACCCAATACACGCGATACGGAACGCTGTTTATCGCCGCCGCGCAATCGTTGGGGATGTCGGCGTATATCCAGAGCCTCTCCAGTTCGAGCCAGTTGCCGGTTGTCAACCCTGCGTTGGCGGGATGGCAATTCACACTTATCGCGGTAATCAGCCTGACGACCGGCGCATCGCTTATTATGTGGATGGGCGAATTGATGACCGAGAAAGGTATCGGCAACGGTATGAGTATTTTAATACTCGTCGGTATCCTCTCACGATTGCCGATGATATTTTATCAGGAAGGTATATTGCTGGTCGAGGGCGGCCGTTCGATAGCAACCGAATTTATCGTGGTTATCGGCGTGCTGGTATTTATAGCTGCGGCAATACTGCTCTCGCAGGGCAGCAGGCAGATACCGGTCCAGTATGCGCGTAAGGTTGTCGGAAGGAAGGTCTACGGCGGCAGCGCCACGCATCTTCCGCTCAGAATAAACGCTGCCGGTGTTATTCCTATAATCTTTGCCAGTTCGGTTATGTTTATTCCGACCGTTATTATCGGGTTTTTGCCCGAGGGAGGAGCCAAAAACGCCTTGAATATGGCGTTCACAGGAGGTTCGTTCCTATACAATATATTTTATGGGATAATCATCGTGTTTTTCGCCTATTTCTATACGGCTGTGATATTTAACCCCGTGGATGTCGCCGACAATATGAAAAAATACGGTGGCTTTATTCCCGGGAGAAGGCCCGGTAAACAGACATCGGAATATATCGACAAAGTCCTGACAAGAATTACGCTCCCCGGAGCCATCGGGCTTGCACTAATAGCTATTCTACCCGTCTGGTTCCTGAGAGGAACTACCGGCGGAACAGGTATAGCGTATGCTCTCGGCGGAACTACACTGTTGATTGTCGTCGGGGTCGTAATCGACACCTTACAGCAAGTAGAAAGCCATCTGTTGATGCGCCATTACGAGGGTTTTATGAAGAAAGGACGAATAAGAGGCAGGAGATAAACCCGTAGTGACCGACGAACGGACATACAGGATGCTATTCCTCGGTCCACCCGGTTCCGGTAAAGGCACTTATGCCGAACGTCTGGCAAAAAAATACGGAATTCCACATATCGCAACCGGCGATATATTACGGGAACTCGTATATTCCGGAAGCCGGCTTGGAAACAAAATAAAAACGTATCTCGATAAGGGAGAACTTGTTCCGGACGAAATGATGGTCTGTATACTCGATAGCAGGTTTATGCGCAAAGATACCCGGAAAGGCTGGATTCTCGATGGTTTCCCGAGAACTCTACCGCAAGCAAAGATACTCGACGAAATAGTAGATTCTCACGGATGGGATTTCGACTATATATTCTATGTTTGGGCGAGTAACGAAGAGATTATAGAGCGAACAGTTAACAGGGTTCAATGCGAAAAATGCGGCGCGGTATATAACCTTTTGAATAATCCACCCGCGGTTTCTGGAGTATGCGATAAATGTGGCGGAAGAGTGTATCGTCGCGACGACGATACCGAAGATATGATACAAAGAAGGTTCGATGTTTACGAAGAAAAAACCCGGCCGGTTATCGAGTATTATTCTAAACACCCGCATTTTTTTAAGATATATACGGGTGGCCCGATGAATCTCGCTGAAAAAGAGATATTGAGTATTATTGGCGAGTCGGTGGGAGACGTATGATAGAGTTCAAATCTCGTCGAGAGATTGACCTTATGCGTCGCGCGGGAGTGGTTGTCGCAGAAACCATATATGCTCTTTGCAAAAAGGCTAAGCCGGGTATCACAACCGGCGAACTGGCGGCCGTCGCCGCCGATGTTATCGAAAGCTATGGCGCCGAAAGCGCATTCTTGAACTACCGTCCAAGGGGAGCGCAAAAGGGATTTCCCGGTGTTGTATGTATCTCGATTAACGAGGAGGTGGTTCACGGTATCCCAGGAAACCGGAAAATCGCCGACGGCGATGTCGTTAGTTTCGACGTCGGGGTTCGTCTCGACGGTTATTGTGGCGACGGCGCCGGGACTGTAATCGTGGGTAACGCCTCCGACAGTGCTAAACGTTTGCTCGATATTACGAGGCAATGCCTGTATAACGGTATCGAACAGGCCGTTCCCGGTAACCGGATAAAAGATATTGGCCGTGCGGTCCAGGTTACCGCGGAATCGGCTGGTTTCGGCGTTGTCCGCGAACTGGTCGGTCACGGTATCGGGCGCGAGGTTCACGAAGAGCCGCAGGTGCCGAATTTCGTTACTACCGGCTTTTCAGAAAATATAAGGCGCGGGTTGACTATCGCTATCGAACCGATGATAACAGCCGGCAGCTGGCAGGTCGTGCAAATGGATGACGGTTGGACAGTTTCTACCGCCGATAAAAGCCTCGCCGCGCATTACGAGCATACTATCGCAGTTACAGAAAACGGGCCGCAAATATTGACTCTTAGAGAAAACGGCAAGGAAGGTTTCGATTTGGTATAGGGTTTTGAATGGATAAAGACGAAGGATTACAAATAGAGGGTGTCGTCGTTAAGGCTTTGCCGAATACGACGTTCATCGTGGAACTCGATAATGGTCACCAGATACTGGCCTATGTCTCCGGTAAAATGCGGAAATACTATATCCGTATTCTTCCCGGCGACCGCGTGACAGTCGAACTTTCACCTTACGACCTCGAAAAGGGTCGAATTGTTTACAGGTATAAATAAAGATATTTGATTATCGCCTAATTCATTCCGGGAGTAACTTATGAAAGTCAAAGCATCGGTAAAAAAGATTTGCGCAAAATGCCGTATAGTCCGTCGGAAAGGACGAGTGCGGGTTATTTGTTCCAATCCGAGACATAAACAACGCCAGGGATAGGAGTATATTATTATGGCTAGAATCGCCGGAGTCGATATCCCGAATAACAAGCGGCTCGATGTCGCACTCACATATATATACGGAATCGGTTTTACCTCGAGCAAGAGAATAATAGAGGCCGTCGGTATCGACCCTTCTATCAAAGTTCATGAACTCACGGATGCCGATATCTCCAGACTCAGACAGGAGATAGACGCCAACTATACAGTGGAAGGCTCTCTCCGCGCCGAGAGGGCTGGGAACATTAAGCGACTTATCGAGATAGGTTCATACCGGGGAATGCGCCATAAAATCGGGCTTCCTGTTCGTGGCCAACGAACCAGAACGAACGCACGCACAAGAAAAGGCCCCAAACGGACTGTAGGCCTCGGCAAGAAAAAAGTCGGCAAGAAAGGATAATTTCGCGGTCGAAACCGGGAACCGATTAAAGAGAGGATATAGATGGCAAAAAGACCGAAACGTCAGCCAAAACGAGCGAAAAAAGTCGCACCGGAAGAGGGTATCGCCCATATCAAAGCGACTTTTAATAACACTATTATTACCATAACCGACCCGCAGGGCAATCCGATAAGCTGGAGTTCTGGCGGCAGGATTGGTTTTACGGGGAGCAAGAAATCTACGCCCTATGCCGCTCAACTCGCTGCACGCGAGGCCGCCGAACGCGCTATGGATATTGGTATGCGTTCCGTCGAGGCATGGACAAAAGGCCCCGGTAGCGGGAAAGAGGCTGCGGTTCGAGCGTTAAGCGCAGCGGGGTTGAAAGTTACTCGTTCAAAAGACGTTACACCCGTTCCACACGGTGGTTGCCGTGGTAAAAAAAGACGACGCGTTTAGGAGGATTCGATAATGGCAAGATATACAGGACCGGTTTGCAGACTTTGCCGAAGAGAGGGCCAAAAGCTATTTCTTAAAGGTGAAAGGTGCTTTTCCGATATGTGTGCGATTACGAGACGCGGAACACAGCCTCCCGGCAGCTATAAACAGGGCCGACGCGTCCGGCGGCCGTCTGATTATGCTGTCCGTCTGCGTGAGAAACAGAAACTCAGGCGTATTTACGGCGTTCTGGAAAAGCAGTTTAGACGTTATTTCGCCAAGGCGAGCAGTATGAAAGGGGTTACGGGAACCAATCTGCTGCAGCTGCTGGAACTCCGTCTCGACAATGTTGTCTTCAGGCTTGGTTTCGCACCTTCGAGGCGTGCCGCGAGGCAGTTGGTGCGGCACAGGCATTTCGAGGTCGACGATAGAGTAACAAATATACCGTCTTACGAGATTTCGCCGGGTCAGGTTATTCGAGTCAGAGATAAAAGTAAAGACCTTGAGATAATCCATAACTCGTTACGCAACATCGGCGATAATGTCCCGCCATGGTTGCAACTTGAAAAAGCGAAACTCCAGGGCAAAGTCGTGTCCTGCCCGACACGCGAAGAAATTCCCGTCGAAGCCCAGGAGCAGTTGGTGGTTGAATATTATTCTCGCTAATTAATGACCCCTTAGGAGGCCCCTAGATGAAATGGAAAACCATGCAAATGCCGAAGGAAGTGGTCCTGGATCCTATTACCGCTACGGATAATTATGGGAAGTTCATCATAGAACCTCTTGAAAAAGGATACGGGGTTACAATCGGCAACGCGTTGCGACGAGTTGCTCTATCCTCGATGCAGGGCGCGGCGATTACATCTATTAGAATCGCCGGTGTCCAGCATGAATTTTCGGCTATACCAGGTATTTATGAGGACGTTACCGAGATTATACTGAATTTGAAGGGCGTCCGTTTTCAGGTTCACGAGGACCACCCGAAACCTATGACTATCGATGTCGACAAGAAAGGGGAAGTTACCGCGAAGGATATCCAGGGAGATTCGTCGATAGAAATTCTGAACAAAAAGCACCACATTGCGACCCTGACCGACGATGTTAAATTCCATATCGATTTGGAACTCGGAGTTGGCAAAGGTTTCAGGACGGCCGAGGAAAATAAAAAAGAAAACCAACCCGTGGGAACCATACCCATCGACAGTATATTTAGTCCTGTTCTTAAAATCAAATACTATGTCGAGCCGGCTCGAGTCGGACAAAAAACGGATTACGACCGGTTAATATTCGAGGTTACCACGGACGGCAGCCTCACACCCGAAGAGGTTCTCGCGATGAGCGCCAGGTTATTGATGGACCATTTCGATTTGTTCCTATCACCCGAAACGGACGTGGACCGGATGGAGGAAGAGGAAATCGACGAGGAGGTCGTCAAAATCCGCGAATTGCTTAAGATGCCCGTCGCGGAACTCGAACTATCGGTGCGTTCATCTAATTGCCTCCACGCTGCGAACATAAACACCCTCGAGGAGCTAGTCCAGAAATCCGAATCAGCGATGCTCCAATATCGGAATTTCGGTAGAAAATCTTTAGCCGAGATAAACGAGGTTCTAGCTAAACTCGGGCTTTCCTTCGGTATGGACGTTAGCAAGTATATGGAAGAATGGAAGGGTGAAAATGAGACATAACAAAAAAGGCCGCAAACTCGGGCGGAACGCCACGCATAAACGAGCGATGATAAAAAACATTGCTACCAGTTTGTTCCGATATGGTAGTATAAGGACCACTTTGCCGAAGGCTAAAGAAACCAGGCCTTACGCGGAAAAATTAATTACGCGGGCTATTTCCGGGACGCTTGCAGATAAGCGAATAATTATACAAAGGCTTAACGATAGGTCGGTAGCGCATCATCTCATTAACGATATCGCTCCCGAATTCAAAAAACGTAATGGCGGTTATTTGAGAATTATCAAGCTCGGGAATCGCGACGGCGACGGCGCCGAGATGGCCGTTCTCGAAATCGTTTCCGAAACGGTCGAGCGGAAACGCAAATCGAGAAGCGAACGTAAGAAGAAGGCAGCGGAAAAGCATGATGCGGAAGCCAAAAAAGCCGCCGCAACAACCGAAGAAGGGGAAACCGGCGAAGAAAAGGTAGATTCGGAAACACAACACGAACACGAAAAAACACATCACCGCGATGAACAAACTAAAGAACATCTGACACACGGCTCGAAAGCTGAAGGCTCGCGTAAATCCAGTAAACCGCCGAAAAGTGTGCCTAAACAATCTCAACTACACCGGGGAACCTCGACTCCCAAAACCCCTCCACCATCAAGCCAGGAGAATTAGTAGATGATTCAACCAGGGCGGGGCAGAATACTTACCCTCGCCGCCATGCTGGTTATGTTGGTTTTGTTTGCTCTTGTCGGCGCTTATGTGGTATATTGGTATGCTCTCCCCGAGGAAGGGGTTAACTCCGCCCGCAATATTCCCGATGAAGAACCTGCCGAAAACCGTATCGAAGACGGCTATTCCGAAAAAAACGACCTTTTGACCGGAGTCCAGAGACTCCGAGCCGCTTTGTTATCTAAATTACCCGAAGGTGAGACAAGCCGTTTTACTTTAGTATTTAATAGACTCGAAACAGCCGCCGTCGAGAACAGAATAGACCATGAACGGTTCAGGCAGTTGCCGACAATACTCCGAAACGCTCTCGACGATGGGAAAATCGTCGATGACGAACTCGGGACAATTCTCGATTTCCTGGAATTGTCGATTATACCGCACGAATAGCTGGTGGTTATTATGCAACCGATAAAATTGGGGGTTTTAGGAACCGGGCATCTCGGCACACACCATACGAGGATTCTTTCACAATTGCCGGGAGCGGAGCTTGTAGGTATTCACGACCCGGACAGGGATAAGATGTCTAAAGTTTCTACCGAATACGGCACAAGGGCTTTCAATGACGTGGACGAAATGCTGGCTTTATGCGAAGCCGTTGTTGTGGCGTCGCCGACTGCGACTCACAGGGTCGTCGCGGAGAAGGCATTTTTAGCCGGTTGTCATGTTCTTGTAGAAAAACCTCTCGCGGATAGCGCATCTGAAGGCGCTCTTATTGTAGAGGCCGCCGCAAAAGCAGGGAAAACTCTTATGGTCGGTCATATCGAACAGTTCAATCCCGCTTTCGAGGCTGCCCGCCCGATTATCGACAAACCGTTGTTCGTGGAAAGTCACAGGCTGACCGCTTACCGCGGAAGAGGTTTAGATGTCTCCGTCGTCCACGACTTGCTAATTCACGACCTGGAACTGCTTCTCGCCATCCTCGACGACGAGGTAGTTTCGATGGATGCCTCTGCACGACCGATATTGACAGACAGCCCGGATATCGCCAACGTTCGCCTGCGTTTTTCGGGCGGCTGCGTTGCGAATCTGACCGCGAGCCGGATTTCGTTGTCTAATATGCGCAAGATGAGGCTTTTTCAGCTGGGAGCCTATATCAGTATCGATTTTGGTGAGAAAACGGTGGAAATCGCTACACTCGGCGGTGGACCGGAACCTCCCGCGGGTGCGAGAAAAATCGAACTTACCGGCGGGGAATCTATTAACCTCTGGAATATCGATGTTCCCGAAACCGACGCGCTAACCTCGGAATTAGAGCATTTCCTCCAATCGATTAGTTTCGGAAGCGAGCCGAGAGTTTCTGGTAAACGCGGCCTGAAGGCCCTCGAACTTGCCGAAGAAATTATCCGGACAGCGGGAGAATAAGTGGCTGGCGATTTGCTTATAGTCGCGGGGGAACCTTCCGGCGACGTTCTCGGAGGGCCTCTCGCAAGAGAGCTTCTTAAGCTCCGTCCGGGCACTCGGTTATGGGGTTACGGCGGCGAGAATATGGCCTCGGCGGGCGTCGAGATAATAACGGGTATCGAGAAACTCGCCGTAATGGGTTTTGTGGAGGTCGCAGGCAGTGTTCCCGCTATGTTTAAGCGGCTTAAGACCCTCGTCAAAGAAACAGCCGAACGCAAAACCGACGGCGCAATTCTCATCGACTACCCCGGGTTTAATCTCAGACTTGCAAAAGAACTCTCAAAGCGCGGTATCCCGGTCGTCTATTATGTTTCCCCGCAGCTGTGGGCCTGGAAACCGAGACGTATCGAGAAAATCAAAGGTTCCGTCAAAAAAATGCTCGTTATCCTTCCGTTCGAGGAAGAAATCTATCGCAATGCGGGGGTGCCGGTTACATTCGTTGGCCATCCCTTTGTCGAAAGTGTCGTTCCGTCTTGTCGGCGGGAGGATTTCTTATTGGAACACGGGTTATCCGAGCCGCTGCTACTGCTTTTACCGGGCAGCCGCGAACAGGAGGTCCGCCGTTTGCTCGGCCCTATGCTCGGCGCTTTCGATATATTAAAAGAAGAAATCGGCAATCTGTCCGGGCTGATAATCCGGTCGGCGAACTTACCGGAGACGAATTATAAGCGTGCGGCAAACAGGAATATCGAGGTTATTACCGGCGAGATAACCGATGCCTTGTTCGCCTCGACTGCGGCTCTTTGTTGTTCTGGAAGCGCGACATTACAGTGCGCTGTCGCTGGTTTGCCGCACGTGATAACGTATAAGGCCAATGTGCTTTCGGCGGCGATATACAAGCGGTTTATCCGGACCGAATTTATCGGATTATCGAATTTGGTGGCGGGTGATGTTATCTCCCCGGAGATTCTCCAGAAGGACGCTACCGCCGAGAATCTCGCCGCATTTGTTAAACCGTGGCTTATCGACATCGATGCCCGCGAGCGAAAAAAGCAGCAACTCGCCCGTGTCCGGGATAAACTCGGCCCGGTCGGAGCCACCGAACGCGCGGCGAAAGAGGCCATAAAAGCTATCTATTCCTGAATCTATTCTTGTTTGACAAACTATTTTTGGGCTTTTATATTTTAATAAACCCTGGAGGGCGTATGAAATCCATAATCTCGATTGTATTCATTACGATATTATTAACCGTTATCGCCTGTGCATCTGGCGAACCGGCAGAAACCGAAAAACCGGGACAAGCAGAAACTAAGGACACGTTAAAGACGGGAGGAGAGATGACATTCGAGCTAACTTCGAGCGGTTTTAATCGAGGAGATACAATTCCTGACAAATACACCTGCACCGGCGAGGACATATCCCCGGCGTTAAGCTGGAACGACCCTCCCGATAGCACAGTGGAATTCGCGCTTATCTGCGACGACCCGGACGCTCCGGTCGGAGTCTGGAGCCATTGGATAGTGTATAGTATTCCGGTCGATGTTCGCGGTATTCCAGAGGGGGAGAAAAATATCCCGGGGATAGAAGGTAAAAACGATTTCGGTAGGACTAATTACGGCGGCCCTTGTCCACCACCGGGCAAACCGCACAGATATTTCTTCACTCTCTACGCTCTCGATACGAAAGTCGATTTGAAAGTCGGCGCCACACGTAAGGAAATTCTCGCCGCTATCGATGGCCATATTATCGCCAAAGCAGAACTGATGGGATTTTACGGGCGGTAGGATTTATTGAACGGTCGACCTGTCGGTCGCTTTTACTCGTCATTTCAGTAGAAACGGGCTATTCGGCTCATCAGAGGACTCGGGTTTCACGCCCGGCGTATGGGGTATACGTATTTTGGACGCTCTCATTCGTAATTTGCCGCCCCCCCTATCGACACAGAGCATCTACCACATTCCGTTCCAACTGAGACCACAGGAAGGAACGGCCACGTTCTACATTCCGCATTCCTAAATGATTTTCTCTATTTTGTCCGGTCTGCCGACCACGAAATTGCAGACCTTGAAAACCTCTTCGGACATACGGATTACGCTC
>QNEE01000063.1 GCA_003645085.1 bacterium | reverse complement strand
GAATAATCCGCAATGGGAGAAAATTCCGCGTTACAAATCCTGTTTTGTCTGCGGGCCGGATAATGATTACGGGCTGCAGCTCGCTTTCGAGGCAAGGGGTGACGAGGTTCGGACGAAATGGGTTCCGAAAGAGATTCATTGCGGCTATGTTCGAACTGTCCATGGGGGGATAATCGCGGCGGTTCTCGACGAAATTATGGGCTGGACCGGATGGCTCCGTTATCGAAAGTATTATTTTACGGCGGAGGTTACGATTCGCTATAAAAAGCCTATTATCTCGAATGAGAAATACGAGGTTGTCGCAAAATTAACGAACGCCGCGCGAAAACTCTATACCGCCGAGGCCTCGATAATCGACGATGCCGGCGAGGTCGCTGCCAAAGCGACCGGTAAATACATTGTGAGAGAGGACATTGAGCCTTCCGACTATTACTGATATCGAAGAGGCCCACCGGTTGCTTTTAGAGCGATTCGGTGAAACGAAAAAACCACCGCGAGAAGGCGGCACGACCGGCGCTCTCGTCGCGGGGCTGTTGTCGCAGAACACTACCGACAAAAACCGCGACGCGGCTTACGCAGAACTGCGCAAACAGTATCCTTTGTGGGAGTCGGTCGCTGCGGCACCCGAGATGGCTCTCGCCGATGCTATCCGAGTTGCCGGAATGATGCATCAGCGCTCGTTCAGAATAAAAGCGCTACTGAAAGCGATATTCGATAAAACCGGCACATACTCGGCGGATTTCCTGTTAACAATACCGCATAACGAGGCGTTCGAGTGGCTCGTCCGTCGGGACGGCATCGGTGAAAAGACAGCAGCCGTGTTTTTGCTTTTTAGCGCCGGCGCGCCGTATTTCCCTGTCGATACACATATTAAACGGATTATGCCGAGGCTCGGATGGTTCCCCGAAAAAACGACCGCTATTAAAATCCAGCGGAAAATGACCGAAATCTGCCCGCGAGAGATAATGAAGACATTCCATTTGAATTTATTAAAATTGGGCAGGATAATTTGCAGACCGCGAAAACCGGAATGCGCGAAATGCCCGCTGGTAAAGAAGTGCGCTTATCCTGAATTCGAACCGGTTAAGGTCTAAACTCCTAGAATCTCCTCGAAAATACAGATAGCCTCCACGACACCCTCTTTATCGACCGTCGAGCGATTCCGGGTCAAGCCGAAAATGACTGGAAGACGGCTATCATAAATTACTGGTCGAACTTATTACGTCCCGAATAGTCTATCGCCGGCGTCGCCGAGACCGGGGATTATATAACCGTTTTCATTGAGGTGTTTGTCGATAGCGGCGATATATACGGGCATATCAGGGAAAGCCTCGTCGAGTCTGCTCACTCCTTCAGATGCAGCTATAATCGCACAGAATACGATTTTATCAGGACTCCGTTTATCGATAAGTTTCGCCGCGGCAACCGCGCTTCCGCCGGTAGCGAGCATCGGGTCGAGAACGAAAACGGTTTTACCGATAAGGTTATCTGGAAGTGAATCGTAATAATAATCAGGCTCGAGGGTTTTTTCATCGCGTTTAAAACCGACATACGAAATCGAGGCCGCCGGCAATAGTTTCATAAAAGGTCTGACCATCCCGAGAGCGGCGCGAAGTATCGGCGCACCGACAACCTTATTCTCGATTATTCTGCGGACTTCGGCGTTACCAACGGGAGTTTCTACTGTCGCTTTTTCCGAAGGCGCTTTTTCGAGGGCTTCTCCAATGACCAACAGCGACAGCGTTTCGAGAGTATTCCTGAAATCGGGCGCGGGAGTGTTTTTATCGCGGAGTTTCGTTAAAAGATGCGATATCGCAGGTTTTTGGTCGAGGATTACGGTGTTCATTTGTTCTCCGTAGTCATTTTTAGTTTTCTATGTCAGGGATTAGACATTCCGGATATACTCTGGTCTCTTTCGGTTATAATCTAATCGCCGATATGTTCTTTAAGTCCGTATTTTTCGATTTTGCGATAGAGAGTGCTGGCGTCGATACCGAGTATTTCGGCGGCACGGGCTTTTTTCCAGTTTGTCGAGGCTAGGACCCAGTAAATATAGGCTTTCTCGATAATTTCCATAGACGGTAGAAAATCAGCCGGAGCCTTTATCGAAATGTCTTCCGGGATTTTACGCGGAGCCTTTCCTATAGAATCGGGAAGAGCGTCTACACCGATACTGTCGGTTTCTGCCATAAGGAGCGCGCGTTCGAGGATATTTTCAAGCTCCCTGACATTACCTCTCCAGGGCGCGTTTTCGAGCACTTTAGCGGCGGCCCTAGTGATTTTTTTTACACGCTCTTCGGTTCGAGTGGCGAGTTTCTCGAGAATAAATCTCGCTGTCGGGAGTATATCCTCTCGCCTTTCACGCAATGGCGTGATATGTATATGAAACACATTCAAACGGTAATACAGGTCCTCGCGGAAAGAGCCTTTGGAAACCATATCGGCGAGGTCGGCGTTTGTCGCGGCCAACAAGCGAACATCGACCTTTATCGGTTTGGTGCTGCCCACCGGTGTAATTTCTTTTTCCTCGAGCGCGCGCAAAAGTTTGACCTGAATAGCTAGGGATGACGCGCCGATTTCATCGAGGAACAATGTGCCGCTGGTGGCTGCCGAGAACAAGCCCTCCTTGTCCTTTATCGCACCGGTAAACGAGCCTTTCATATGGCCGAAAAGTTCGCTTTCGAGGAGTTGTTCTGGGACTGCGCCGCAGTTTATCGCAACGAATGGACCGTCGGCGCGAGGCGAGAGCTTATGTATTGCCTTTGCGATAAGGTTTTTTCCGGTCCCGGATTCGCCTGTAATAAGGACCGAGCTATCTGTCGGCGCGATTTTTTTAACGAACTCCTTTATTTCGCTGATTGCCTTCGATTCTCCGACGAATTCGTCGAGCGACCCTCCCCCACCGGTGCGGATTTGCTCGCGGAGTATCCTGTTTTCTTCTCGAAGCCGTTTGTTTTCCAGCGCCCTGGATACAGCGAACTTAATCTGGCTGACCTCGAAAGGTTTTGTAATATAATCGAAAGCGCCCTCGCGCAACGCCTGGACGGCGCTATCGAGACTGGCGTAAGCGGTTATCATTATCGCGGTCGTCTCTGGGTCTATCGAATGTATCTCCTTCAAAAGGTCTATACCGGATATGTCGGGCATCTTGATATCCGAGATAACGACATCGAACTTTTCCCTCGACATTATTTCTATAGCCCGGTTGTAACAGTCTGCAGTTTCGACAAGATAACCTTCCTTTGAAAGCATAATATCGAGGAACTCCCGCATCGATTCTTCATCGTCAACCACGAGTATTTTAGCTATCGGTTTCTCTTTTGGCATAGTAGCCTCCGTGATGTGGTTTTTATCATATTTCCTGCAAAATTAGGAAATTCTGTTATTAAGAGCTTTATTTTAACGAGGCGCGTTAATCTCATTTTATTGTCTGGTAATAGGCTATTAAGATTGCTTCGTCGTTATACCCCTCGCAATTACATACAATTCGCCGTTTTGCGTGGTTCATTAGTTTTTATCTCGAGATTACATAATTCCTGCGAAATTGCAATTCTCCATAAAAGCGATTTAAATCACTCTCTCCCAAAAAAGGCGCTAAAATGGCGAACCCATTATCCAACGAGCCGTTAATGCTCCACGACTGACTACAGACTCGCTTTTTATAATCAGCTTCTGCTAACCTATTTTTTTCAATCTCCTTATTTCTTCTACCCAGCTTTTTGCACCGGCCATCGACCACGCGGTTTCGAGCATCCCGCCAGTCTCGCTCATAAATACGATATGCAACATCGGCAGACGGCCCCATCGCCCTGCGAAGCTTCTTACGGTATCGGCGGTTAAGATATTCTTTATAGGTATCCTGAGCGATTTTTCGGGCGCCCACATAATGAAATCGAGATAATCTGGCGTCAATACGAGAAGGCCGTTTCCGCGCAATTTAAAATTCTCTCCGGGAAAAGCTGCGCAATTAGGTCCGTTGGCGGACATAACGACCTCCGTTCCGGCGTTTTCCATAAGCCAGCGCTCCTTGGCTTTCCGCGCGACCCTGGCGACAACAACCCATAGCGCTATCAGGATTAGGGTACCGAAACCAACGGCGATTAATGCGATAATCCAGAGGGACATCTTTGTTTATCGTCTATCGTGTATAGTTATCGTTATTCCGCGATGCAGGCTGTCACGGTTTTTGCGTTGTCCGGTAAGGTTCGGGAATATATTATTTCCGGACGCAAAAACTCCCCCCCCAAAGACACATCGACCCTCGCGCCAGCCGGCAATGCTGGATATATTTGTGCTCGACCGCCTCCGGCGGATTCGCTTCCCGTATTTAGCGATTACTATATTCATTAGACATTCGGCCCGAAGTCCGGTGCTATTCGGCTTTCAACCTTCTTTTAGAATTCCGCTCCGAGGCCAAAATGGTGGACCGGTTTATCGGCGATATCGTAAAGGTCTGTGCTCCACGCGAGGTCGTAGTAAAACAGGAACATCCATATCCACGCTCGGGTTCCAACACCTAGGCTCATTTTGATATCTTCGAGACGTCCGTTGCGCCACCCTGTGAATTCGGAGATTTCGTGTCCGGAAACAGCGCCGATATCCATAAATAACGCGCCGTTTATGCCGCTTATCGTTATCGGCGGCATTCCGAGGTCCATCTGTTCGACGAAAGGATAGCGAATCTCGAGATTACCGAGAGCGTAAATATTGCCTTTATATGCGAAATACGGATGACCGCGAAGCGGCGTTATCATTCGCGAGAAATAGAATTTGTCGATAGAGTAAATATCTTCGGTTGCGAGCCGCCAGTTGAGCCAGTTATCGGAACCACCGAGCCAGTATGTCGGGGCTCGATTTCCCCATGCACCGCCAGCGGCGGCTCTCATCGCAAAACCGTAGCCGTTGCCGAAATGGATATATCTTCGCAAATCGAGGCGCCCGCCGTAGTAATCCATACCGTCGTTATCGATAGGCGGGACATATTCCAGAGCGATTTTCGCTCTCGTTCCCGCGACTGGGCCGGTGTTTTTCCATAGTGAATTATCGCGGACTGCGGCGAACTCGAGTCTCAAGTTAAACGGCATTATATCGTTTATGTCGGAATCCCAATAATCCCTGTCGATAATGAACGCCTCGGCGATAAACTGAATTCTGTTAAACTGGCTAAACGGATATTCGATAAATGCCGCGCTGCCGAAGACATCATCAGAAAAAAGTTCGTCGTTCACTAAAAAGTAGTTTTTATATCGATAGGCCTGGCCGCCGATGTTGTATCTTTGCGCAAGATACGCGTAATAGACGAAGAAATTCGTGTTCTCGATTTCTTCGAAAAAATCTGTTGCCACAACTATCTGCTGGTTGCCCATAACGTCGCTGAAGACGAGATAGGTGTATCCTGTAAAACCGTAATAGGTATCGTAGCCGAGCGTTCCGGAGACGAGGTCGACGGAGAACTGCGGTGTGTATTTCTCCGGTTCGAGGGAATACTCCCTATCGTCCTTTTCGTCGCCGGATGAGAACGAATATCGCCTTAGGTCTCCAGAAATCTGCGCGAATCTTTTTGCGGAACCGGTCGTATCTTCCGGCGGGCGCAGCGTATCTCTCGCGAGCATATACGGCGTCGGCGAAATCGAATCCAACGGGACCAATTCGTGCGCGTAGAATAGGTCGAAGCCGCCGTTGTAGAACGCCGAGAAAACGAGTTTTTTGCCGTCTGGGTCCCAGGTCGGAGTAAAAGCGCCGGAGAGTAAATCTGTATACGGCCGGTGGACAACGCTGTCGCCAAGCTCGGCAATCCAGATATTACGAATGCCGTTTCGTTCGCTGGTATAGGCTATTGATTTGCCGTCCGGCGACCAGACGGGTTGGCCGTTGCCGAGTCCGTCGGTAGTTAGCGGCGCGAGTGTGTCCTCCTCGACATCGAGAATCCAAACGTTGTAATGGCCGAACCGGAACTCCATTCGTTCGGGTTGATGTTCCGGCGATATCTGACCCTGCTCCGGTTCTGTCAGATTATCCGAATCCCCGCCGTTTATCGGTCTATCGCTTGCGAAAGCCACATATCTACCATCCGGCGAAACAGAAGGGAAACGGTCATCCCAGCGGTCGTCTGTAAGTTTGCGCGGGAGATTATTATCGAAACCCGTGATATACAAGTCGGTGCGGTCGCCTTCCAATCCACTGAAAATCAAACCCATATCATCCGGCAGAAATACTGGGGACGATATCTCGCGGATACTATCGAAACGCATCGTTTTATACATTTTCCATTTATTGCTTTCGCGGATAGCGATTTCGTCGCTGCCGCCGGATTTGCGTGAATAGGCGATGTATTCTCCCTTTTCCGACCATCCCGCACGGCTGCGGAATGGATGAAAGCTCTGCGCCTCGCCACTGCGTTCGCCGCGGGCGACCAATTCGAGTTGGCCGGTGATAACATCCGCGACGAACAAATCGATATAATCGTTACGGTTCGAGATA
This sequence comes from bacterium, assembly GCA_003645085.1. GTDB lineage: Bacteria > UBP14 > UBA6098 > UBA6098 > UBA6098 > QNEE01. Next base: position 7,094 of record QNEE01000063.1, on the reverse strand, counting down.
AACGCGACACGATGGCCGTCGGGAGAGAACGCCGGCATTACGTTGAAATAAGAGCCGTCCTCCTCGTGGTCGGTTATTCTGTCGGCGATATCCTCGGGGCGTCGACGAATACCGAATTCGGGGAAATACTCGCGTTTCTTGATATCGAGCCAATCCTCGTAAAGCTCGTCCTGTGTTCTTCCAAGAGCGGCTTTCATTGCGGCGTCCGCGGAGATATGCACCTGTCCCTTGCCGAGTATCTCGCCGATTTTTTTGCGTCCATATCGCCGTGCGATATAACCCACAACGCTGGCACCCTCTTTATACGCGAGAAACCCGCCGAGTCTCGAAAACGGAACGGTATAGTTATTCAGGACCGCGTCGCGGAGATACATATCGCTTTCGACATCCCAGCAAATCGACTCGAATTCGCTTATGCCCTCTGCGAGCCATAGAGGCAACTCGAAAATCCTCCCCGAGGAAAGGAGTTTTGTCGGTCCGCGCCCGATAAGCTTATCGAAGGTTACGGCGTGCGCCATCTCGTGAACGAGCACGTGGCGAAAATCCTCGTAGCTGCCGTTGAACGGCACCACGACTCTCGTTTTGAGAATCTCGGTAAATCCGCCGGTGCCCTCTCCGAGAATGGATGTGATTATGTTCGTCTCCTGAAACTCCCCCGGCGATGGGAAGATAATAACCGGAACCGGGGCGAGGACATCCTGCGAGAGGTCGCTACTGACCACGGGATAAGCGTCCTCGAGAATCTCCGCCGCGAACCGACCCAGTGTTTCATACCCTTCTACATAATAAATTCTGAAGGAGGGGGTTTCGATATACTCCCAATGCAGATATTCGTATTGGACCTTGTTACGTCCGAACGACTCGGCATTCGTCAACGGAGGCGCGGCGAATAGGGATAGGAGGGCGATGGAGAATAGGACTTTCCAGTTTTTTTTATTGTTATCAGTCATTGTGATACGTTTCATCGTTTGAATTAAAATCGGTCCGTAGGGGTTTGATTAATCAAATCCCTACCGTATGAGAATTAACTTTAAGTAATCGTCGCAACCTATTGTTTTGACGAGATATACCCCGCTGGGGATTGCTCTATCGGGACGCCAGATGAATTCCCGGATACCGCTCCCTGAGCCTGTCGAAGGGAGCTTTTCGCCGCCGGGCACTTCGACAAGCTCAGTGACCGGCGCTATCCGCCGTCCGCCAATATCGTATATCTCGATACCAGAGACCCTAAACCCTAAACCCGATACCCTGACCTTCACCGTCGAATTGAACGGATTAGGATACGCACGCAGTTTTAGTGCCGACGGCAACTTTATCTCGGCGATTTCGTAAGTCGGGTCGAACCATTTAAGTATCGACTCAAGAAGCTCCACGCGGTCGGTATATGAAGGATTCGCGCCGGGATAGACTACCCCCTCGATACCGAAACCGAGGAAGACGAGCTTACCACCGCTTATAGGATTCTCGTAGCGGATTGCGCCGAAGGAGCTATCGGAATACATAAGCCATCCGACCGCCGGAAAAATCGGTTCGAGCCTGTCTCGGTGAGTCTGGTTTGCCGCGCTGCCACCGCCGAACGTAACGACTATCCCGAAGCTGTCCGATACCTCGTCGCCTGGGACACCGTAAAGCACCGGCAGTCCGTCGCCGCCGAGCCACGTGCAATGAACCAGCGAATCGAAAGCAGAATTTCCGGCGAGGTCCTCGCAAAGCCCCTGGCCGGTGAGAATCACGTAACCGCCGTTATCCACGATATATTGCAACGCAGCGATATCCGCCGAATCGAGCGTATTTGTCGAATCGTCGCCGGTGAACCAGAGAACCGTGTGGCGACGCATCTCGCCGCCGACCTCGGGCGGCACAGAGCCGATAGAATCGCGGTCCCACAGCCGATATGTCGCGCCGATGGTGTCGAGAACGAACAGGTAGTAATCCTCGTATATCGCGCCGGTGTCGTCGTCGACGATAACCAAATCCGCGCGGTCGACCTGAATATCCAACTGATTATCGATAAAGGGATTTATCCAGACTGAATCGAGAATCTCGCGCCAATATGGGAATTCGGGGTCGATTTCTATCTTAAACGAAAGGCAGGGCAGGTCAAGCTCGTAGTAACCGGTAGTGTCTGCAATCGCATTATCAAACGGCGTGATAGAATCGCCAAGAATAAGGCTAAACGACAATTCCGCCTCGATAGGGCTGAAATCATCGCGGCCACTGACTATTCCGTGGACGTTGCGAACCGCTGTCGCCTCGAACTCCACGCGCGCGGTGTCGTTCCACGGTTCAGTGTCGGCGAGATATGTATGCACCTCGATAACGTGCGTGCCCTCCGCGCCGGGAGTAATCGCGAATGTATCCGCGGGGCAAACCTCTCCCCAACCGAGATTCGCCGTAGTATCGAGCAGAACACCCCAATCGAAATAGACCGAGAAATCGACGTCGCCAGCCGCGCCATCGCCGAACGCCGCCGCCTGTGCAACGACGTAAACCGTATCGTCCATTGTGGCAAAACCCTTCGGCATATAGACAGTCGGATTGAGCGCGCCCACATCGAGTTCCGGCAGGGAATCGATAACCCAATCCATCGCGTAGAGTAGAAGATACGCGCTTATCCAGGTCATATCCTCGTAATCCGGGCCTGCGGCAGACGCCGGAATTCCGCCGTCCCCGTCGCGGTCCTGCGCGAGAAGCTCGTCGAGTATCTCGCGGTATTCGATATAGTAAGAGCTGTCGCCGGTCGCGTGCCATACCGCACGAAAGCCGTTGGCAAGCCAGATGTTCCAGCTGTTGTCCCAGATAAGCGGGTCGTAATCGTCGGGCGCAGGGAACCTGTCCGGGATATACACGCCATAAGTCGAGAGCCAGGCATCGAGGGAATCCGGGAATGCCACGAAGCGCGAATTAACCATCCCCCACAAAATCGTTCCGGACGACATCGCCCAATCGACATAATCCATACGCGCCGCCGTGTCCTCGTCTATCCACTCCTGCACCGCGCAGGCGATTGAAACCGCCGTGTCGCAGTATTCGAGACAGGTGTATTCCATACCATATTTGTAGAGACATCCCGCGGCAAAGCTGTTGACGAGCGCGTGGAGGCCGTCGATTTCCGGCCACGGCGTGTCCATCGAGAGGCGATTGTTCATTAACACATCGACGCAGGAATCGGCGTAACCGTGATGATAATCGCCGAGATTGTCGCGCAGACCCATCGTCATCAGCAAACCCAGGGCAGAATTCCAGACACGATAGTAATATGAGGTATGACCGCCGCCGAGGTCGGATATTTCCTCGAGATAGGCCGGGAAATTGCCGAGATAGACCCACGCCGAGTCGATATTTTCGAGATAGGTCGAGTCGCCGGAGCGAGCGGTGTAGAACGCCCAGTTCCAGACGACCTCCTGCGTGTTGTCGGTCTGAATGACCTCGCGCAGGTCGCCCGATTCGGCCTCGATAATCCCGCCGTGCTCGATGCTGTCGATGTCCATAAGCTGCCAGATTCGCCAGAATTCGGCCAATTCGACCAGCTCGTGCGGATAGGAGAAGCGCGGATAGACCTGCCACGGTGGCATTTCGGTTGAACGCAACCGCGCCTGCGATTCGAGGGCTTCGATTCGCCGTCGCGCCTCCCGGTGCGTCTCGAAATCCCAGTATGGTGTGGCGAGGATGGAGCACACGCAAGCGAGAACAGCGATTATGATAATTTTACGCATATTTTTACCTACGTAATGGCGCGGTCTCCGCGCTTTTCGAAGCCTTATTGTGAGCACGCTTCTCTTCGGAACTCTTGTATTTGCTGCCATAATTCGACATCGTTTCTCTTTATTGATTTCTATTTTTACCGTGCGCGCCCTACGCCGTTTTCAATCGCGGATTATCGCCTCCCCAACCATCTGTCGTAACGTTTGTCGGCAAGAAGCAAGCACAAGGTTATGGCGATAATCGATATCCATTTGTGTCGTTTCATCGTTTCTCCTTATCGATTTCTATTGTTGCCGGTCCCCCCGCGCAGGCGGGTTTAGAACACGCCCTTGCAAACGATTTGACATCACCCGTAGGGGAGGGTCCGTGACCCTCCCGTTTTTTCAAATTCGCGACCCTCCCGTTTTTATTTCCAACGCCAACGGGTTGTTTATTATATATCCGCGAATCGAATTGAGGTCGTCCTCGTTGCGGATAATATGGTCGTAAAATGATCTTTGCCAAACCGGACCTTTACGGTCGAGAAATTTATTTATCCGTTTGCCGGAAAATGTTTTAAATTGGCGGATAACCTCGCATAAAGACACGCGGGCGGGTTTAGAACCCGCCCCTACAAACGATTTGACGTCACCCGTAGGGGAGGGTCCGTGACCCTCCCGTTTTTCAAATCCGCGGTCTTCCCGCGTCTCTGTCAATGCCCGAGGCGGATTTATAATGATAATCCCGTGAACGTGATCGGGCATAATAACGAATTCGTCCAAAATGACCCCTACATTATGATTGGGTAAATCCAACCACGTCTTTTCGACAATACTGGCTATATCTCTTCGCTCGAAAAACGAGGTTTTTCCGAATGTGCAAACCGTTATGAAATACCCTCCAGGTGCGGAATAATCCCACCCCTTCAATCGGGTCGGTCGCCTATATGGTAATTCCCTTTTTTCCAGCATTCGTTTTACCTCTATACGCAGGCAGGTTTAGAACACGCCCCTACCGTATCCATTTTTTTCGCCACCGGACTATCGCGTCGAGCGCGTCGAGCGGCGTCATCCGTTCGGGGTCCATATCGCGCAGCTGCTGGACTATCGGGTGGTTCTCCGGCTCGAACAGTGAAATCTGGACACCTTCCGTCTGGATTGTCTTGCCCTTGTGGCGGCCGATTCGCGTTACGGTCTCTCGGTTGAGCGTCTCGCCGGATTCCAGCACAGAGAGCACCTGTTTTGCGCGCCCTATCACGGTCTCCGGGACACCGGCGAGTTTAGCGACATAGATGCCGTAGGAGTCGTCGCAACCGCCGGGGACGATTTTATGCAGGAACTGCACGGTCTCGCCGCGTTCGCGCACCGCGACCTGGAAGTTTTTCACGCGTGGATAGGCCTCCGGCAGCGCGGTCAGCTCGTGGTAATGCGTTGCGAATATGGTTTTCGCGCGGTGGTGTTTATTCTCGTGGAGGAATTCGCTTAATGCCCATGCTATCGCGAGGCCGTCGTAGGTGCTGGTTCCGCGGCCTATCTCATCGAGAAGAACGAGGCTTCTCGTGGTCGAGTTGTTCAGGATGTTCGCCGCTTCTATCATCTCGACGAGGAATGTCGATTGACCACGGGCGATATTGTCCATCGCGCCGACGCGGGTGAATATCCTGTCGACCGGGCGAAGACGGCATTTCTGCGCCGGGACGTAACTCCCAGTCTGCGCGAGAAGCACGATAAGCGCGACCTGCCGAAGATAGGTCGATTTACCGGACATATTCGGGCCGGTAACGATGAGTATCTGGTTCTCGTCAGATGTCAGCCGCGTGTCGTTCGGGACAAACGCGGTCGCGCCGAGGATTTCCTCGACGACCGGATGGCGGCCTTCGGTTATCTCGATTATGTCCTCTTCGGTGAATTCGGGCTTTACCCAGTTTTTTCTGCGGGCGATTTCGGCGAGAGCCGCGATGGCGTCGAGTTCCGCGGCGGCATGGGCGACCTCGAGCATTTTGCCCGCGAATGTCGCAAGATGTTCCCGGATTGTCAGGAATAATTCTTTTTCAAGCTCGAAAATCCGCTCCTCTGCGGACAGGACTTTCTGCTCGTATTCCTTAAGTTCGGGGGTGATATATCGCTCCGAGCCGACGAGTGTCTGTTTGCGCTCGAACGATTCGGGGACCTTATCCGTTTGACCTTTGGAGACTTCGATATAATAGCCGAATACTTTGTTATATCCTATCTTAAGTTTACTTATATCGAGTTCTTCTCGAAGTCTTTCCTGTAACTCGTTGAGATACTGCTTACCGCCGAAACGTATTTTACGGAGTTCGTCCAATTCCGGCGAAACGCCGTCAGCGATAACACCGCCCTCGACAATGCGCAGCGCAGGTTCCGGCTTGATATTTTTACCGATTATCCCCCGGGCTTCGTCCATCGGGTCGAGGCGCCCGGCGATATCGTTCAGAAACGGGGTCTCCATATCCGATAAGATATCGAGCAGGTTTGGAATCTCGTCGAGGCCGGTTTTCAGCGCGATAAGGTCGCGCGGGTTGGCTTTCTCGTTGCCGAGTTTGCCGACGAGCCGTTCGAGGTCCCCCATATTGGTGATATGCTCCCGTAGTTTCGCCAGCAATACGGCGTCGTATAACAATTTGCCGACCGCGTTCTGGCGTTTTTCGATAGCCTCGGCGAAAATCAGCGGGGATAGAATCCAGTTTCGCAGGACGCGATGCCCCATCGGAGTGCAGGTCGCGTCGATTATCCACAGTAGCGTGCCGTGGGATGTTCCCTCGGCGATAGAGCGCACCAGCTCGAGGTTACGGACCGTTGCGGCGTCGAGGTGCATCGCGTCCTCCCCACGCTGCACCGAAAGCGCGCGTATATGCGCCATATCCCCCTTTTTCAGGTCGCGGAAATAGGCGAACAGGCCACCTGCGGCGGCAAGCTCCGCGCCGGTCATATCTCCAAAACAGTCGAGCGCCTCGACCTGGAAATGTTTCTTCAGAGCCTCCCGTGCGAAATCATCGGCGAATTTCCACGGCTCCTGATAGCTCATCCGCGCCGCCGGAGCCGCGGTTTTCAAGTTGTCGAGGATGTCGCCGTCTATTTCCTCGGAAACGAGGATTTCTTTCGGCAATAGAAGCTCGACCTTCTCGATAAGCCTTTTCGCGGAAAGCGTCTCGACGGAGAACTCCCCGCTCAGAAGGTCGGCGACCGCCAGCGCGACGTTCTCGCCGTCGGCGACGGGGCACAGTATATAACTCGGTTCGGGGGAATCGTCGGTCTCCACAGTCGCCGTGCCGGGGGTCATTATCTCGACAATGTCGCGGTCGACGAGGCCCTTCGCCTTTTTGGGGTCCTCGACCTGCTCGCAGATAGCGACCTTGAAACCGGCGGCAAGAAGTTTCGACAGGTATTTAT
>QNEE01000062.1 GCA_003645085.1 bacterium | reverse complement strand
TTTTCGGCCATATCCGCGTTCATCGACCGTTCTCCCTCTATTTTCCCCGATGGCGTATTCAGGCGGATATTGCATTTATCCTCGACCTTTTTTAGGACCTCGAGCGGGTGGCCGGTCGCCTCGATAGTATATTTCGCGGCGACGGTAATTGGGTCGACATGCAACCCTGCGGCCTCGATGGCGCTGTTGTTGATAACCACGCCGCATATCCGGGCGTCCTTAATCATCACATCCTCGACGGACATCAGGTTATAAAGCGCTGCTCCGGCGCGCACCGCAGACACAATTAACCCACCGACCGATTCGACTGCGTTTGCCGTATAATATCCCGGCGCGTATTGGTCGGTGCGTATTTCAAGCTCGTCGAGAATGGCTTTGCCGCTATCCTGAACGACGATTATGTTCAGCCCGATGCCACCACCCCACATCCCTCCGCCGATAGACAGTTTTCGCTCGAACAGCGCAACCTTATGGCCCTTTTGGGCCAGTTTATAAGCCGCGAAAAGCCCTGCAGGACCGCCTCCGGCGATTGCGACATCGAGCGAGAGATTTTCGAGAAATTTTTTTGTATAAGTCTCTATAATGGCTTTGCTGATAACTACTTCGTCGAGTTTTTGGGATGACATTTTTTGCCCCTTAATTTTAAGGATATTTCCCGATTACACGCGCGTTTAGACAATTTCGTTTTTCCGAATAACGAGGTTCCGCGAATAGGTTTTCGCAAATACCGTTTGAAAAAACTATTTCAGGTCCTAAAAAAGAGATTTGTATTGTTAAAAATAACTTAATATGCGAAATAACCCATTGTGCAGCGGTAGCCACGTAACGAGGATAATCATAAAATGCCGAATACCCGTCGTTTCCAATCCTGAATTCTGGTTTTCGCGGGAATGATAAAAAAACATAGCCTACAGACTGTCAGCGAAATACTCGAAAACCACGCCCCTGTCCTCGACCCAGCACTGGATAGGTATGTGGGGCTCATCGACCCGGTAGAAAATATGAATATCCGGTGCGAACGAATACAATCCGCGGCCATCGACAACGAGTTTGTGGCAGTTGAACCATTTACTCGATGTCCCTATCCCCTCGGTCCCGACATAATCCGTGCGGAAACCGTAAACCGCGAGGTCGGGCGTAATCAGGTCGAAATCGACAAACCAGTCTTCCTCGTCGAACGGCAGGCCGATAAACGCAGCGGGAATTCCCCAGGCCTGGACGGAGAAATCGTCGACGTCGCGGTCGATATCGTGATGCTGGTCGGTCTCGATTGTCGATTCGCCGGTAACGTGTGCACCGTCCCAGAAAATCTCTCCCGAAGACGTATCGGCCGTATCGTAGAGGATATAAACCATTTGCCACGGGTTTCTCGCGAAAACTATGTATAAGTCCCAGTCGCAGTCTATACCGGTTTCGCGATACACGATAGCTGAATCGCCGGAGGAGAGAACGGTATCCGAAAATTCGATTTTTTTAAGTTTGCCGTCGAGATTGACCGCGATATAGGACATCCCGCCGAGGTCGCCCGGGTCGGCTGTTGGCGCGACCTCGGTGCCTTTGGAGCAGGTTAAAGTCGCCAGAGAGGTTCCTATTAATATGATAACGGCGTTCCGGCTCACTCGGCACTCCCGCCCTGCGGCACTATCTCGCGAATCCTGCCGAAATAGAGACTCATCGTAAACGCCGGCCCGCCGAACTCGACCGGCGTGAATCTAAGTTCTCTCGTAACCGATTCTTCGGGGGAATCCCAGGTTAGCGTCTTGTCCTCGCCGATTAGCCAGAGATACGAGAGGTCGAACGAGGCAACGACGTGTTCGCCGAACGGCACCTCGAAACTCGCTCTTGGAAACAACGCGAACATATAGGTATCGTCGTCGGCGACGTGGGAAGCCTCTTTGACCTCGACCGATGTCAAACCGCCGCCGAAACCGAGACCAGCGGCGAGCCTGATAAAACCCGTCGTGCGGACAATTTCCGGCATAAACACGCCCCACATCGCGTTGGTTTTGATATGGCAGTCGTTATCGGTAACGGAGGCTAGATTATATCCGCCGATAAGGCCAAGTCGGATTTTGCCGACCGGATAAAAATAAACTCCGCCGCCGGCGCGATACGACCACTGGGGCATAGTGTTTATCCCCATCTGTTCGGCGACCTGCGGCGAATCGGAATCGACCGAAAAGGTGCCGATACCGAAAAATCCGCCGACCGCGAAACCGGACAGCGATAAATCGCAACCGGAGCATCCTGATGAGTCGCCGGGCGCCTGCGCGAAAACTATAATCGGTAAAAGCAGGATTAATATACGATACAAACGCATTTGAACCTTCGCGAGAATAATTTTGAGAATAATATATATCCCGCGAAAATGGATGTCAATAAGAAGATTAAAAGAAAGGTTTTAGGTTCTCCGTTCTCGGGCCAATTCAACTTTCGACTTTCTTCTTTCTCACCAATATCTGCGATTTCGGGACGAAACCGAACAGCAAAAGGTTCGGCGAATCAATGTCCTATTTAGCGCACAACCGTTCGAATATCCCCCGACAGGAGTTTCCCCCCACTTTGCGTTCGATATGCTTGGCGACTGCGCCGTAATCCTCGAATATCACCTCTTTTTCGGAATCCGGCTCCGCGCCGGCGGCGACCGATTGCACCATATACCGCGCCGATATTATTTGTTCGCGAAGCCCTTTTGTGAGTATTTTCACCAGTGCGGTCGAGCCAGTTTGGTCGCCTCGAATCTGCGCTTCGTTATCGCTCCAGCTTGCGTAATTCTTCATCGTGCGGCTTTAAACGACCTTCGCCGGGGAAGGCGTGTTGTGGGTCGTCGAGATACTGCCGCTTCCAGCGCAACAGCGTATTCGGTTTGATTCCGAGGTTTCACGCCACCTCCGAAATCCTGCGCCCTTCTTCGACCACGAGTCGAACAGCCTCCATCTTAAACTACCTGTCGAACTTCCGACTGCGTTTTTTAGCCCCCATAGGACACCTCCTTTCGAAAGGCGATATAATACCTTTCTCTATGTCCGTCAAATCGGTGGAAGACCAAACTGTTTTGCAAGACAAGAATCAGCAATTTCAAGGTTATAATGAAGATTGTGCCTCACGGCAACTTATTTCGCGACAAGTTCCAAAAGTAGTTCGACCCAGCGGCGCGATTGCGTTTTCCGCTGGTATTTTTCAGGAGGCTCTATATCGGGCAGGTTTCCGCTTTGTTTTAACTTTAGCAGTTTCGCGATTGTATTAGTTGTTTGTTCTGTATTTCCCGGCGGAATTATAAACGCTATAGGGAAATTTTTCAGAAGTTTCGCGGCCTCTCCCAAGGGTGGAACGCAGGCGAGAATCGGTTTTCCAAGACCGAGGTATTCGTATGTTTTGCTGGTTATCTGGCCGAGGTTTAACGGGCGGTTATCGATATAGATAAGCATAATATCGCAATTTGCGGCGAGAGCGAGAGCCTCTCGACGAGGCAAATAGCCCTTTAATTCGACCCTTTCGCGGATTCCCAATCGTTCAATATCCCGCATCAGGCGTTCCGGGTATCGCCCGGCTATCGTGAGATTTACGTTCGATTCTTGTTCAATTGCCTCAAGAACGGGCAGCGGGTAATTAAGGTCGGGGTAGATAGTCCCAAGATAGAATATTCTAAGCGGGTCGTCTGTCGAGAATTCGGGAATTTTTGCCGGGAAATCTTCCGGGTCGTAACCGTTTGGAAGAAGTGCTATTTTCGCGTCCGGTGCGAGTTCCGCCATTTCGTCGCAGATAGAATGATAGACACAGGTTATCAAACCCGCCATCGAAACCGCTTTTTTAGCTTTGCGACGGTTTATAATCCGGTGAATCGGCGGCAGTTCCGGTCTGTTCGGGTTTTTCGTCCAGGAATCGCGGAAATCGAGGGCAAGCGGTGCCCCGAGTTTTTTTGCGGCTCTGCTCGCGGCGATTGCCGCGGAATACGGCGGACAGGTTGCCCAGACAACATCCGGTTTTGGTTCGGCGAGTAAGCCCAGTTTTAATGCCGGGTGTATCCACCATATCTTATTATCTGGGAGAAAAAAGTAATCGCTGCGCGGTGCGTGGATTACCCCCTGTTTTTTACGCCGGAGAAACCTCAGTGGGTCGAGGTTCTCCATTGTCCGGAGAATTTCGAACGAATCGGGGATTTCGCTCAATAACGATTCGTCGATTATAGGGTAATCCATCTCGGCGGCGGCGATAACCATGCCCTCCAATCCGAGTTCGGCTCCATATTTCAATAATTTGAGCGGGCGAAGCGCTCCGGGGCCTCCGTGCGGAGGGAAGTAGAAGTTGAATGCGAGGATTCTCATATATTCAAGTTAATTCCGCGGATACGGGATGTCAATGATTGATAAATTAAATAGAAGAGGAATCTAATAATCGATAATTCATGCCTCCGGGCTGTCACGCTCCGTGCAAAGTCCTCATAAAGAATACTGAATACATTATATCGGACGCACGGACTCCCCACCGACACCCCAAGAACCACCCTCGCGCCAGCCCTGAATAATGCCGTGTATCCTCAAATTCCGTGGCTGTTTACATTGCTATTCGACTCTTATACTGCCGATTCCATTATTTTTTATAAAATTCCCGCACAATTAATTTAGATTGCAAAAGAGCCGATTTATTACTATTTTTTATTATGATGAAACACATATTTTATGCCATAATATTATTTTCCACTGTTTCCGCGTTCGGTCAGGGGTTGGAGCTTCACTCGACGCTTCTCCCCGACGGTTCCGGCGCGGATGTCTATTGGTTCGGCTGGGACCTCGCGGCGGGTAATTTTAACGGCGACGGTTTTCGCGACATCGCCGTCTCGTCGCCGAGAGCGGACAAACCACATCCGCACCCGGATTCGGTATTGCTTACTACCGGGCGCGTCGATATTTACTACGGCCCTATACCGCCGGGGATACTCTATCCATCGCTTTTTCCGCCGCATCTGACTCTATGGGGCGAAAACGCCGGGGACCAGTTCGGTATCTCGGTCGCCAACGCCGGGGATTTCAACGGCGACGGGTTCGAGGATATCCTAGTCGGCGCGAACGTTGTCGAGAACAAGGGCGGTGCGTATGTCTTTTTCGGGGGGGCTGTTATAGACGACATCCCGGACGTGGTTTTTATCGGCGAAAACTACGTCGATAATTTCGGTTATTCCTGCACCGGAATCGGCGACCAGAACGGCGACGGCTACGACGACGTTTTAGTGGGCGCGCTTTATAACGACGCTATCGGCCCGAGGACGGGGCGTTGCTATATATATTTCGGCGGCGACCCTCCGGACAGTTCGGCGGATTTCATTATTACAGGTCTCGACAGCCTCGACGATTTCGGGACTGTCGTGGATGGTCCGTTCGATTTCGATGGGGACGGCGACCCGGATTTTGTGGTCGGCGCGGTGCAGGCCGGAGGCTACTGGTATAAACCCGGCGCGGGATATGTCTTTTCGGGCGGGTCGCATCTGGACGATATCCCCGACTGGACAGTTACCGGCGCACATCCGATGGAATTTTTCGGCGGGACTGTCGCCGCTCTCGGCGATGTCGACGGCGACGGCAACGACGACGCGGTTTTCGGAGGATACAACCATCATGAACCGCCAGATTCGGGGGTCGGCCGCGCTGTTTTGCTTTTCGGCGGCACCGGCGACACAATAACCCTTATCGGAGATAGGCCAGACCAATCGTTTGGCGGCGAGGTCGCCTCGGCGGGCGATATCGATATGGACGGCCTCGCAGAATTCGCTATCAACCAGACATACGACCCGGCAGGCGATTCGGCGGGATTCGTCCTGATATTCGGCAAAGACCGGTTCGGCGATTATATCATCGTCGATTCGACATGCTATAATCCGACTCCGTCGCCGGGGGACTGGTTCGCCACGCGGATGGCTGGCGTGGGCGACGTTACAGGCGACGGCATCCCCGATTTCGCTATCGGCGACGCGAAAGACACCGTTCATACCGGGCTGGTTTCCGGCGAAGGCGCGGTATATATCTATTCCGGCTGGCAGGAGCTATTCCCTATCGAGGCGGAGGTTATCGAGCCTATTTTCGACGGCCCGGCGATTTCGGCGTGCCCGAGACAGGGAGTAACGTTCAGGCTGAGGCATCCGGCGGTATTAACGGACCTTTACGCGAAGTTAGTTGTGGAATCGGGTGAATGGCCGTGGCCGGAATATACACTCGACTCGATTCAGCTTACTATGCCCGACGAGTCGACTCTCGTGTTTATCCCTACCGAGGATTGGGACTCATCCGGTTATATTTTTGTTTATCTCGTCGAGGCTTATCGCACAAGCACGGGGGAATCGATAGAAGACACGGTAACCGTAATCTGGCAGGAAGATATGTATCCTCCTTTTGTCGAAGCCCTAACCGATACCGGTTTGACCGACGACCCTTATCCGACTATTATCTGGTTTATTGAAGATAATCCCACTTATTTGGATTGTTCGTCTATTATTGTATTTACCGAAGGAGATACGATAACTCCCCGGTTGTATGGTGATCTGTTCTGGAATCCGAAAGCTGCCGTAGCACTTTCGGATTTCGGTCTGAGGATGGACTACGGGGATTCTGTAACCATCTGCCTCGACCGCGTCCGCGATATAGTCGATTCCGCATTCTGCGGCCCGAATGTCGCCGAACCCAACTGCGTAACGAAAAGGTTCTACCGCCAGTGGCTTGCGGATTTGACGTTCTCTTCTCCGGGCCTTTCTAATACAATCCTCACTATCGGCGGCCAACCGGGGATGACCGACGGCTACGACCCCGGCGGGGATATACTTATGCCGCCGATACCGACATCGAGAGTCCAGGCGAGATTATCGCTTATCGACGAAGGTTACCCGCACTCGCTTTTGAGAGACCTCCGCGAGGCCGACGACGACACTGTCCTTTGGAAAATCCTCACCGACGGCTCGGGAACGGCGAAGATTAGCTGGATTCCCGAAAATCTACCGACCGGCGTTTTTCTCTTGAACGGCAAACTCGATATGCACGCTTATGAGAGCTGGGAATTCGAGCTTGGCGAAACTCTATCCGTTTTTTTCTATACCGGACCAAAGGAAATAATAGTCGATTGTTTCGCACAGCCTTTAAGGTGGAAATTGGTTTCGTTCCCACTCTACCTCGAAACATACGCTTTCGACGAGATATTCGACCGTTATCTTTATATATACCACTACGCTTTTAATACGGTTGCGAACACGTATTATTCCCCAGAACGTTGGCCCACCGGGAAGGGTGTTTGGTTATTCTATAACGATATGGGCTTTTTATTCCCGCAGATTCTCTCCGGCTGGCCGATAGATACGCTCTGGTCGCCTGTCTATCGCGGCTGGAACCTGATAGGCGCGCCTATCGATACCGTGCCTTTAGCCGAGATAAGCACCGAGCCGCCGGGCGCTTTGATTTCCGGGATGCTATTCGATTATAACTCATCGACAGGCGGATACGAATACCCTACCGCGCTCGAACCGGGGAACGGCTATTGGGTTTTAGCGTCGGACGAGGCCGAACTCTGGGCGCCGTTCGCTTCGAGAAGTTTGTCGAAGTCCGCCGGCACAAACGCGCTTTTCGATATTTACGGTAGCTGTCCGCCGCCGCCGCCATCGATAACGGGCGAAGAGCAAACGCCGGAAAAACCGAAGAAATTCGACATCGAAATCTATCCGAATCCGTTCAATTCGGCGGTAAATATTACCGTAGGGCCGTCGTATGCGTCGCACGCCAATATAGAAATATTCGATATAAATGGCCGAACCGTCGCGGATATCCCCGTAGGGGCGGGTTCTAAACCCGCCCGTGGTGCGGGAGGGTCACGGACCCTCCCCTACGAAATCGTCTGGCGCCCCGCCGAATCTCTCCCCTCCGGCATATATCTAATAAAAATCGGCGAAAAATCAAAAAAAGCTATACTAATCCGATAAAAAATCCTTATAATCATCCCTAATAAATGCGGAATGCGGAATGAAGAATTCGGAATTGCGTTCGTCATTGCTAGCGGAACGAAGCAATCTCAACGTTTGAAGGAGGAGATTGCCATGTCGCTGCGCTTCTCGCAATAACGTCCATATTGGGCCTATTTCTTAAAGAACCGAAAATCCAAAATCGTATGAAAGTCTTCAGAACACTTAAAAAATATCTTTGGCGATATAAATGGTATTTCGTCGCTGGGTTCTTTATGCTGCTTCTCGTCGACGGTTTCCAGCTCGTTATCCCTCGAATTACGAAAGCCGCTATCGACGCTTTGAGCTACGGCACAGCCGATTCCGCGCTGCTTATGAAATACGCGGGATTTATCCTGCTTCTTGCCACAGGCGTCGGTGGAACGCGGTTTTTCTGGAGATACTGGATTATCGGCGCGTCGCGTAAAATCGAGTTCGACCTCCGCAACCGATTCTATTACACGCTGCTTTCCCAGAGCGTCGGCTATTTCAACAAAACGAAAGTCGGCGACCTGATGGCGCTCGCCACGAACGACCTCGACGCCGTCAGAATGATGGCCGGTATCGCAATCGTGGCCTCGTTCGACGCTTTCTTTATGCTCACCGCGAGCCTCGTTATGCTTGCGCTTTTAAACTGGAAACTAACAATCTGGGTGCTCATCCCCGCGCCGTTTTTGTCGCTTATCATAATGAAATTCGGGAAACAGCTCCACGACCGATTCGAACAGGTGCAGGCCAGTTTCGCGTCGCTGACAGACAAAGCGCAGGAAACATACTCCGGCATCCGCGTTATCAAAGCCTATGTTCAGGAGGTTCCCGAATTCGCCGATTTCCGCGTCCGCAACCGCGACTATATGGACAAGAATATGCGCCTCGTGAAAATCTGGGGGATGTTCGACCCGCTCATCGGATTCGTTATCGGGATATGTTTCGGCCTCGTGCTGCTTCTCGGCGGCGACAGGGTGATACTCGCTAAAATGTCGATGGGGGATTTCGTCGCGTTCAGTGCGTATCTCGGTATCGCTATATGGCCGATGATAGCTATCGGTTGGATTACCAATCTCTACCAGCGCGGCAAGGCGTCGATGGGCAGGCTCAACGTCGTGTTCGAGCAGACGCCGGAAATCAGGGAAATCGAAAAACCGGTCGTCCTCGACCCGCTTAAAGGGGACATCGAATTTAAAAATCTCGATTTCTCCTACGACGAGGACGCCGAGCCGGTCCTGAAAAATATCTCGCTGAAAATACCCGCCGGAAACACGGTCGCGATTGTCGGCAGAACCGGCAGCGGGAAATCGACGCTCCTCAAAATAATGCTGCGGCTTTTCGATGTCCCCGACGGCACACTCTTTATCGATGGCCACGACATCCGCACGCTCGCGCTGGAGCCGTTCAGGAGACAGGTCGGGATGGTCCCGCAGGAAACGTTTTTATTCTCGGAGACGGTCATCGAGAATATCAAATTCGGTGCACCGGACGCCACCGACGACGACGCTATCCGTTGCGCAAAAATAGCGCAGATTTACGACAATGTGATAGAGTTCCCCGAAGGGTTTTCCACGATGGTCGGCGAGCGCGGAGTGTCGCTCTCCGGCGGCCAGAAACAGAGAATCGCAATCGCGCGCGCGCTGCTGATGAAACCGAAACTGCTCATCCTCGACGACGCCTTCTCCGCAGTCGATACCGAGACCGAGGAGAAAATTTTACAGGGATTGGCAGAGTTTATGGCGGACACCACGAACATAATCGTCAGCCACCGGATAAGCACGGTTAAGAACGCCGACAAGATATTCGTCATCGACGACGGTTATATCGCCGAGGAGGGCACGCACGACGAGCTACTCGAATTGGGCGGAATCTACGCCGACATCGACCGCCGCCAGAAATTGGAGAAGATGCTGAACGATTGAGGATTTAGGATTGATGATTGCGGATTGCGGGATTGCGCTCGGTTGCCGGGCTGTCACGCTCCTTGCATTGTCCTCCTCGCTATCGACTATAATATTACTTACCTATTTGCGAAAAGGCGAAGATTATTCTCCTCGACCCCGACGATTCGGTAGGGGAGAGGTATGCCTCGCCCCTACCGGATGGCAACGAAAATTCCTTGATTAAAACGAATTTAAATATTAAATTGGTTGCCGAGTCCGCGAGAATGATGCGCACGCCCGTAGGGGCGTCCCTTGTGGGCGCCCGCGAACGGGAGGGCACAAGGCCCTCCCCTACGGAAGGCATAACCGAAACCCTCTTTCGCGGCCCGACGACACAAATAGCCCTAAAGAGAACAGAATATAAAGAGGATAAAAACCACGGCTGGCTCGAAATTGAATAGGCGGAGCGCGAAGAGCGGAGTGCGGAGCGCCCTCTGCCCTCTGCTCTTTGCTCCCTGCTCTCTGCGCCCAACCGAAGCACGGCTGGCTCGAAATCGAATAAGTCAGGAGGATGACATGAGAAACGCGATAATTTTGGTTTTAGCAGTTGTTATCTCTACGGGGTGTTTCGGCGGCACGACGCACGTTTATTGGGATGTGTCGGGAGTTTGGGATAGCACCGGTTCGCCTTATATGGTCCACGATACGATACGGGTGCCAACCGACGACACACTTGTGATAATGCCGGGCGTCGACGTTGTTTTTCTCGGGCATTACAGGCTGGCCGTTGACAGCGGCGCCGTGCTCAAGGCGCTGGGGTCGGTTACGGATACGATACGCTTCCTCCCTTCGGATACCGGCGAATGGTCGCCCGGCTGGCACGGGATAAGGTTTTATCATGCGTCGGACGCTTGTAGCCTTTCTTATTGCGAATTGGCTTACGGTTACGCATATGGCCTTTGTGAAGACGATAGCTGCGGCGGTGCCGTCTGGTCTTACTACTCGAATCCGACTATCGAATATTGCTCGATACACGATTGCTGGGCGAATAAATATGGTGGAGCGATGTATTTCTACAATTCCATATTAGATGTCCACTGTTGTGATATCGAAGAGAATTCCGCCGACTACGACGGCGGAGGTATATATGCTACTCATAGTTCTTCCGGTTTTATTGATTCTTGTTTAATAAATGATAATAATAGTCCGCGTGGAGGGGGGGTGAAATTAAGAACGAACTATGTAAATATTTTTAATTGCGATATTATGTATAATTCCTCTTATGGTATATTAGTCGAAAGTGCAGGCCCAACAGAGGCTTACTGCTCAGGAAACAGAATATGTTATAATAACTCATATGGTATTCACGCCAATGGTACATATCCTATTTTCAACAACGAGATAAGTAACAACGGCGACGGAGGAATCTATTCGTATTACAATGGAGATATCCGAGGAAATATTATATCAAATAATAATGGTGCTGGGATATATTTCCAATCTCATTCTGATACGGTAGAAGGTAATTATATAAGCGGGAATCTCGGGGAAGATGGTGGTGGTATTCATATTGAATTTGCAAGTTCTACAATACTAAATAATATAATCCAATCCAATATTGCGAACGATGGCGGAGGTATCTATTCCTATAGAAACCATGAGATGTTTATTATAGACAACTATATTATGAATAACGAAGCAAACCAAGGTGGAGGCGTTTACTTAACGCATATTTTTTCTACTGAGTGGGATATTGACCCAGTAATAATATGTAATACAATAAAAAACAATTCCGCGTCTCAGGGCGGCGGTATCTGGAGCAGCAACGAACCCAGAATTTCAAATAATATGATATCCCACAACACCGCGACCAGCGGCGCCGGAATATATATGACCGGTAAACCCTGTATATCGAATAACACGATAGTCTATAACAACGGCGACGGATGCTATTTCTCCGGTTATTACAAAGGGATGCTGAATACTATTGTTTACGGAAATACGGGCTATGAAATATACGCAGATTCCCCTTGCTCTGTGGGTTTCGCATATTGCGATATCGATACTGAGGATGTTTTTGGAAGCGTTATTTTATGGGGACCGGGGATTATAAACGCCGACCCGCTTTTCGAGGACACGCTGTTTCACCTTTCAGAAAGTTCACCGTGTATAAGTGCCGGAGTGCAAATGTACTATTTCCCGACCATATCCGAGGAAATCTGGGCCGACATATTCGATTTTGAAGGCGACTTCCGGCCCGTAAGGATATGGGACATCGGCGCGGACGAATATGATACGAGTTCGTATATAGCCGAAGTTATCCACAGACCAAGCAAATTAGATATTATCGCCTATCCAAACCCATTCAATTCGGCGGTTACGATTTCCGCGCCGAAGGGGGCGGAGATTGAGGTTTTCGATATTAAAGGCAGAATCGTTTATGAAATGCCCGTAGGGGCGTATCGCGATACGCCCGCCATTTGGACACCCGATAAATCCCTCGGTTCGGGCGTTTATCTGGTCCACGCGAAAATCGGCAATGAATCGGTTACGAAACGAATCGTGTATTTGAAATGAGATTGCCGCGGCCTTCGGCCTCGCAATGACAGATAAAAAATACCGCTTGCATTTTGTTAGTTAATCGGGTATTTTCGGCGCGTTCATCGTTCATTGAATAGTTTGTGTATAAAAATTAGACAATATTGCTCAAAACCGCATGGTTGCAATGAGTAGGAGGTGTTTCGAGTTGGGTAGAAGGCCTCTCGAGTTGGGTAGAAGGTGTTTCGAGTTGGGTAGAAGGTATCTGGAGTTGGGTAGAAGGCCTGTCGAGTTGAGTAGAAGGTATCTGGAGTTGGGTAGAAGGCCTCTCGAAACGAGTAGAAGGTCTCTCGGTCCGGGTAGAAGGTCTCTCGAAATGAGTAGAAGGTGTCGCGGTTTGGGTAGAATATGACGCAGAGCCGGTAAAAATCGATTTTGAGGACGTTTTTTTCGCTGCCCCGGACGTAGAAAACGACGGCAACAAGTAATTTATCAAAAAACGATGGGGTAAAAATGGCATTTCATACAAGAAAACCGAGTTTGCTGGGATACGATATGTATTTCACATGGTTAAAAGAGGTTCTTTTGCCATGGTTGGAGGAGCATAGCGGCGATAGCAATTTCCCGACACATATAGTAGGCGATTTAAGCGATTTAACCGTGAAGATAACGGATTACGGAAGCAAAATCGCGCCCTATAAAACGTTGATTCAACTCGCGCATGACCGGAATAAGCTATACACGACGGCCGCGGATAAGGTATATGATAAGCTCAAGCAGATAAAAATGGCCCTGCTTTCGGTTGCGGAGGATCCGGATATCCTTGCAACTTTCGGATTGTCCGGGGAGCTTCCCGACGACAGGCATGATTTATTCACGACGGCGGAGTTCGTGCTTACTCATTGGGCTACTGTTTCTGCCGATCCGGATTTTGCGCCTCTGGTGTCGGATTTCGATGCGCTCCAGGTTCTTTTCGACGATTTCGCGGCGAAGCGGACTAATTATTACGCTACGGATTCCGACCGCGCGACCGCGCAAAACGAGTTATTGGCGGCGCGGGAGGCTGTGCATGAGATCGAGCGTGATGTTTTCGGGTGGTATCGCAGTCGCTGGCCCGACGGCAAGGACGAAGCGTGGACCGATTCGCCGTGGGGATGCACCGGCGGCGGCGAAGAACCATCGGTGCCGATTCCCGATTGGCCGGGGCCTGGAGCGTTCGAAGGAAATTATCTCGGCGAGAAAACTGTCGAGCTGATTTACGGCCCTGTCAAAGACGCCACGCATTG
>QNEE01000061.1 GCA_003645085.1 bacterium | reverse complement strand
GGTGATGTCCCGACGAATAAGCAACCCTCAGTCCGCTTCTGCGAATAGCGCGACTTATCGCTTTCGTAATATCGAGGTGGCTTAGCCATCTTAATCGTTCTTTTTTTGCATATCGTAATCTGAGACTCGCATTTCCGGCATAGACCGTCTTTTTTTGCCTTTTGATTCTCCGACCGTAACCGCCGGTAAGATTTGTTTCGGTTGTGTGGACGCTCTTGCTACGAGTTTTTGCCGGGAAATCGCATATACCGCACTTCTCGCAGCCGCCGCGCTCGGCGCAGTCCGGCGAGTTTTCTCCCCGATAGGCTTTCTCCCGTTCCGAGAGAATAAACCGCTTCGGAATACCTTTGTCTATTATCTCCCACGGGTTCGTAAAATCGACTTCCTGCTCACCGGTATATATCGATATATCTATTCCGGCCTCCTCGAACGCTCTTTCCCACGAGTCCGGGTCGAATGTCTCTCTCCATGCGTCGAAACCACCGCCGAGTTCCCACACGCGCCGTAGAACATCGGCGAGCCGCCTGTCTCCGCGCGAGAGAACGGATTCTATTAGCGGTAATTCGGGCGCCCTCGTCCGTATCTTAACGCGACCGGAGACGTTTTTCCTAATAAGCCGCGTTTTTTCTTTCAGAATCTCGGGATTGTCCTGCGGTTCCCACGCGAAAGGGGTATGTGGTTTCGGCACAAAAGGGGATATCGAGACGTTGAGTTGTCCCCGGTTCCGTCTGGCGATATCGTTTGCACGGTTGCAGGACCGCGCGATAGCGAGAATATCCTCCTCCGTTTCGGTGGGAAGACCTATCATAAAATAGAGTTTAACGGTGCGCCATCCGGCACGGTAGACCCTCTCGATAGCCTCGAAAAGGAGTTTTTCGTCGAACGGCTTATTGATAACGTTCCTCAATCTTTCGGTTGCTGCCTCGGGAGCGAAGGTTATCGAGGATTTCCTGATTTTACCCAAAACCGAGATAGCCGTATCGTCGAGACCCTCCGGGCGAATCGACGGCACCGAGATGCTTGTGTGGTCTTTTTCAACCAGAGCGTTGAGTCTCGAAAGAAGGGATTTTAGTCCCGAATAGTCGGTCGCGGAAAGCGAAAGCAGACCGACCTCCTCCCAACCGGTCGTCGATGTATATTTTTTAATCTCTTCGATAATCGAATTTACTTCTCGCTCTCTGACCGGACGGTATATCCATCCCGCCGCGCAAAAACGGCAACCGCGACCGCAGCCGCGCATAATCTCGAGACCGAGCCTGTCGTGCACGGTCGCTATCCACGGGACTATCGGTCTCTCCGGGTAGTTTTGCGGGGGTAGTTCGGGCAGTTCGATAGACCTTATCGGGAATTGCGCGTCGCCGTCGACCTCGAAACCATCCTGACGACTATCTCTGTAAATAGGTTTATAGAATTGTGGGACGTAGATACCCCGGCGTGTGGCAAGTTTCCGCAGTAATTCACTCCGGCTCGGGTTCGAGTTCTTTATTAATTCTAACAACGCCGGCAACTCTTCCTCCGCATCGCCGATTACGAACAGGTCGAAAATGGGCGCGACCGGCTCCGGGTTAAATACGCACGGCCCGCCCGCGATGACGAGAGGATGGCTATCGTTTCTATCCGCCGCGAAAAACGGTATTCCGGCAAGGTCGAGCATTTCGAATATGTTCGTATAGGAAAGCTCGTATTCGAGCGAAAAACCGATAACATCGAATTCTGAAAGCGGGATTTTCGATTCCAGCGAGAGAAGCGGGATATTCTCGCGGCGCATTAGTTCGGCCAAATCGTGCCGCGGACAAAAAACGCGTTCGCAGGCCAGGTTATCGCAGGCGTTTACGGCGTGATAAAGCAGGCGTCCGCCGTGATGGCTCATACCGATTTCGTATATCTCGGGAAAACAGAGCGCGAACCGAAGCGTCTCACGCTGCTTCGGCTTGACTATCTGTCCGAGTTCCCCGCCTATATATCGCGCGGGTTTCTCGACTAATGGCAATAGTTTCTGTAATCGTTCCCGGTGTTCGTTCATATACAAAAACGATAAAAAATCGCCCGGAATTACCGAACGATTTGGAGCGAGCGGTTTATGCCCGCTTTGGGTTTTATGCCCTTCTCACGATAAGTTTATTACCCTCTACATCCTCCACAATCACCTTGTCTCCCGGTTTCAGACCGATGCCCTCTGCCGCCCATATCTCACCGTGTATCTCCACAAGGGTATTTCGTAAATCCTCGCGGGCCGGTTTAGCTACAATACCTTTTTCGCCGATAAGTCCTTCCTTGCCGGAAAACGGCTTGGCGATACGGGCCTTTACAGCCTTATACAAAGCGAATATTACAATCAACGCGGCGAGAATTACGGTCGGTAATATCACTGTCCATTTTACGGTGAATAAAGCCGGATTACCGCTGGTTAGAAGGAAGCTTCCCGATAACATAGCTATAACACCTCCCGCTGTTAGAAGCCCAAAGGTGGGTGTTTGGGTTTCGAGTATGAAAAGCACTACGGCCAATATTATAAGAGCGACACCCGCGTAATTAACCGGAAGAATTTGGAAAGCGTAAAGCGCGAGCAGTATCGCTATCCCGCCGACAACGCCCGGCAATATCCCGCCCGGATTTTGCAACTCGAGATAGATTCCAACTATACCGAGCATCAAAAGCATATAAGCGATATTCGGATTCAGTATGGTAAAAAGGAACTCTTCCACACTGGTCATCGGGCGCCTGTCCGGCGTCGGTTTTGGAAGTCTGAGTGTGTCGAGGTCGTCGGAGCCGTAAGCGAAACCGTCGAGGGCCTCGAGGAGTCCGTCGATATCCTCGGCGATAAGGTCGATAACACCGAGTTCGAGAGCCTCGTCGGCGGTGATACTCTTAGATTCGCGAATCGCCTGTTCCGGCCAGTCCGGATTTCGACCTCTCTCGATTGCCATCGACTTTACATTAGCGACCGCGTCGTTGGCGACTTTCTCCATCATTGTCGCGGAGGCTGAATCGCTCGCGCCGCCGCCCATCATATCGACCGGATGCGCCGCGCCGATACGCGTTCCGGGGGTCATCGCGACGATATGCGCGGCATAGGCGATAAAAACCCCGGCGCTTGCGGCACGAGCCCCTTTAGGGTGAACATAGATTATAACTGGGATTTCGGCGGCGAGCAAAGCGCGCGTTAGGTCTTCGGTCGAACTCATAAGGCCGCCGGGTGTATCGAGAACGATAATCATACACGGCGCGTTTTCCCTCTCGGCCTTTTCGAGATTGCGGAGAATATATTTCGAGCTGACCGGGTTAATAGCTCCGTCGACGGTAACTACCGGCACCAAGCCAGCAAACGCCGTCGTAAATGCGGCAACGAGTATTATCGCAGTGATTTTGCTCATAATCCAATATCAATATAATGAAAGCGTGCGTAATTATCAAACTAATTCTGAAAGTTTATACACTCCGAGATATGCGATTATTCAAATACGGTCGTTTAAGAGTCTGTTACGAAAAGGCTTAAACGTATAATCGCGCTTATAATCTGCTTGCGACAGCCTTTGCGACCTCGAGTGTGGTGCTGGTGCCGCCCATATCGTATGTTCGATATTTGCCTTCCGCGATAACATCGGAAATAGCTTTTTCCAGCGCTTCGGCCAGCTCTTTTTGTCCGACATAATCGAGCATAAGGCACGTCGAAATCAGCATAGCAATCGGATTAACCTTATACATACCGGCGTATTTCGGCGCGCTGCCGTGTGTCGGTTCGAAAAGGGCGTAGCTGTCGCCGCGGTTACCCGATGCCGCGAAACCGAGGCCGCCGACAAGCTGCGCGCATAAATCGCTTACAATATCGCCGAACATATTACTCGTTACCAGAACCGAGTAATCGTGAGGGTTTTTCAGAAGCCACATACACATAGCGTCGACATTGGTTTCCCATAGCTCGATACCGGGAAAATCCCGCGCGACTTTGCGCGCCTCCCTGACCATAAGGCCCGAGGTTTCCCTGACGACGTTCGGTTTTTCGACCACGGTAACCGATTTATACCCTTTATCATCCGCGAACTCGAACGCGGCGCGGACAATGCGTCTGCAACTGCCACGCGTAAAAATGCGGCACGATACGGCTATATCCTCGCCGGGAGACGAATCGAATTTCGCCATATTCGGAGAATGCGAGTTCATCGCAGTGCGAAGGTCGTCCGGGAGCGGATGAAATTCCACTCCCGAGTAAAGCCCTTCCGTATTTTCACGGAAAACGTGAAGGTCGATACCCTCCCGATATATAAGCGGGTTGTTCTTATACGCCTTGCACGGGCGGTAGTTTATATACAGGTCGAACATCTGCCTTAAACGCACTATAGGGGAGCGATAGACCAGCCCTTTGCCTTTGAGTTCGGGGATTAGCTCGGCCTCGCATTCTTCTTTTGGTTTGCTCGTTATAGCGCCGAAAAGACAGGCATCGGTGCGTTTGAGCAATTCGACAGTGCGTTTAGGCAGTGCGTCTCCTTCTGTTTTCCAGAATTCCCACCCGATATCGCCCCATTCGTATTCGATTTCCGGTTCGAGCCGTTCCAAAACGATAAATGCGGCTTCGATTACGTCGTTCCCGACACCGTCACCGGGCAAAACTGCTACTTTTTTAACGGACATCTTATCTCCTCTAATACTGCACGTTACCGTTCTTCAGAACGCGCTTTGTTAATGAAAGTAATGAACCATAATTCGATAAGCTCATTAACTATTCGCCGGTTGTAACGAGTAGTTCGTCGAGCGTCTCGCTCGAAACGATGACGAGACAGCGGCGCTATTATCATTTACCTCGTTAGCAGTATAGATTAAAAACATATATTCTAATCCTCATCGAGATGAAAATCCTCCAGAAAAGCCGTCGTAACCTTACCGGTAATGAACCGTTCATCGCACATTACCTTCTTATGGAACGGGATAGTTGTCGGAACGCCCTCTATAATAAACTCGTCGAGTGCGCGAGTCATACGGGCGAGAGCTTCTTCTCTGTCGCGACCGTGGCAAATGAGTTTCGCTATCATCGAATCGTAATATGGTGGAATAACATAATCGGCGTAGGCGTGCGTATCGACTCGGACTCCCGGGCCTCCCGGCGGATGAAAAGCGGTTATTTTACCGGGACGAGGCGCGAAATCGTTGAAAGGGTCCTCGGCATTGATTCGGCACTCGATAGCGTGACCGCGAACCCGAACGTCTTCCTGTCTAAATAAAAGTCCGCTACCGCTAGCGATGCGGATTTGCTCCTTAACCAGGTCGAGGTCGACCACTATCTCCGTTACCGGGTGCTCGACCTGGATTCGCGTGTTCATCTCCATAAAATAGAAATGACCTTCGGAATCGACCAGGAACTCGATAGTCCCGGCGCCTTCGTAGTTTATTCTCGCGGCTCCGCGGGCGGCGCAGTTACCCATTTCCTGTCTCGCATCTTCCGAAACCGCCGGCGAGGGAGACTCCTCGATAAGTTTCTGGTGCCGCCGCTGGATAGAACAGTCGCGTTCGCCGAGATGGATAACGTTGCCCCGACCGTCGCCCAGAAGCTGGATTTCGATATGGCGCGGGTTATGAATATATTTCTCGACATATACTCCCGGATTGCCGAAAGCGCTTTCGGCCTCTGCGCGGGCGGTATCGAACCCTTTCTTAAGTTCCTTTTCGTTGGATGCGACACGCATCCCTTTGCCGCCTCCGCCGGCGGTAGCTTTTATAATAACCGGGTAACCTATCTCTTTGGCTAATTTAGCCGCCTCCTTCACATCTTTCACGAGACCTTCCGAACCGGGAATCGTCGGGACGCCGGCCTCCCTCATAATTCGTTTGGCTTCGGCTTTATCGCCCATTTTGCGTATCATCTCCGAGGTCGGCCCGATGAATTTAATATTATGTGCTTCGCAGATATCCGCAAAATCGGCGTTTTCGGCAAGAAAGCCGTAGCCCGAATGGATAGCTTCCGAGTTCGTAATAATTGCAGCGTAGAGAATACGTCTCGGGTCGAGATAACTCTCTAACGGACGGGGACCGCCGATACAAACCTCTTCATCGGCGAGAAGAACCGGCAGAGTATCCCGGTCGGTTGTGGAGTAAACGGCGACAGATTTGATACCGAGCTCGCGGCAGGCACGGATTACCCGGAGAGCGATTTCGCCCCGGTTTGCAACGAGGACCTTTTTAAGCATTCGTTTTAGCGTCCTCCTGCAACGCCTCGACATCGACGTCGCTCTGTGTCTGGGCAAATTCCGTCCAGCCGCGGTCGGACCCGGAAATGATGCCCTGGACACGAAGCTGGAAATCGTCTGGATTCGTTGCGTTGTCGAGTGCGGTGTCGAGGTCTATCGCTTTGTTCTGGTAGAACCACATCAGGGATTGGTCGAAACTCTGCATACCGTATTGGGTCGAGCCCTCGGCGATAAGGTCGCGGACCTCGGCGGTTCTACCCTGGTCGATAATACATTCTTTGACCGCTCCGGTTCCGATAAGTATCTCGACTGCGGGGAGACGCCCCGGTTTATCGCTTCGAGGAAGAAGTCTTTGCGAGATTACGGCCTGAAGAGTGCTCGCCAGAAGATGCCTGACCTCCTGATGTTGATGAGGTGGGAAAAACGATAATATCCGGTAGATTGTCTGCAAACTGTCGAGTGTATGTAGCGTGCTCATAACAAGGTGTCCGGTATCTGCCGCGGAGAGAGCGATAGACATAGTATCGGAGTCGCGAATCTCGCCAACAAGCACTACATCGGGGTCCTGGCGAAGAGCCTGTCGAAGACCCATCGAATACGAATGGCAGTCCGTTCCAATTTCGCGCTGTCCGATAATGCTTTTATTATTTCTGTGAAGATACTCGATGGGGTCTTCGATAGTGAGAATATTAACACCCTTGTGGTTGTTAATATAGTCTATCATCGCCGCAAGAGTGGTCGATTTGCCTGACCCGGTTACACCGGTTACGAGAATCAACCCTCGAGGACTCAACGCTAATTTCGTAAGCACTTTTGGCAAATGCAATTCGCGAAAACTGGGAACCTGTGTATTAATAAGTCGGAACGCGATACCGGGATTCCCTCTCTCGCGATAAACGCATACACGGAAACGCTCGCCTGACGGTATATCCAGAGCGAGGTCGAGTTCCCATTCCTGGTCGAAACGCTCACGTTGTCTATCCGAGAGCATTCTTCTTATCATCAATTCGGCATCCTGCTCGGTTACAAAATCCCTGACCGCCGGAACGAGTTTGCCGTGAATCCTGTATACCGGTGGCATATTCACCCTGATATGAAGGTCCGAGGCCTTCCTCTGAGGCATCGCACCGAGTAATCCTGTTAGGTCGATAGCCATTTTTTTCCCCTAAAGCGGTTTGATTTGAAATAAAACTTGCCCGAATTCGACAGGCTGGGCGTTTTCTGCCAATATCTTAACTACCTCGCCGCCCACTTCGGATTGTATTTCGTTCATAAGTTTCATTGCTTCGACTATACAGACGACCTGTCCGACCTCGATATGGTCGCCAACTCTTACGTAAGGGTCTGCGTCCGGTGCGGAAGCGCGATAGAAAGTCCCGACGATGGGGGAAGTAATGTCCACCAGTCCGAGTTCCTCGGCGGTGGATTCATCGGCTGGGGCTTCCGCCACGGCGGTGTCCTCCTGGACCAGTTGACCGGTCGGAACGGGAACGGTTGACGGGGGAGTATTGTGAGGAGCGTTGGCGCTTGAAGGACCGAGGACGGAGTTGATAATACTCGACGACCCCTCAGGCGTCCCTTTCCGGATTTTTATTGCCGCACCGTTCTTCTCTTTAACCTCGATTTCCAGCTCCTCGAGTTCGCTTTCTTCGAGGAGCGCGAGCAGTTCTTTGACCCTATCTATATTCAATCTACCCTCCCTGTTTTTTCGAGTAGTCTATTTTTGCCGGGAAATTATATCTTTAGTATAAGGTATTAACCCACCGGCTTCAAGTATTTTGAAAATTTTTTCGGGCGGTTTTTTGAAATTAAATTTCTCGGAATTTACTTCGATAATCCCCTCGAATAAATCTATTTTTATATTATCGCCGGTTTTCACTTTCTTCTGTATTTCGGAATTAATAATCGCGAACAACCCGTTGTTCAAGCAATTGCGAAAGTAGATTCTCGCGAAACTTTTAGCGATAATCGCCCGACACCCCGCCGCCTTTATCGCGATTGCCGCTTGCTCGCGGCTCGAACCACAACCGAAATTCTTACCTGCAATTATAATGTCTCCCTCTTCGCATTTCAAGTGAAATCGGGGGTCGAGGTCCTCGAGTGCATGTTCGGCCATTTGCTGCGGCGTTAAAGGCTCGTAAGTGTATTTACCGGGGAAAATAATGTCGGTATTGATGTCGTCGCCGTATTTAAATATTTTACCTTCGATAATCATTATATTTCTCTTGGGTCGGTAATTCTACCGGTAATAGCACTTGCTGCCGCCGTATATGGGCTTGCGAGATATATTTCCGATTCGCGGCAACCCATACGGCCTTTGAAATTGCGATTTGC
The DNA here is from genome assembly GCA_003645085.1 of bacterium. GTDB lineage: Bacteria > UBP14 > UBA6098 > UBA6098 > UBA6098 > QNEE01. The sequence goes on along the minus strand of QNEE01000061.1, from coordinate 5,201 downwards.
CGTGGAGATGGTTATTTCGCCCGGTGCCATAACGCCCTCGTGGGCGCCGAGGCACGGCCCGCAACCGGGGTTCATTATAGTCGCCCCCGATTCGGCCAACTCGGCCAGAGTTCCATCACGACTGGCCTCGATATACACCTCGCTGCTGGCTGGAAAGACAAGAAGTCGCACGTCTTTCGAGATTTTTTTGCCTTTCAATATCTCCAAAGCGGCGTGAAGGTCCTCCAGACGTCCGTTCGTGCAGGTTCCTATAAGAACCTGATTAACCTCGATGTCCGACGCGTTTTTTGCGAGGTCGAGATTATCGACCGTGTGCGGTCTGGCAATAACCGGCTCTATTTCGCCGAGGTCGAAAGTAAATTCGCGTTCGTATTCGGCGTCTTTATCCGGGATAACAAGCTCTAATTCCGTGTCGGTTCTGCCTTTAAGCCATTCGACCGTTTTCTCGTCCGGATAACAGATTCCGGCTTTTGCGCCCATTTCCGCCGTGAGGTTCGAGAGAACCATCCGACCCGAGACGCTCATTTCCGCCAAAGCGGAGCCGCAAAATTCGACGGATTTGTATATCGCTCCGTCTGCGCCGATATCGCCGACAATCGTCAGGGCCAAATCCTTGGGCGTAACCCTATTATTAAACCTGCCGACTAACTCTATTCGATAGCTCTCAGGGACGCGGAGCCATAGCTCGCCGGTAGCCCATAAAACAGCGACCTCGCTTCGGCCTATACCGGCGGCGAACACCCCGAACGCTCCGTGTGTGGTCGTATGACTATCCGCGCCGAGAATAACCCTCCCCGGAAGCGCGTGGCCCTCCTCTGGAAGAACCTGATGACAGATACCGCGGCCAATATCATAGAAATGGTCGATGCCTTGAGCTTTCACAAACGCGCGTATTCTTTTATGGTTTAAGGCGTATGTCTCGGTAGAGGGTGGTGCGGTATGGTCGAGAATAATCGTCATTTTGTCGGCGATTGCAACTTTTTCTAATCCGAGCTTCTCGAAATGACCAATAATCGCGGCGCTGTTGTCGTGGGACAAAACGATGTCTGGCCTCGAGGTTACGATTTGTCCCGCGCTGACCTCATCGAGTCCGGCATTCTTCGCGAGTATTTTTTCAGCTATTGTCTTTCCCATTTTGGAATCTAATCTTATCAACTACTCGAGTCGTTGATTATAGTCAAGCCCGGCGTCTATGGTTGTCATCCCACCGAAAGGTAATTTTCCAATCTTTTGAGAACCTCTTCTTGATTTTCGTCGATTTTTTCGGGAGAAATCGGTTTTCCGACAGACAATTCGATTTCTCCCGGTTTCGGCCAGAATGCCCCGCGCGGGAGGATTTCCAAAGTGCCCTTTATTCTGACAGGGACGATTTGCGCTCGCGCTTTCTGCGCTATCTTAATCGACCCAGGTTTAAGTTTTCCCAATCTATCTGTATGAGTCCGGGTGCCCTCGGGGAATATTATAAACGGTCTCCCCGATTTAATTTTATCGACGATTTCGAGAACTTTCTTTAGCTCTTTTCTACTCGCCTTCCGTTCTATCAGAACGCCGTCGCCGGCTAAAACCCAGAAACCTATCGGACTGTAAATAAGGCTTTTGCGCGCGGCATAGGCGGCATCCGGGACGAGATAACCCGATAGCACAGGTATATCTATAAAGCTCGAATGGTTCGCGTATATCGTGTATCGTTGACCTGTCGGGATATTCTCGCGACCGTGAACCCTAACCCGTGACAGCGTCGCCGCGACAACCAGCCGACTCCACCATCGATAACAGATATGCGCCGCTTCAACTCGGACGCGTCTCCCTAAAACCTGAAGTGCAAAGACAAAAAATATTACCACAACCACAAAAACAAATAAGAACGGAGTAAAAAAAATCAACGTGAAGATAGACAAAAACCTGCGCATCAGTCGAAATAAGGGCGGAGTTTGTCGTAGGTATCGAGAAGGTGCTCGTTTATGCATTTAACCTCCCCAAAAATCGGCATAAAATTGGTATCGCCGTTCCATCGCGGGACGATATGCACGTGGACGTGGTCGAGGATTCCCGCTCCGGCTGCGCGACCGATATTGATACCGACATTGAAACCTTGCGCGCCCACAGCCTTTTTCAGCGCTTTTATCGACTCCTGCACGAGGGCCATTACGGCGACGAGTTCATCCGGTTCCAATTCCTCGATTTCGCCGATATGCCTGTTCGGGACAGCCATAAGGTGCGCGTTTGCATAAGGATAGCGGTTCATCACCAGAAAGGCGTCTCTGTCCCTTTTAAGGACGAGGCTTTCACGGTCGTTATCGCTGTCGCGCGCGTCGCAGAGGAAGCAGCCATCCGCCGACTCGGCGTTCTCGATATATTTCATTCGCCAGGGTGCCCAGATTCGTTGCATAGTTATCTCCATACGACTAAAAATAAAAGGTATGGTTGGCGATGTCAACCGAAATTGAGTTGTAGAGTTTAAGAGTTCAAGAGTTGGGGAGTTGCCTCACGCCCCCCAGATTGACGATTACGCGAAGCACCGGGCTGTCACGATTTTTGCATGTTCGGTAAGGTTTTGAAAATATATTATTTCCGAACGCAAAAATTCCTCTCCCCAAAAGACCAGTCCACTCTCGCGCCAGCCGATAGTATCGAAACCGATTTGCTCAACGGCTTCGCCGATTCGCTCCTATATACAACTACTTTCATTGAGGTAGATTCTCCCGGATTATAATCGGGGCTATCGGTGCGGACTACGGACCCCGTTTACCTATAACCGTTTTTATTACCTTGCATTTCAAAACGCGGAGGTTATTTTAATTATATGGGCAAACGCAAACCTGAAAATAAACTGAATGATTTATCCGGCAAGGAATGGATAAAATTCCAGAAGTCGTGGTTTGTCAAAAACCCGCCGGCCAGAGAGAGTGAGCTGCTGGTCCATCCGGCGAAATTCCCCGAGGAACTCGCCGGGGAGTTTATCCGCTTTTTCACAAAGAAGGGGCAGACCGTTCTCGACCCTATGGCCGGAACGGGCAGCGCGCTTATCGCGGCGCTTGCGTGCGGGCGGAAAGCTGTCGGTATCGAGCTGTCGGAGAAATACGCGGAAATCGCGCGGGAGAGAATAGCAAAACTCGAACAAGACCTATTCGCACAGAAGCAAATGTGCCGTATCTATTGCGCCGACGCTGCGGATATAGCAACCTTGAAGATTCCGAAAGTGGATTATATCATCACCAGCCCGCCATACTGGGATATGCTCCACGCGAAAGGCGCGAAAACGCAGAAAAAACGCCGTGCTGATAAAAAACTCGATGTAACCTACTCCGCCGACCCGCGCGATTTGGGTAATATCCACGATTACGACGAGTTTCTGTCGCGGCTGACGGATATCTACCGCGAGGTCGCGGAATATTTAAGGCCGAACAAATATATGACGGTTATTGTGAAGAACGTGAAAAAGGGCGGCAAGATTTACCCGCTGGCGTGGGACATAGGCCGCGAGGTCGGAAAATTCCTCGCGCTGAAAGACGAGCGTATCTGGTGCCAGGACAACCAGCGCCTCGCGCCGTTCGGCATATATAACGCCTGGGTAAGCAACACGCACCATCATTATTGTTTGCAGTTTCGGAAAGAAAAGAAGATACAAGATATGCAGGAGATAGATATACAGAAGCTTTTAGATGAGAGTAGAGAAGGTTTTAGAGATTATGTGTTAAATCAGGTGTATGTAAAAGACGGAGATAAACTAATGCGAGTAAAAGTGCCGGATGTTTTGCCGGAAGATACCAGCGATGATAGCGATGAATAAGGGAATAAATTGTAGCGAGCAAAACATATACCCATAGAAATCAAAGGCGAAATCAAACGGGAGGACTCAAAATGGAATTATTCAAACTTGGCGGCGAATCTATCGAGAAATTCGATAAAGCGGATTATGCCGAATTCGACGAAAGCAAAATCGAGGAGATACTGCTCGACGCGGAGTTAGAGCCTATCGCCGGACGGAAACTCCTCTGTATCGGCAATCAGATAACAACGAGCACCGATAAAAGACTGGATATCCTGGCAATCGACCCCGAAGGCCGCCTCGTAGTGGCAGAACTGAAAAGAGGAATGGCCCCAAGAGAAGTAATTGCGCAAATAGTGGACTACGCATCGTGGCTCGACAGTCTTGCAGAAAGGGATTTTGAGCAAATCGCCAAAGGGAAATTAGGGAAACGTCTCTATGAAGCGTTTAAGGATTATTACGGAAAGGACCTCGATAGTATCGGAGACGATGTAATCCTATATCTCGTTGCGCGTGATTTTCCTGAAGAGGTTATCAACGCTTCGAATTTCTTAAGCGAAAGGGGAGTTTCAATAATCTGCGTTTCTTTCGACCTTTTCAAATGTGATGACCAGTTATATTTGGTTACGAGAAATGTATCCGGTGATACAGAAACTATAGAGGGAAAACAAGATGGTAAAATATCTCCGTATAAAAGGGATGATAGAAAATTCTCTATGATGTTAAAGAAAAGAATGGAGGAAGAGTTTGGTGATTGGCTCGATGACCTGGGTTTAGTAAAGAGAGATAATTTCAGGCTTTATCAAGCAAGGGATGGCTATTGGACTGCAGCTTATTCGGATTGCAAAAGCGATAAATATACTTTGACTATCGAGGCTTCTATCGGCAGAAATATAGAAAAACCAGATGAAGATGGATATTGGGTTTGGTTCCATTGTCGAAGGAAAAGAGAAGTTCTTATATTTGCAGAACTAATAAAAAGGGAAGATATAATAGAACAGATAAAAGAAACGGGAATGAAAATAGATTTTGAAGAAGACCCAGAGTGGCCTGAGATAAACATAAAACTCGAGGATTGGGCCGATGAGGACGGAAATATAAAGGATGATTTCGCGGATACGGTAATCGAACAGTTCGAGCGCGCAAAACCGCTGATAAAAGCGTTATTAACGGAATAAGCAATGTCGCCGTAGGGGTAATTCATAAATTGCCTCTACAAATCGGGATATTCGATATAAACGGGAGAATGGTTTATGAAATGCCGGTAGTGCGGGCGAGGCATGCTTTGCACCTACCAAACGGCAACGTCGTCTGGACGCCCGGCGAATCGCCCGGTCCCGGCGGTTATATTGTCCGAATAAACAATATCGAGAGCGGAAATTCTGTCCAGCAAACAACGAAAATAATATACCTAAAATAAAAACATATAAAT
>QNEE01000060.1 GCA_003645085.1 bacterium | reverse complement strand
CGAAACCGTGTGAAGTCCCGCTTCGTCGGCCAGTCGAGCCTGCGTCATTCCCTTTCCGTTCCTGAATCCCCTTATCCTCTCGCCCAGTATCTTCAGAAAATCCTGTTCTTTCGATGTCATAATCCTCTCCTTTGCATAAAATCTACGCTATGAGAACGAGAAGTAAATAAGGTGAGGGCTTATTTTTAGCTTGACATATAATCCACACGCTATATTTTACTATTCAGGATAGCCTTAACCTAAAAAAGGAGGGTCTTATGTCCATCAGGAGGTTTTTCGTCCTATTCTCAATCATTTTACTTCTCGTTCTTATCGGTTGCGGGACGACGGCGATAAGGGTTCCCATCGTCAAACCTGCCGAAATCAACTTGAAAGGAATCGAGAAAATCGCCGTGGGAGAGATTTCTGGTTTTATGGGTCTCGACTTCGCCGACGAACTCACCACCGCCCTTTTCAACACGGAACGTTACGAAGTGCTCGACCGCCAGAATCTCAATTCAATTCTGTCCGAACAAGGTCTGACCTGGACGGGAATAGCCAACCCCAAAGAGTCCGCTAAACTCGGCGATATAATCGGTGCCGCGGCCCTTGTCGTCGGTAGAGTCTCCGACCATTCTTATAATGAAGAAGTCACATACGACGACCGAAAACGTAAAGACGGCACAAATTATAGGATCTATTGGCGAAAAGGGTTAGCCAAGCTCGTCATCAACCTCAAGGTCATCGACGTGCAAACGGGAAGAATTCTTGCGACCAAACAGTTCGAGGCTGGATATAGCGCGCAAACAACGGCGACCAATTCTAAACCTGCTGAGATAGATAAAACGTCGCTCTACAGGGGATGTAGAGAGGACATCGTAAAGCAGTTCGTAAAGATGATAGCCCCCTATACCGTCTACGTAAAAATGTCCTTCTTAAGCGACGGGGACATCCCGGATTTACAAATGGGTGTCAATATGGCGAAGGTCGGCAACTGGGACAATGCGATAAGTTACTTCCAAAGAGCGGTAAAGGAAAATCCGGGGTCGTGGAAAGCCCATTACGACCTCGGAATGGCTTACGAGTGCACGGGGGATTATGAGATAGCTATAGAGCGATTAACTACGGCCTATTCCTTGAATCCGAAAAACTCGATTCAGACCGAAATCGCCTATTGCAGACAGCGTATCGAAGAGCAAAGAAGATTGATGGAACAACTGGGGGAATAATATGCTATCGAAAACCTTTGGATATCTTAATTGCATTTTTCTTATAGTCATAATATCGGCGTCGGTTTCAGTGAACGCCGTCGAACGCCTATGGGATTATAGCGGCGTCGAAGTCTGTAAATTCACGTCCGACCAATTCAGACCGACCGCCGCCGCAAGCGATTCAGGAGGAGTAGTGATAACCTGGCAGGACAGAAGGTCGGGGGACAGGATATACGCCCAAAAACTGGATAGATACGGCAATCCGGTTTGGTTAACTAACGGCGTTCGCCTCGGACTGACCGGTACGGGGCCGCCGGAGGAAAGGCCGACAATTTGTTCCGACGGAAGCGGTGGTGCTATTGTTGTGTGGGATGAAGACGGAACGAAGATTATCGCTCAACATATATCTTCCGATGGAATCCTTCTATGGGGAACCGGCATCGTTATTTGCGATACCAGCGGTTCTCAACAAAAACCTCGAATAATCGGCGATAATCTCGGCGGGGCAATAATTATCTGGAAAGACAGCAGAGACGGCGGGTGGGACATATATACGCAAAGGGTGGCTTCCGACGGGACGATTCTATGGGATTCGCAAGGAGTGCTTATCCGGCACGCTTCGGAAAACGCCTGGCAAATCGGTCTAATTTCAGACGGATTGGACGGCGCAATAATCTATTGGATAGATTGGCGGTCAGGTAACTTCGACGTGTATGCGCAACATATTAATGGCGGAGGTATTGTTGAGTGGACTATCAACGGCGCGCCGATATGCACGGCAACCGGCGACCAAATGAGGGTTTACGCAACCTCCGATGGTTTCGGTGGCGCCATAATCACGTGGGAAGACGCCAGAGGAGGCAATCACGACGTCTACGCCCAGAGAATAGATAATAGTGGGTCGGTTTTATGGACGTATAACGGCATAACGCTTTCTTCCGGGACTCGCGACCAAAATCCTTTCGGGATAATATCGGACGGGTGCAACGGCGCGATAATAGCAATAGAAGATGAAAGAAGCGGGGATTGGGATATTTACGCCCAAAGGGTATCCGCTGACGGGTTGATATTATGGCCAACTAACGGTGTTGCAGTTTGCTCCCTTTCCGGTAGCGAACAATGGCGTCCCCAAATTGCGAGTAATAATAGAGGTGGCGCTATTCTGACATGGTGGGATTATCGGAACGGGTCGCACAGCGATATATACGTGCAGGAAATCGACTCATCCGGCGCAGCTTCGTGGACAGAGAACGGAATTTCTGTCACGACCAGTGCCGATAACCAGTATTTCTACTATGACACCGACTACGGCCGATACTATAGTACGACGAATATCGTCTTGGATGGGGATTCAGGTGCGATTGTCGTTTGGCAAGACCATAGGTCGGATTACTACGATTGGGATACTTACGCCCAAAGAATCGGCAACCCGCCGATTATCCACGGAGTTACTACTGACGACGACTGGCCGGGAGAAAAGACCGTCTATGTCAACGGGGATATATTTATTCCTGAAGGCGATAGCGTAATAATACCTTCAAATACGAGGGTTTTCTTCGACACTATCTGTGTTTGGGATACGTTAAGCGGGACGAAAGGGATAGAGGATAAGTGCGATATTATCGTTTTCGGCAAACTCGAAGCCGAAAACTCCTCTTTTAAACCGAACTCGTCCAGCCCCGAAAAGGGGATGTGGGGTTGGATTCGACTCGACCCACCCTCTCATATCTCAACAAGCAGGATATACAATTGCGATATTTATTACAGCACCGGCGGAATCCACTGCACTAACCAATGCGCCGACGAGATTCGATATAGCTATATATACTATACTACGGGTAACGCTTTAACCTGCGTCGATTGCCCCGAATCCGTAACTATCGCGAATAACTCAATTTTTTGGTCGGACAGTTCGGGAATCAAATGCGTCGATTCTTCGCCCACGTTATCCGGCAATTCGAGTTCGTATAACGACGTTTCTGGAATCGTTTGCCTGTCTTCTTCTTCGCCGGTTATAACCGGCAATAGTATAAGGTATAATGATTGCGATGGGATATATTCCGGCGCTTCCTGTTCGCCGGAGATTACGAATAATTATATATATGGCAACGACTTGTGCGGCGTCCATTGTTCGGACGGTTTCTCCTCGCTTATAGGTAGCAACGAAATCCACGATAACAATATCGGTATTCTCGTCGAGGGGGACTCGCATCCAATAATCGCGGGGAGTTTCGCCCAGGTGAACGATATTTACGATAATACCGAATTCGGTTTGAAAAACGCTTCAGGGAACGACCTCGACGCCACATACAACTATTGGGGAGCGACCTCGGAACCGACTATAGAAGCGAATATATTCGATGAAGAGGATAGCGTGGGCGCCGGAGCCGTGAATTTCCTCGGCTGGACGAACGAGCCTCATACGATTCTCTATCCGAAACCGACTCTCATCTCCCCAGAAGACGACGATACGGTCTCGTTACCGTTCAATCTTTTCTGGAGCAAATCCACCGGAACGAACGGGACATATACGCTCCAGATGGCCTTAAACTCCGCCTTTACGGACGGTTTGATTGAACGCGCGGGTATCCCGGATACGTTTTATCTGGTTACAGCGGCTGACTCGCTCTCTTTGACGACGTATTACTGGCGGGTTATGTCCGTCTCGGATACTCTCGATGTGAATAGCTGGTATCAATTGCCCTGGTGTTTCCATTTGGGGCCATCAGTCGGCGTTGCCGATAATCCTAAAACACCGGGGGAAATAGCGCTTCTTCAGAACGTCCCGAATCCCTTTAATTCGTCGACGTCCATAACCGTCCTTCTGCCGGAACCGGCTGTAATGGACGTCGAGATATTCGATATTTCCGGGCGGTATGTCGCCTCGATTGCATCCGGGCAAACGCCGGCTGGGGAACATACCTATATCTGGGACGGAAGGAACGAATTGGGAAGAGAAAGCCCAGATGGGATTTACCTTATAAAATTGCGCGTCGACGGGGAAGTTGAGATGGTTAGGAAGGCGGTGTTGGCTAAGTAAAAAGTTGTTTATTTCGGGAATTATGGGAGTATAGGTCTATGTTATTTCCCCCTATGCGACCCGGTGATTAACCCCCTAAAATCATCTATTCGACTCCGGTCGATTTAGCTTCTTTTACTTTTTAATTCGCCTTTTAGGATCATCCATGCTATCTGATATGTGGTCAGTTTTGCGTAATCCTTTTTATCGATTTCGATTTCAAGTTCGTTGACGAGGAACCTTTTCGCAAGGGTTTTCGGGATAAAGGAGTGCGAGAACGGGTCTTTTGCCCATGTTTTTTGGAATAGGGCGAAAGATTTATCCTCGAACCAGAAGCCGAGGAACGATTTCCCGGATTTCCCGACGAACTCTTTCATAACGACGCGCCCGGATTTAATCCAGTCCTTGAAATTCGGCGCATCCATTACGTATTTTTCTTTTGACATTTTAATTTACCGGTAGGACAGACATTCCTGTCTGTCCGTTATGCGCTCGAACAGGCAAGAATGCCTGTTCTACCATCGTCCGCTTCTCCCGAACCCAATCCTTACACTGCGCCGATGATGAATGGGTGCGTTTCATTTAGGTCTCCAATTTTTATTTACTTCTATTTTATTTAATCTTGGAGGATTTATTGCATTAATAAAGCAAGATTTACCTCCGGTTTTTTTGCCCCCAAAACGACCATTCGAAATCAAAAAACACTTTTTCCTCGTTCTACTAAGTGCTACAATAAATTCTTTTATCTCCAAATCGTCTATGCTATTTTTGTCTCTTGGCAAATCTCCGTTGTTGAAGCCAATTACGAAGACGAAACCTGCTGAAAGGCCTTTCGCACCAACAAATGTAGTTAGTTTTAGTTTGATTAAGTCCTCATCACAGTTATCATCGCCATCTTCATCTTCTATAGCGTAGTATTCTTTTATCTCGTCGACATTTAATTCAACTGCATTTTCTAACGATGTAGTATCATGTTCTGTTAATGTTTCGCCAGTAAACAACTTTTTTATGATATTGATAATTCGTAAATGTCTATCTTTGTAGGTTTGATCTAGCACTTCAACTAAAGGTCTTTTATCGTCTGTGATTTCTTGAATTAAGTCATTCATATTATCGCAATTATCATCTTCAATTACTAAACGCCAACCAATATTCGAATCATTGTCTTTTATTAAGAAACGATAACCATCTAAAAGATAATTAGCTTTTATATTTTCTTTGTAATTAATCTTAAAACCCTCTTTAGAATCGAAATAATATTGCACTTGTTTTAAATACTGACTAGGCCCAATTACTAGAATTGGGTAATATCCTTCTTCTTTGGCTTCAGTAAAATCTCTTTCTTCTATTTTTAATATTTCTGCCTCGATATATTTTGGTATGTAGGGGCATTTTTCTTTCGTCTGAACTGTGCAATAAACATCCTCTATTTGAGGGAATCTCTCCGAATCTTCTTTCTTATCAGGAAGATAGCAGTGATAATCTTTCTCAATCCTATTTTTAAAGTACCCCAATCTAACAGAGCATTTAATAACATCATTAACCGCACCGACGATAACTTCTGGGCAACGACTGCAAAATGGTAATTGATGTTTCTCGTAAGAACTGTCTTCATTTAACTCTCTGATAAAATCAGGCGAAGATTTTCTTATGTTCTCATATAATGCTTGGTCATCGTCGCCAACGATTAGGACTTTGCTTTTCGAAGCAAGTAGTTTTATAAACTCGACTTCTAATCTATGGAAATCTTGGTATTCATCTATTACGATATTATCGAAAGAAGGGAGCGAATCGTGGTTTTCTCTAAAATGTGAAAAAACTCTATAGACATAGTCGTCAAATGAAACAGTATCATAGTAATTGCTTCTCCCTATGAAAAAATCTATGATTCCGTTGTGCTCTTCTAAAGTTCTGAAGGCATTTATAAAGGCCTTATAATCTTTACCAATAAAGCAGGCGTCACTTCGTATTATTCTATCTAAATCTGGATATACTTCAAAATCCCTTGATAAGCCGTCTATATCTAACTTATGTAAAAGGCTTTTGCAGAATGAGTGAAAAGTATGCGATTCAGCTAAACCATCAAGCCTACTTTTAAGGTCATTAGCAAGGTTGTTAATAAAGGTCAGGGCTAAATTATCCCCGCTCCTTTTTTTGAGAAATTCTATGAAAGTGTAAGTCTTTCCAGTCCCCGGCCCAGCTACAATAACTATCTTATCCGCAGTTGAATTTACTATCGCATCTGTAGATTTACTTCTCTCTTCTTCATAATTAATTTCATTTGCCATCTTCTCCTCCTTACACCTCCCTGCCCGCAACCTCCTCTATCCTCGCCATATGTTTTATCGTGAAGTCGAGGATGGAGACTATGCGGTGGAAGGTGGTTATGTCTTCGTTGTTCAGTCTGCGGCCTTTGCGGGCTTTCAGCCAGTGGTCGAGAACTTGATAACCGCCTATGCAAAAATTCCAGACTTCTTCCGGAATGTTATCGAAATATTGTTCTTTGTTTATCCATACGCGGACGGTTTTTTCAGACGGCGAAGGTGAGGTTGGCAGAACAGGCATTCTTGCCTGTTCCTGGTCAGACAGGAATGTCTGACCTACCTTTTCTACCGAGTCTTTTCCTGCCTGTTCACTCTGCTCAGACAGGAATGTCTGACCTACCTTTTCTACCGAGTTTTTTCCTGCCTGTTCGTGTTCAGACAGGAATGTCTGACCTACCTTTTCTACCGAGTCTTTTCCTGCCTGTTCACTCTGCTCAGACAGGAATGTCTGACCTACCGAGGGTTGCGTGTGTCCTACCGAGTTTCGCGTTTTTTCTGCTGGTGTCGGCGTCATTTTCACCTTCTCCACCTCGTCCGTTCCGGCTATCGGGTAGTTCGAGATGAAATCGTAGGTGCGTTTCATAAGGTGGTGCTGGACGAGTTCCCAGCCGAGGGCGGAAAGCTCGAAGAAAAGCGCCTCGTCATCGACGAAGGGCACGCGCGGGAAATCGATTTTCAGAAGTTCGAGGTATTTCTCGCGATATGTCGGGCAGTAGAGGATTGCGTAGATATAGCCGAAGATTTGTTCGGGGGTCGGCTTCGTTGGCAGAACAGGCATTCTTGCCTGTTCTTGGTCAGACAGGAATGTCTGACCTACCGAGTTTTTTCTTGCCTGTTCTTTCTGCTCAGACAGGAATGTCTGACCTACCTTTTCTACCGAGTTTTTTCCTGCCTGTTCGTGTGTGCCGTGGACAGACAGGAATGTCTGTCCTACCGGTTGTTGAGTCTGTCCTACCGGTTGTTGAGTCTGTCCTACCGGTTGTTGAGTCTGTTCTACCGGTTGTTGAGTCTGTTCTACCGGTTGTTGAGTCTGTCCTACCGGTTGTTGAGTCTGTCCTACCGGTTGTTGAGTCTGTCCTACCGGTTGTTGAGTCTGTCCTGCCGGTTGTTGAGTCTGTTCTACCGGTTGTTGAGTCTGTCCTACCGGTTGTTGAGTCTGTCCTACCGGTTGTTGAGTCTGTTCTACCGGTTGTTGAGTCTGTTCTACCGGTTGTTGAGTCTGTTCTGCCGGTTGTTGAGTCTGTCCTGCCGGTTGTTGAGTCTGTCCTGCCGGTTGTTGAGTCTGTTCTGCCGAGGTTTTTGGTAAAACAGACGTTCTCGTCTGTTTCTTCCCGTATTTCTTTTCGATGAACTCGACGAACTCCCTTTTGAAATTCGGGCGCACCACCATGCCCGAACCGTCGAGCTGCGGTGACTTTGGCTCCTCGTAAAGGTAGAGGGGGGCGACGTAAGTCCATTCGCGGGTTTTTATTGAAACCGTGCAACCATCGGTGATTGTGTCAGTCGCAAAACAGTGCTTCCATTCGTCGCTAATTATCTGCCTTGAAAAAGCAAGCCCAATATTTTCGCCTTCGAGGAAGTGGCGCATGACTTTATACCCCGGTCTGCTCGTGAAACCAACTTTGTAATAGATTTTCCTGAAATCGAAAGGCCTGTATTGAATAGGCTTGATATTGTTCTCGTCGAATTCTTGGGCTTCTAATCTATCGGCGAAATTATAGCTGCTCGAGTTATGTATTTTATATTTCCTTTTAAACGAGCTGTCGTAATCACCCGAAAATGCTTTTTTCAAGACTTCGGTTAGTTTCTTTTTGTTATAGTTGATAACTGTATCGTCTCTATCTGTTTTTATTCCACTACCAAAGACTTCGAATATCTCGTTCATTCCCCATGCCTTGCCGTATCGTTCGATTGTGGTTTCGGCTTCTTTCGGCACAAAAAACTTGAAATATGGGAATCGCTTTCCCCATCGCGTCTTGTTGAAGGCATCGTCGAAGGCGGCGTAGTCCAGTTCCTGCCATTCCACGCTGTCTATGTCGTTCTCGCGCAGGAAGCGGAACTTGTCGTCGCGCTTGCCGTAGAGGTCGTAGTAGAAAACGCGGCCTTGGTCACCGTTTCTCTTTTCTGCTGGTAGAACAGGCATTCCTGCCTGTTCATTCTGCTCAGACAGGAATGTCTGAGCTACCTTTTCTACCGAGGTTTCTTCTGCCTGTTCGTGTTCAGACAGGAATGTCTGAACTACCGAGTCTTTTCCTGCCTGTTCGTGTTCAGACAGGAATGTCTGAGCTACCTTTTCTACCGAGGTTTCTTCTGCCTGTTCGTGTTCAGACAGGAATGTCTGAGCTACCTTTTCTACCGAGGTTTCATTTAAACCTTCCACATATAAATACTTATATTTTCCGCTTTCCGAAAGCCCAGCCTTTATTGGATTTTGAAGAATATAATTCAATTTTTCGATATATTCTTCTTCGTCCCGAATGATTCTATCGTATGATTCGTCTAACCATAATTTACCGGTTACTCCACGCTCTTTGTTCACAAGCCTTGCCGAAACTCCCTTAATTCCTTTCATTACTTCGGATAGTTTTCTGTCTGCATTCGGTTTTAAAATTAAATGAACATGCTCCGGCATAACTACAAGTGCGAATAGTTCATAGAATTCATCGGCGCCATTCATGATGTGAGAAAAGACTATTTCCCGTTCTTTCTCCGAAAGTGTCGTGCCTGTTGTGGAGAAAGTAACGAAGTAATAGGAACCGGGAAGAGTCCAGTGTGGGAGTTTTCTTCGCGTTGTTTTAAGGTCTCCGTCAGGTGGTTGAGGTGGTAGAACAGGCATTTCTGCCTGTTTCTCTTCGGAAGGGACAGACAAGAATGTCTGTCCTACCGGAATACTTTTTGCCTGTTTCTCTTCGGAAGGGACAGACAAGAATGTCTGTCCTACCGGAATACTTCTTGCCTGTTCTTGTTGGTAAGGGACAGACAAGAATGTCTGTCCTACCGGACCGCGCCCTGTTTTGACGAAGAACGAGATGCAAACGCCCTGCATTATGTCGAAAACGTTCTGGTCGGTTCCGCCGTCCGGGGCGGTTTCTCCGATTCGGGCGTTGCCGTGCAGATTCAGGATATAAATCTCATCGAATTCTTTTAATAATTCCGCGCGCATCTTCCGGTGCGTTATGCCGTTTATAAAACTGTTGTTCGTGATTATCCCGACAGCACCGCGCTCAACCTGCGCCATCTTGAAATGTGCGAACCGAATGAATTTGATATAATCGTCGTCGATGTTGAGCTTCTTCTCTCCTTCGGGTTTGTAAATCGGCATATTCGCGTCGAGCCATTGGCTCTTGTTCTTCGAGCCGACATTGTAGGGCGGGTTGCCGGTTACTACCAATATCTCCTTGCTCTTCTTAATACCGTTCGCCTCTTTGCCCTCTTTCGACATCGCCTGAAATAACGGGTTGGCGGTATGCGGCGAGTCGTTGAGCGTATCGGTGAGGTATATTTGCAGCCGTTCTTTATCGCCGAACTCGTAGCCGTTCGCAATTTCCTCGATAAGCCGGGCGAGTTTCAAATGCGCTATCGCATAAGGCGCGACGAGGTATTCGAAGCCGTAGAAATTCTTAAGTATGTGTCCGCTAACCGTGTTCGGTATCTGACCCTCGTTTCGCGACATTTTAAGGCCGTTAATAACCAGCTTGAATATCTCGGCGAGGAACGTCCCCGTTCCGCAGGCGAAGTCGAGCGTCGTAACCCCCTGATTCGTGAACCCGCCCTGGACATTAAACCCGTCCTTGAGAATCCTGTCGAGGCTTCGGATAATAAAGCTCACGACCGGGATAGGGGTATAATAAACCCCTTTTTCCTTTTTCTGTATGGCGTCTATTTTCTGTAGAAACGGTTCGTAGAAATAATAATACGGGTCGTAGTCGTCGCTTTCGTGGTGCCCGCCTGTGAACATCAATTCCTGCGCGATGCCGTGGAAATCGGCGGCGTTGATTACCGCGATAATCTCGTCGTAAATCCAGTCGAATCTTTCGGGCGGGTCGTTTTTGCTAAAGAAATCGAAAAGCTCGTGAATAACCGCGAAAGAGCGCGGGATATTAGCATAAGCGCTGACGCGATTAAGCGGTTCTTTTTTGTCGATTCCGGCGAGAAGCAAGCCGTAGATTAGTGTTTGCGTGAAAGCGTCGGCAAAGCCCTCTTCGTCCAAATCGGCGATAAGGGTTTTAGTAAATTCGGCATACAAGCCTTTGAGCCATCTCGAATAATCCTGTGGTTCGTCGTTTTTTATTTCCTCCTCGATAAATTCCTTGAGCAGTTTTCCGCGTTTGGCGAGTTCCTCGGCAAGAACGCTAACTCTGGCTATCTCTATCGGTTTGGAGGTGAAGAAGCTCTCGAATAGCCTTTCGAGCTTTTTTACATCTTCGGGATTTAGCCTGAAACGTTTATTGAAAATATCCGGTAAAACAGGCATTCCTGCCTGTTCGGTTGCGGGGGGGACAGACAAGAATGTCTGTCCTACTGCTTTATACGTCTGTCCTACCAACGAAGCATAATCGACGTCTTTGCCGTCCTTTATCAAAAGGAAATCGCGGTAATTCGTTATTATTAGGTTCGGCGTAACCTTGAGATATTTCTTTATCTGGTCGGTTTTGCGGATTTGGGAAATATCTTCGTCCAGCTTCTTCGTCTCGATATAGCCGATAGGCAAACCTTTTGTAGTAATCAGGAAATCCGGTGCGCCGAATTCTTTCTCGCGGTGCGGTTCGTGCGTAACCTTGAACTTAATATCTTCGGGCTTAATTGCGTTAAGGAGATTTTCAAAAGGGGTTCGATAATCGACTTCGGTGGCGTCGGCACCTTTTTGCTGTATAGCTTTCAGGTATTCTAAAAAATAGTCGGGCATATTTGCTCCTGTAATTTATATCGCTTTGGGCTTTTTCAAATTAACATCGCAATCGGTTAAAAGTCAAGAGTTAATCCCCGACATTTAACCAGCCGCGCCGCTTGTCCTCTACGAACGGCGTGCGGGTTAGGGCGAGGGTTTTGCCCCGTGCTTAAATAGCGTTACTATGTCGCCGGAAAGGGTTTCGCGGTAGGCGCGTGCGCGGGCCGCGGCGAGTATCCGCCCGAAAAAGGATTCAAAGATATCGTATCAGCCCTCGCCGAGCGGACCGAGTAATAGCAATCGCTTGTGGTTGTAATAATCGACGTATCTTCGAACGACCTATTTCGTTTTGGCCAGCTAACCATTGACGTTTGGCACACAATAATAGTTAGCGGGGATTAAGCCAATAAAAGCCTAACTTATCAAAGCTGGGATTTCGACAAACCGAGAATGCCAATATTTCTTATTGTGCCAGATTTGTGCCAAAAATAGGGTAGATTTCACCTTAATAGAGCAGAATATAGAGAATAGGTCGAATTATCGAAAACCCCTGTTCATAGACATTCCCGGCTATTATAATATCTATAATAGAGTTAATTGAATCGGCTTGATTCTCATTACGAGTGAGCTGCTCTACCGACTGAGCTATGCTGGCATTGTGTTGTAAAATATGAAGTTATCCGACTTTAAAAACTCACTTATTTCAGTATTTCATCCATATGCCATATTTGTGCCAACTTTAGGGAAACTATTCGATAGTATTTCTACCGCATCCTTTACGTGCTCCTTAGAATTACTCCTGCAGAATTGCTCGCAAATGTCATTGCGAGGAGCGCAGCAACGAGAAATCTTCTAGTAGTTCCAATACGCGATTATGTATGGTGCCCCTGGGACCATTATCGCCATAGTTTAAAACGAGAGACGGCATGAATCTTTCTATTACCTGTGTTTCAATCCATGGGTCAACTGCGTATAGGATAGCCGTAAATAAAAATAGAAGAGGTATAATCTTAAAAAACCGATCATTGCACATTTCAATCTCCTTTTCTCTGTTGTGTAAGTGAATTCCAGCTCAACTCTATATATAGAATCCCCATTTCAGCTTCGTCCATGTTATCATATGTCTGTCTGGCATACCAGTGGTAATACCAATCCATCCCTAATCCAATATTAAGCCCGTTATAAATAGGACAAGTGTAATTTATCCCTGCACTTGCCGAAGGACCGTCCGCGTATCTTCTTAAGACAAATATTTGGTTTGTTTCAGGAAATTCATTAGTTATTTTATTAAAGAATGTCCCCCACCCCAAACTTAATCTTAATTTTAATCCTATTTCAATTGGTTCAAAAATCCCTACTAAACTGTAATCTGTATACCTTGTTACAATCGCATATCTTCTCAATTGTTCGAAAGCAGGGACACCACAGTCCTCTATATATTCCTTCGAACCTGCTTCCTGTAACATCGTGATTTCAAAACCCGCTGATAATTTTGTAGATAAATACATACCGCCGGATACTTTTGAAGAAAACCGGAATGAATTTAGAGCTCCGGTCCAATAATCTATCGGTTCATATTCGTGTAGATATTCATCTTCATTATCTAATTTGAGAGTTGCCACGCCCCAACCCCCACCAATACCAGCATACCAATGAATACCCTCACTGAAAGTGGTTATTGCTAATATTGAAAACAACACTAAAATACAAATCTGTTTTGCAGGCATTTAGGCGCCTCTTTAGGATATTTAGAAAAAATTTGCTTTGAAAGAATAAAAATTACTTTATTAATATACTGAAAATTTTCGGGAAATCAAGGCCGGATAATTTTTTCTATTAATTATCAATTCTATCCTCCTTTTCCCGCTTGCTCTCTAATCCCATATCTGGTATAATCTTATAAGTTATCATTAATCCAAACCTATGCCTAAATGCCTTCTCTACGCCCGCGTCTCGACGGAGAAGCAGGCGCAAAAAGACTTATCCATTCCCGCGCAGATAAAAGCGATGAGAGACTTTGCTAAGAAACAAAACTTCAAGGTCGTTGGAGAATACATCGACGAAGGAAAATCGGCGAAGACAATCAACAGGCCGCAACTCAAGCGGCTTATAGCTCGTTCCCGCGCGAGGAGCGCGGGAACGAGTAACAAAGTTTATTGAATGTATACGGTTTTACCGATAAAGTGTTTCCCGTCAACTCCCTTACCTCGGAGAAAATAAATCCCGCTCGAAATGCTATTATCCGAAGGTTTCCAAATACCCGGAGTTTCTAGTTTGCTTATCCTATCACCGTTAATATTATAAATACTAACTAGCCCGTTGAATCCGCTTATTTTACATGATGAATTAAACGGATTCGGATAAACTTTAATCTCGTATTCT
>QNEE01000059.1 GCA_003645085.1 bacterium | reverse complement strand
TCAAAGGAACAGATTCGGGCGTGGCGATTGACTCCGACGGCTTTGTCTGGGTTCTTACCGGAGGACCTTCCAGCTGGAAAGCGACCGTCTGGAAATCGGATTCCGCTTACGCATCCGACCTTAATTTCACAAGTGTCGGGTGCCCCTCGACAGGCTCGTGCCAGGGCGTTACGATGTGTATCGACAAAGACAATAACGTCCATTGCTCATATTACGACAATAGCAGCAGCACCGGCTACGCGGTTCATCGTTACTATAACGGCTCCAGCTGGGAGATGAGGGACGATATGGGCGACGGTTCGACCGGCGGGCGCGACCATAACTGCGGAATGGCCGCCGACGACCTCGGCAACGTCCATATACTATACGCCAATAACGCCGGGGACGTTACTGGAATCTGGTATTTCAAATATAGAAAATGGGACTCGGTTTCGGGAATCAGCGACCCGGTCGACCTTTGCAGCTTCCCGACATCGCTTTACAGCGACGTCTGTAACCGATATATTTCTAATATCTGCTGTAACGAATCTACCGGCGACGCATTCGTCATCATCCGCGACCTGAACGAAGGCGGTTCGCTATGCCTTTATAGAAAAACCCTGACCGATACGGCGTTCACGTTAATCGAGGAAATAACAGCCGATACGATGGGAGTCCATTATTACTACGAGCCGCGTATGCGCGGAACGCTTTTCCCGGCATTCAACAACACGTCGATAACGATAGATATTTCCTGGACCGAGGACCGTTCCGGCAGCTCTCACGAGCCTTTCTATAGATATACTCTCTCTGAAGGCCCGTATCTGATGTCGACATTCCCGCCGCCCAATCTCTGGGTATCCGTCGATACCGCTATCGTTCTGGTTTTTCTCGACCCGGACGGTATCGACCCATCGACCGCGAGAATAGCAGTTAACGGAATTTCATATACGACCTTCGACCATGAACTTACCTGTTCGGGGGATTCAGTAATATTCCAACCTTCATCTCCCTGGCCCGAGGATACGATAACGGTCGAGCTTATCGGTATCGACGACGCTCTTGGGCACGCCTCGCCGGACAGCGGACTAACCTACAGCTTCTTTATAGACAAAAGCCCACCGGTTATTACCTACCGAGAACCCGATTCCGCGTTGGTTATGGACTATATTCCGAGCGGCACGATGATTAAGTATAAAGATTTCGGTTGCGGCACGGACAGCCTGCGCTGGGTATTAACTGTCGCCGGCGAGGATTTTTCCGCGCCTAGCGGCGGCGGATTGATAATAGAAGGAGATACGACGGTTATGCTCGCTTTTAGCATCGCCGGCATAGTAATATCCGACGGAGACACGGTAGATATGGAATTCACAATACGGGACAATCCGGACATCGGCGCACCGAATCTAAGAAACTATTACTGGTGGTTCACGGCTTCTACCGGTATAGAGGAGAGAAAGTTCCCGTTAGAATCGTGTTTGTCCATCTACCCGAATCCATTCAATAGAGCTTGTCGAATATATTCAGCAAATCCGGTGAAGATTTACGACATAAGCGGGCATTTAGTCTGGCGGTCTGACGAAATGAAAAAAGACTGCCCAGCGAGTTCACAAGGACACGAATATATCTGGATACCTGATGAGAGCCTACAATCCGGAGTCTTCCTCGTAAAAATGCAAATCGACGGTAAATATCTTGCGAAAAAGGTTATTTATTTAAAATAGTAGGCAGTATCGCCTGAACAGGTATGCGGCTTATTTCGTCCTCTAAAAGGGTGGTCTTTTTACGAGGATTGTCTGTTGGTAAAACTGGGGAGCAGGGATTCGAACCCCGATTGACGGATCCAGAGTCCGCTGTCCTGCCATTGGACGACTCCCCAATCGGGTCTATTATCGACTCGTAAAATATTCTTTCGCGTCTCCTAAGTCAATAGTTTTCTGTATATACTCTCATTTAGGGGAATGCACATCCCTTTAGCCGGACTAAAATAATACTTATCGCTTAACATTCAGACGTTAAATGCATAGTTTTGCTCGTTACAGTTTCGGGTTAATCCAGTCGGGGGTTTCTAAACCGAGACGTTCCCGTAGCTCAGACGAATAGAGCGGCGGTTCCTAAACCGAAATCGATAATTTGGAATAACACGAATTATCCATTGTGGTCTTCATCGTTTCCTAAATCCAGTGCGTCTGCCAGTTCCGCCACGCTCGCGCGATTGTAATAGAAGCTACGTTTATATATCACTTTTCGCAATCTGTTTTATTTTTCTCGTTAACTATTTTAATTTATTTACGATGAATCCTGCAAAATAGAGAATTTTGTCATTTCAAGCGTAGGGGAGAAATCCTAAACCGTTGTCATTCAAGAGATTTCTCGTCGCTTCGCTCCTCGCAATGACATTTGCGAGCAATTCCGCAGGAGTCATTTATTTATAGTCTATTATAGAAATCCCTAACTGGCTGTTTGAAAACCGGGCTGTCACGGTTTTTGCTTAGTTCGGTAAGGTAAAGGAATATATTGTTTCCGAATGCAAAAGCCCGTTCGCCTGTCGGCGCGTGCCGACCCCGCGCCGGCAAGCGTAGCGAATCCGCAGGAAGTCCGTAGGACGACCATAGGGAACCCGTAATACCCCGAATTTATGGCCGAATTCCGTTTTCTTCTCCTATCGGAAAAGGTGGTCGAGGACCGGACAAGAAAATAGTAATTTTTGGGGTAACTATTCATAACTACGGCACACCCTTCCCAAAATACAATAAAATAGCGGTAAAAGAACAATTTTTTACCGTATCGATTATTTTTCCCTTGACTATGAAAAGGAAAAAAAATAGTATATGTAACTTGAATAGCGAGGCTTCATTTTAGTTTTTAACTAAATTCTTTACAAAAGATGATTACCGAAAATATTCGTTCCTGTGGAGAGCGAATATTTCGAGAATATCGAAACAGTTTTTTTCTTATTTTGCCAATTTCGTTTAATAAAACCAGAAAATCGCAACATCAAGGAGGTTAACACAATGGCGACGAAAACACTCGACACGCTCGGCCTTAAATGCCCGCAACCCATTCTTAAAGTCGCGGCGGAAGCCCGTAACCTGCAAGGGGGAGACATATTGGAGATACTCGCCGATTGCCACTCCTTCCCGAACGATATCAAAGCGTGGTGCCAGAAAACCGGGAAAACACTGCTATTCTGCAACGACGACGGAACAGGGAAATTCACGGCTCAAGTCCAGTTCTAGTTTGCATTAAGAGGGATACCATACGGTTCCCCTCTTTTTGTCTAAATTTATCCTTTCCCTATGAAAAGGTGAACAATGGCTGATGAATTTACGCCTAATATTGTTGGTTTTCTCTGCAACTGGTGTTCTTATGGCGGAGCCGACCGCGCCGGGTCGAGTAAACTCGATATCCCGCCCTCTATCTCCGTGGTAAGAGTTATGTGTTCGAGCCGGGTCGACCCGAGTCTGGTCCTGAATTCCCTGCTCTGGGGCGCCGACGGTGTGCTTGTTGCCGGATGCCACCCGGGGGATTGCCATTATAAAGAGGGGAATTATTTTACCCGCCGTAGGTTCGCCCAATTGGAAAAGGTCCTCGAAAGTCTTGGGCTGGACCCCGAACGTGTCGAGTTAGCGTGGGTTTCGGCATCGGAGGGCCAGAGATACGCCGACGTCGTGAACGACTTTACCGAGAAAATCAAAAGCCTGGGCCCGAATCCATTGAAAAAAACGCCATATTAGTCTAAAAATAATAAATCAAAACCTGAGAACCAAAAGACTATGAATAAGGATATTCTCGTTATCGGTGGGGGAATCGCCGGAATACAGGCAAGTCTGCTTATTGCAGAATCCGGCAGGAAGGTTTATCTGGCCGAGAAAACCTCTATGATAGGCGGGAACGCTATCAAATTCGAGGAAGTTTTCCCGAATATGGAGTGTTCCACCTGCATGCTCGCACCGAAGCAACAGGAGTTACTACAGAACGCAAATATCGAGCTTCTGACGCTCGCAACCTTGAAAAGGCTCGACGGCTCCCCCGGAGATTTTACGGCGACAATTCAAGTAAAAGCTGGTTACGTCAGCCCTGTCGATTGTATCGGTTGTGGGGCCTGTTATGAGCCTTGCCCGGTTAGTGTAAAAAATCCTTTCGAGGAAAACCTGAACGAACGAAAAGCGATTTTCGTCCCGTGTGCCGGCGCATTGCCGAATGTTCCGGTGATAGATACCGATAACTGTGTCCGGTTCACCAAAGGGGAGGATTGCACGGCCTGTCAGGAGGCCTGTATGTTCGAGGCCATCGATTTCAACCAGGAAGATAAAGAGTTACAACTGAAGGTTGGCGCGGTAGTAGTGGCCACCGGGTTCGACGAATTCGATGTTAAGGATTTGCCCGAATACGGCTACGGCGAACTGGATTGCGTATATACCGCGATGGAATTCGAGAGGCTTTTCGCATCGAACGGGCCGACTTTAGGCGAGTTGACCCTGAGAAACGGCGAAACCCCAAAAAAAGCGGCGATTGTCCATTGTGTTGGAAGAGATAAGGTCGGATATTGCTCGGGGATTTGTTGTATGTATTCTGCGAAATTCGCGCGTTTCCTGAAACATAAAATAGACGGCGCCGAGGTTTTCGCACTTTATAGCGACCTTTGCGTGCCCGGAAAATTAAACGAGAGATTTTATAGAGAAACCCTCGGCGAAGGCGTTTCTTATATCCACTGCGGAAATGTCAAGGTCGAGAAAAACAGCAAAGGCGCGAAGGTTACATACGACTCGGCCGGTAAATCGGAGTCTATCGACGTGGATATGGTGATTCTCGCGCCGGCGGTGATTGCGAATCCCGATAACGTCGCGCTTGCAGAAATACTGGGCATAGAATGCGATTCGAGGGGATTTTTCGCGACCGAAACCGGCTCGCTCGCCCCAGTAACGACATCGCGCGAAGGTATTTATGTCGCGGGTTGCGCCGAAAGCCCCAAGGATATAGCGGCGAGTATTACTCAGGCCGGGGCCGCCGTTAACAAAATAATATCTACTGCTGAAAGGGCTTCCGTGCCGCAGGCTGTCGAAGATTAATATCTCAAAGGCAGATGGACAATGCCCTTTTAACACTAAACCCATACTAAAATGGCATCAGAAGAATATAGAATCGGTGTTTATGTTTGCGAATGCGGACCGAATATAGCGGACGCCGTCGATATCGACCGTGTTATCGAAGAAATCTCTCCTCTACCGGGCGTGGCAGTAGTTAAGCGGCATAAGCTTTTTTGCTCCGGCGAGGGTAAAGAATTTCTGAAACAGGATATAATCGACGAGAACATCACGCACGTCGTTGTGGCGGCTTGTTCGCCGAAAGACCACGAGGCAACGTTTGCAGGTGTTTGCAAAGAGGCCGGTATCAATCCGTATTTGTATCAGATTGTCAACATTCGCGAGGGCTGCGCGTGGATAATAAAGGATAAAGAAGCGGCGACAAAAAAGGCCATAAGCTATATCCGCGCCGGTGTCAGCCGGGTCGGATACCACGTTCCTCTCGAACAACTGGAACTCGACAGCGTCCCGGATGTCCTCGTTATCGGCGGAGGAATAGCGGGTATCGAGGCCGCACTTTCTCTCGCATCCCCTATAAGAAAAGTCTATCTCATCGAGAAAACCGAAACTCTCGGCGGAACGGCGGCGAAACTCGCCGGATTATTGCCTTATCAGGGAGAAGGGCCGGGCGCCATTAAAAGCAAAATCGACGCAGTTGGCGAAAACGAGAATATCGAGGTTTATCTCGAAAGCGAGGTCGAAAAGGCGCTCGGCTTTTTCGGTAATTTCGAGATTTCCATTAGACCGCATGAGGGCGACCCGGTCGAATTGAACGTCGGTGCGATAGTGGTTGCTACCGGTTTTTCTAATTACGACCCTGCCGAAGATAAGAAATGGGGCTACGGCAAAGTCGATAATGTCTTCACCGCTCTGGACATTGAAGAGCAAATATCCTCCGGCGAGATTAAGAAATCGAAAACCGCGCCGAAAAAAGTCGCTCTTATCCACTGTGTAGGTAGAGATGAAGTGGGATATTGTTCCGGGATATGCTGTAACTACCTTTTTAAGATAGCGAATAACCTGAAAGAGACCTTTAAGGACGCGAACATTACGCATTTCTACCGCGACCTTTGTGTGCCGAACAAGAACGACGAGGCCTTCTTCAATAACCTTAAAGAAAAAGGGATAGAGTTTGTTCGTGCGGACGTTTCCGGCGTTTCAAAAGGCAAAAGCGGTATCGAAGTCGCATATACCGATGAATCGGGGGAAAAGGGCTCGCTGGACGTGGATATGGTTATTCTCGCGCCAGCCGTAAAACCCGGAGAGGATACCGAAAGAATCGCCGAAATGCTCGATATTACTATCGATGAAACCGGTTTCTTCGAGGAAGAGCATCTTCTGCTCGGACCGGTAAACACTGCTGTCGACGGCGTCTATATAGTCGGTTGCGCGCAGGGACCCAGAAATATACCGGATACCATATCACAATCGAATGCCGCCGCCGGCGCTATTCTCTCACGCCTTATTCCCGGACAGAAATTACTGCCCGAGGTTAAGGTTTCCGAGGTTCTGGAATCCCTTTGCACGGGGTGTCAGACCTGTGTTAATGTCTGCTCTTACGGCGCGGCAAGCTATGATGAAAACAAGGGTGTTTCCGTAATAAACGAGGCGATTTGCAGGGGTTGCGGGAATTGCGTGGGAAGTTGTCCATCGGGGGCTATCCGCTCGAAACACTTCACCGAGACGCAACTACACCAGGAGGTCATCGAGGCGTTATTATCTTAATAGCGTTTAACTCCGCATTGTTTTTTTACCCGCCGGATTATTCTTTTTTCTGGCGGGTTGGTTTTTTTGCATCGTTAAACGGGTAGAAAACCTCGCTTACCGATTTGCTGTAGTGAATTCTATTTATCGTCCTGCACAATATATCCGAAAGGTCGCGAACTTCGACCAGTTTCCTGAATTTAGCGGTTTGTGGAATGCTATTCGTGGTTATGATTTTCTTTATTAACCCTTCCTGCTTAAAAGGCCATAACCGGTCGTAGGCCTTGTCTATACAAAGATTATGCGAAACCCCAATGTGGAATTCCTTCACTTTTTTCCGTTCTATAAGTTTCTCGATTAGTTCCTTAATAGACCCTCCAGTGCTTATCATATCGTCGAGAATAATTGCACTTGTTTTATTCTCGAAATCGCCGACAATCTCTTTAATTACGACTTTCCCATCATTGAGACGTTCTTTGGAAGCAATAGCGTAATTTATACGCACAAAATCGGCGAAATGGGTTACGAGCTTCGAGGCTCCGACATCCGGTGCAACAACGATGGTATTATCACCTTTTAAGTTTTTAAACTCGTTGCCGAAAAAGGTCAGAGACTCGAGCGTATTGACGGACATACTTCCATAGAAACCCCTGATTTGCGCGGAATGCGGCTCCCAGGTTACTAGTCTATCCACTCCCGCTTCGATAGCGAGGTCGGCCATAAGTCTCGCAGTGGTAGGTTCCCGTTCGAACCTGGTCGGTTTATCTTGTCGGGCATAGGCAAGATAGGGCAAAATAGCGACCACGTGCCTCGCGCCGTTCTCGCGGAACGCTCTCGCGGCGATAAGGAAAGCCATATAATTTTCGTTCACGCTACGGTCGGATGTCGGGTCGCGTAGGGCTTGAAAAAGGTAGACATCACAACCGCTGACAGGTTCGCCCAGTCTCACTCTAGTCTCCGAATCGGAAAAAACACCGTCGACATCGAAAAGGTTAGAGATTTTATCGTCCACTCCGGCTTTTCTTAATTGCTCCCTATATTTATTGAAAACCTTTTTCGCCAGATTTGTTCCCGACCTGCAACTGGCGAAGAGAAGCCTCCCTCGTGGGGATTCCATTTCCCGCGTTTGTTCTTCGGTGAACCATCGTGGATTGTAAAACATATCGCTTTTCGTGGGCATAATCTCGGTCTTCCTTTCTTTATCGGCTAATTTTCATAGAAAAAATGAAAAGCGGAATTTCTTAAAGATACAATATAATCTGCAAAACGGGCTATCAAAGAACAAATTTTGTTACAGTTAGATAGAACCTACCATATATATAAATGTCATAATATATCTTATAAAGATTTTTTATATTATCCTAAACGAATAGGAGAAAGTCGAGTTATAATACTGCGCAACGTTCTTCCGAAAAAAAGCTGCGTAGCCAAATAAACGAAAAACCCGCGAAAAATGCGGGTTTTTATGAGGAAAATTCGTAAAATGGAAGACTCTACCATTAAACCGCTTTCTCTTCGACGCCTAATTTGTTCAATAGCAGTTTTTTCAGTTCGTCGATTACCGTTTCACCTATAAGTCGGCGGTTTGCGTGGTCTCTCATAAAATCGACGAGCCGTTTTGGGTCGTTTTTGGTCTCGTAGTTGTTGAAAAGAACCGGAAACTGGTTCTTGTTTTCCTGGATATAAGAAACCATTTTATTGGACAGACCATAATCCACCCAATAGCGCATAGTGCTGGTAGAGATTCCCAGATATTGCGCGGACTCTCCGACTGTAAAACACTTTTCGCCGTTGATAAATTTCATTGTTTCGTTATGTTAGAGTTCATAGCATACCATTTAACTAAAATCGGCACCAATAACTTCTTATGTTGTATAGGAATAAGGAAAGTAGCCTGAGAATAAAAATTGCAAATTAAACCCAATTTAATCTTTGTTAAGTAGAAAGTATATTTGTAAAATGTATTATAAAAACTGAGAACCTGTTCGCCAATCTAAATTGGCAGAGTAATACGCTCCGAATATGGTGAAAAGGTTTTATTTCAGGGCCTTACTATACATAGACCTCACAAATGGGTCGGGTTCGAGTTCGAAACGACGACGCATTTCGGCGATAGTCTCTTCGCCACCGATAGTTCCCAGAGCACGGACGGCGTGTCCCCGTATTATAGGGTTATCATCCCCGACCAAAGAAAGCAATATTCTTCGAGTCGTTGCGATTTTTCTTTCCAGATATATCGAATCCATATCCTCGTCTTCTTGCGCTTTGGAGTATATAGCGTTGATAACCCTCAGCAAATGCAATTTCTGCACCGTAGGAGCGCCCGGTAGGACTATCAAAACGGTATCGAAACAATGTTCATACATTTCTTTCAGTCCAAATTGGGCGGCGATGCGAACAGTTAGATAATCGTCTTCGAGAAAATCTATCAATGCGGGAATTGCTCTTGGGTCGCCGATATCCGCGAGAGCTTTGGCGACCATATAACGGACTGCCTGTTTTTCGTCATTACGGTATTTGCTAATATAGGGGACTGTCTTTGTATCCTTTATCTTGCCCAATGCTGAAATCGCGCTGATTCTCGTTTTCTTATCTTTAAGGAACGGTAGCAGGGAATCGACCGCGGTAGTGTCCTCCATCTCACCGAAGAGATATATTGCGTGTCCGCGACGCATTTTATCCTCGTCGTGAAGCGCCTCGAAAAGGCATGGGCGCATCAATTCAGGTTTCTCGATACAGAAATTCTTGATAGTTCTCAGCCTTAAACTCGATTTTGTCCCAAGCTGGAACTCGCAGATATAATCGGCGGCTACCTGACCGGAGTCGAGCAGTTCATCGAACGCCTTTTCAGCTTTATCGATACCGGAACCTACCGCCCACGCTGAAGCCTCGTCAAAAATATCCTCGATAGTCCTGTCCGAGTCGGGTTCTTCCTCGGCGATTTTCTCGGCAAGCTCTTTAATCGGGTCGGGGAACGGCTCCCCTTTCGTATCGATACCGAACCCGATTTCGCCGGATAACCAGTAGCGATTATTACCGGCGGATTCTCTATCGGAGTAATGGTCGTTGCCTTCGAGGTCGAGAAAGATACCGAGATTCCCCGTTCCTCTTGCGGAGCGCGCCCAGGCCCAATTATTGGTTCTATCGTATCTTTTTGCATACGTATCGTCGCCGTTCCGGTCAACGAATAGTGCGAATGAATTAGTCAGCGCGATACCGTTGCCGCCGTCGATTACATAGATGTCGTCGCCGCGATGTTCCGAGAAAAATCCCACCGAATAGTCGTGAGCGGCGCCCTGTCCCGGGCCTTGAGGTGAAACGTAGATATCGTCGCCGGCGCGGTCAACGAGAGCGCCAACAGAAAGGTGAATCCCTGAGCCTTGAGGATACCAGACGGAAGTATAGACATCGTTGCCTTCGTTATCGACGAGCATCGCAAGCGAATACCAGTAGCTAACGCCCTGGCTATAAACTCCCGCCGAGTATGTATCGTTGCCGCAGCGGTCGAATAGAAACCCGATTCCGCCGGAGACATCGGGACGCCAGCCTATAGCGAAGCCCTGTGCGAACGAATGATAATGAAACGGAGCGAGTGGCGCGTGAGAATATTTTCCGCCGGAAAAATACTGGTCGGAGCCTTTATAATCGGCGAGAAGGCCGAAACCTTTCGGCCCGGCGAAGGCCTGCGCATATGCGTATGAACGGTAACCGTCCTCTCCCGACAGGTCGAGAAGCAATCCGATACCGAAATTCCCCGAGCCTTGAACAAAAACCCCACCTGTATATAAATCGTCTCCCGCAAAATCGAGAAGAATACCGGAGCCGAAAAGCCCGGCGCCCTGGCCGTAATGGGTCGTCGAATATATATCGTCGCCCGATAAATCGGCAAGGATACCCACACCGAAAACACCTGTAGCTGAAGAAAATACCGAGTTGCGGGAATCGTAATGGTCGTTACCGGATAAGTCGATAACCGCGCCGAAATCGGTTTTGCCTATAACGCCAACAGCGTGTTCGCCAAGATAGATATCGTTGCCGCCCGGGTCTATTATTATCGCGGCATCGCCGAATATGTCCGTTTCGTCGGAACCAATAATTGCCTTGCCCCATCGAGTTGTAAGAACAGTTGGAGTATGAAGTTTCGGCAACGCGGAATCGGAGCTTAAAATCTCGATTGCGAGCGAAATCCCTTTTGTTACGGCAACCGTCGCCAGGCACAATTCCGGCAGGTCAAAAGTGTGCATTGTTTCGTAGAGCGAATCGAGGTGGATTTCCAGCGAGGTGTCGCATTCGTGGTCGAGGAGATTCAAGAAATAGCACTCGAGAGAGTCGGCGAGAGAATCCTCACCGTCTGTCCAAAATTCGGGCAGTAGTTGAAGTAGTGAGTCGAGCGAGGCGTCGGATACGTTTTTCATCATCCTATCGCGGTGCTCGGCGGCGATATCGAAAGATGCGAGTATTACCTTCAACGCCTTTCCAAATGCCTCCGGCAGCTTCGAACCGGTTGTATCTGATTTCGTCTTGTTTAATATTCTCGATTCGAGTTTGCGATATTTTACGCGGTCTATTTTCGAATCGATTCGCTCGAAAGCCCATCGAGTTATATCATCGGTATTTTCGGGGTTATCTATCACGAACCGCGTCCAGGTATCTATCGAGTCCGGCAGTTCGAGAGGTTTATCGAGCATCCTCTCGACTATTGCCAGCCTAAATAGCGTATCCGAAGCCCATTTTTTCTCGAATTCGACGTCGAGGCGGGTTGTGCCGGAGAACATTAAAGCAGAATCGAGGTATGCGATCGAGACTGGGTCCATAGCTGGCGGGAAAGAATCGGCCGGTTCTTCGTTAAAACAAAAGACAGAAATCGCAACAATAGCAAACAATAAGGTTATAGATTTCATCTTTTCTCCCTTTTTTCGGGTTTTTTAGAAAATGGGGATTAACAGCACTCAGGTCAAGCTGTTTCGTCGTATCCGGCTGTCACGGTTTTTGCATTGTCCGACATAACCGCTTATACTCAATCATCTAACCTTCCATCTAATAGTCGAACCCTTTATGCAAGTTCGTCCACCATAGAGTCGGACGCAAAAACTCCACTCCCCACTTCACACTACCCGTTCACCACTTTCCCCACACCCTCGCGCCAGCCGATATATTAAACGTCTAAAAATGTTACCCTACGAACCACTAAAGCGGTTCCCGAAGTAAAAACCGTTGAAACGGTTCGATTATGTATTAATTATGCGTTAACCTCGAACTTAAGTCCGGGGCTATTGTCTATTTTAAAAGCAATCGGTTATCGACTCTCTATTACCGGATAACCATTCTATCTTTGCGCTTGATTTTTGGGGGCTATTATGTTAAATTATGAATATGAAAAGGACATTCGTCATATTATTTACGGCGGTTACCGCTTTCTGTGCTTTCCAATGGTTGGTAGAGGTTGGCGTTCATAGCTTTTCTGGGACGAATTATATATTTTTCGGTGCGGATTCAACGGCGACCGATGGGTTCGATTATGGTGCGGATGTGCCGTTTTTCATACCGCCTTCCGGGGGTTACGGCTATTTCGTTTTAAGCGACACACTGCATCCAGAATATACGATGCTCAGCACAGATTTGAGGGTTCCCGGTTCGGATACTCTCGTCTGGGATTTCGTTGTAGGCGGCGACTTTTCGAGCTTTATTATAAACTGGGATATCTCTGGATTGCCCGATATGGGGGATTATTCCATCGGTGCTTACGATATCGACTCTTTACCCAACTACGTAGTAAAGGACTGGACGGATATGCGTTCTGTAGATTCATTGGAAATACCGCCGCCGCCGTTGGGCGGGAGAATAATCGCGGTCGGTAGTCCAGTATCTGGGATTGCGGAAACGGAATTGCCGGAGAGTGTTTCGATTAAGGCGTATCCCAATCCGTTCAATTCGAGTATAAGTATAAGGGTTCAAGGAGTCAAGGAGTCGAGTGTTCAAGTGGGTGTATTCGATATCAACGGCAGGCTGATTTATGAAATACCCGTAGTGGCCGAGTCTCCCGACCCCGGGCACGGCACCCGCGCTTCTATGGTCTGGTGCCCCGATGAATTGCTACCCTCCGGGGTTTATCTCATAAAATTACAGGGCAACCCGGAAACGACCGCTCGCGTTGTCCTCATTCGATAACCGCTATTTCCCTATACAGAAATTCTCCAGAACGCGGGCTATTATATCCTCCGGCGCGTTCTCGCCGATAGCGGCGCGAAGGTTGTTGTCAGCTTCGGTAAGCTCTTCCAGAGCCGCGTCGAGAGCATCGGCTTGTGCCGCAAACATAGCATTCCGAGCCGCATCGAGAGCGCGGTTAATACTTTCTATCTGCCACGAGGCAGCCCAGAGCGCATCGGTTTCCCCCGTATAGAGCCGTTTTGCCGCCAGTTCGCGGAGTTTTTCGACGCCGTCTCCCGTTTTTGCGCTGATAGCGATATCCCCGGTTCGTTCGGGGTGCAGACCGAGGTCGGATTTATTCAGGGCGATAATTCTCTCACTGTTTTCCGTTTTAGCAAGCGCGGCTTTTTCTTCTTCTGTCGGCAAAACGCTGCCGTCCACGAGGAGTATTACGAGGTCGGCGCCGGACAGCCTTTTGTGCGCCATATCCACGCCGATAAGCTCGACGCCGTGTTCGGTGCTTCTGAGTCCGGCGGTATCGACAAGTGTCGCGCAGATTTCACCGAAATCGCACTTAGATTCGATAAGGTCGCGCGTTGTGCCAGGTTCCTCGTGGACTATACTTCGTTCCCTCCCTATGAGCCTGTTGGCGAGGGTCGATTTGCCGACATTGGGTGGCCCCGCGATAACTATGACCTTAAGCTCGGATAGCGATGCACCCGCTTCGAGGTCGTCGGCGAGGGACCGGATTTCTTCGACGACGGAATCGATTTTCTCAGTTATTTCGGATACATCGGCTACCGCCGCGATATCGGGGAACTCGGTATCGGCTGTCATAATAATTTCCAGCCCCGCGATTTCATCGATTAGCTCGAGAGTTCTTTTTCTGAATTCGCCGCCGAGAGTTTTCGAGGCCGCTCTCGCAGCCGCG
>QNEE01000058.1 GCA_003645085.1 bacterium | reverse complement strand
TATATCGTGCTAATCGACAAAACAAAACCGATAGTCGTAGCCCTCGGCGGAAACGCGATTTCCAAAGGCTCCGGAGAGACCGTCGCAGAACAGTTCGCACGCGCGCGTGTCAGCCTCGCGCCTCTTGTCGAGCTTGCCCGCTCCGGATATCGGATTGCTATAACACACGGGAACGGCCCGCAGGTGGGAAACGCCCTGCGACGCGTCGAGCTTTCCCAAAAACAGGTTATACCGCTCCCGCTTTACTTGTGCGGAGCGACGACTCAAGGGGAAATCGGGTATATTATCGCAAATACTCTCACAAACCTGTTCGAGGAAAACAAAGTCCAACGCAAGGTTGGGACTATCGTTACACAGGTCGTCGTGAACCGCGAGGACCCAGCTTTCCAGAATCCCACCAAGTTCATCGGGCGGTTCTATACCAAGGAAGAGGCCAGAGAACTCGCTCATCGCTCCGGCTGGACAGTGCGTGAAGACTCCGGTCGCGGATGGCGCCGTGTGGTAGCGTCTCCCTGGCCCGAAGAAATAGTCGAGGTCGAAGCGATACGCAATCTGCTCGAAAAAGATGTTATCGCCGTATGCACCGGCGGCGGAGGAATCCCCGTATATCGCGACGAAAGAGGACGGGTTCACGGAGTCGATGCAGTTATAGACAAAGACAGGGCGAGCGCCGTCCTCGGACTCGCTCTCGGCGCCGAAACACTTATAATACTCACCGGAGTGGAAAAGGTCGCGACAAATTACGGCTCGCTATACCAGAGAGACTGGGACATGATGAGTGTCGGCGGAGCAAAAGAATTCCTCGAAAAGGGCGAATTCCCGCCCGGAAGTATGGGACCGAAAATCGAAAGCGCAATATTTTTCGTCGAAAACGGCGGAAAACAGGTAATAATTACGAGCATCGACAGGGTAAAAGAAGGACTCGAAAACGACGGCGGAACGCGGATTGTCCCGTAGAGAGCAAAAATAAGACAACAGCGGTCGCTTAGGTCTCATCGAACCATCGTTATGATGTTTCCGACAGGAATTTTTAATTAAAACCCGCAATCTCATAATAAATCATATCTGCCGATGATAAAAGGCTTACCGAACCGAAAAATTCTTCTTAAGAAACTACCGGAAAAATTCCCAGATAGCCTTCCGAATGGTGCCGGACTTTACGCGGTCGGAGGCGCGATACGAGACACGCTCCTGGCGGGATGTTCCCCCCGGGAGCTTGATATTTTGATGACGGGTGTCGAGGTCAAAAACGTCTTAAGAATACTAAGACGCTTCGGCAAAGCGAGATTGGTTGGCCAGAGCTTTACCGTAATAAAATGGCACCCGAAAAATACCGGGCGGATTGTCGATGTTTCGTTACCCTCGAAAAGAGATATTTCGCAGCCGGGAGAAACGAAATTCGATATCTCTATGTCGGTCGAGGAGGACCTCGCAGAACGCGATTTCACAGTCGACGCAATGGCCTTAAACCTTATCACGGGGAAATTCATCGACCCGTTCGGAGGGCAAAAAGATTTAAAAAACGGTATTCTGCGCACCGTAAAAGATAGCTCTTTACGCGCCGACCCGATACGATGTCTCAGAGCTGCGTATATATGCGCACGATGTAGGCTTGCACCAGATAAAAAAACGCTCGATATGATAAAATCCGCCGCACCGAAACTGAAACACGTCGCGCAGGAACGCATAGGCGAGGAGCTGAAAAAACTGATGCTCGAACTCGACAAACCATCCGAAGCGTTGAAATTATGGTTAGAATGGGGACTGACCGATATAATCCTGCCCGAACTGATGGAAGGGGTCGGAGTTACGCAGGAAGGAGGCTGGCACGCATACGACGTTTTCGAGCACGGCCTGAAAACTGTGGACGCGGCTCCGCGTAAAACCGACGTTCGGCTCGCCGCCCTTTTTCACGATGCCGGAAAACCGAGACGAAGGAAATATATGCCCGAAAAAGACAGGGCTACTTTCTACGGACACCAGAATGTTAGCGAACGAATGGCAAAACACGCATTGAAAAGACTTAAATTCCCCGGAAAAACGATAGATAGGGTCACACGGCTGGTTCGAAACCATATGTTCACCCATGCCGAAACAGATAAAGGCGTCAGAAGATTCATAAGACGTGTCGGCGAGGACATCCTCGACGAGCTTTTCGAATTGCGATACGCGGATATCGAGGCTCAGGGCACCGCCCGCGACGATACACCCGATAGGAAATACGAAATCCGCGTCCGGAAAATCCTCAAAGAGAAACCTCCTCTTTCGACAAGAGACCTGGCAATCGGCGGAAAAGACATTATGCAGATACTCGGAATCGATGAAAGCCCCGAAATCGGCAAGGTGCTAAATCACCTATTAGAAATAGTCCTGGACAATCCCGAACTCAATAAAAAAGAAACGCTTATTTCGGAAATGCACGCTTTTGCGGTATCATCCGGCATAGTGCACGAAGATTTTGCCGGATAAAAATCTGGTTTTGAGAGATAATCGTTGACATTCGAAGAAGACATATTTAGTATTTAATTCTCCGTTCTATTCTTTGAATATTAATACCGGGAGGTTGAATGAAACTTCAAGAGTATCAAACAAAAAGTATATTCGAGGAGCGCTACGGGATACCCACCGTCGAGGGTGCCGTCGCCTCCTCGCCGGAGGAAGCGCGTGCGATAGCAGAAAAACTTCGTTCAAGAGTCGCTATCAAAGCGCAGGTTTTGGTCGGAGGCAGGGGCAAAGCCGGAGGAATAAAGCTCGCAGAAAACCCCGACGACGCTTTCGAAAAAGCCTCCGCTATCCTCGGAATGGATATTAAGGGGATTAATGTCAAAAAAGTCCTGGTTGTGAAGGCGATAAATATCGCCCAGGAGGCTTATGTCGGCGTCGTGCTCGACCGCAAACGGAAATGCCCCGTCGTTATAGTCTCCGGCGAAGGCGGTGTCGAAATAGAAGTCGTTGCAAAAGAAACACCGGAAAAGGTCCACCAATTCCCGATTAACCCGTGCGCAGGTATGCGACCATACAAAGCTCGGACAATAATTGGTAAGCTTTACGACGACCAGAACAAAATCAAAGCCGGCGCGAAAATCCTTATGGGACTTTATAAAGCGTTCATCGATTGCGATGCAAGCCTCGCCGAAATCAACCCGCTGGTCGTTACCGCCGAGGGCGACGTTCTCGCGGTGGATTCCAAAATGGTCCTCGACGACAACGGCCTTTTCCGCCACGAAAACCTCGCGGCTTTGCGCAATCTCGACGAGGAAAACCCCGCCGAAAACGAGGCACGCGAAGCAGGTCTGAGTTTCGTCAAGCTCGACGGTAATATCGGTTGTGTCGTCAACGGCGCAGGCCTCGCAATGGCGACGATGGACCTCGTTAAGCATTTCGGCGCCGAACCAGCCAATTTCCTCGATATCGGCGGAAGTAGCAACCCGGAAAAAGTGGTTACCGCACTGAAAATTATAACCCGCGACCCAAATGTGAAAGTTATCCTGTTCAATATATTCGGCGGAATTACACGCTGCGACGACGTCGCCAACGGCCTTATTAAAGCATTAGACGAGTTTAAGGTCGATGTTCCAATTCTTGTCAGACTTACAGGAACAAACGAAAACGAGGCGCGCGAGATACTATCCAGAGCGAATCTCCCGATGTTCACGACTATGGATAAAGTGGTCTCCGAGGCCGCGAAACTTGCGTCATAGGAGGAATAATGTCGGTTTATGTCGATGAAAATACAAAGGTCGTCGTTCAAGGAATCACCGGGCGCGACGGCGCTTTCCATACTAAAGGGATGCTCGATTACGGAACGAAAGTGGTCGCCGGAGTTACTCCCGGCAAAAAAGGCCAGGAGGTTCACGGCGTCCCCGTATTTAACGATGTCGCCACAGCAGTAGAGAAAACAGGCGCGAATACCTCGATAATATTCGTCCCTCCGCAATTCGCAACAGACGCTCTCTACGAAGCCGCGGACGCTCCCGGAATGAAGGTCGTAGTGTGCGTTACAGAGGGTATCCCGCCGCTCGATATGGTTAATATCTACGATTTCTATCTGGACAAAGGGGTAAGGCTAATAGGACCGAATTGCCCGGGAATTATATCTCCCGGAAAATCGAAGGTCGGAATACTTCCGGGAAACATTTTTAAACAGGGCAATATCGGCGTAGTTAGCCGCTCCGGAACATTGACATACGAGGTCGTCGATAGCCTAACCCGAGCCGGATTAGGGCAATCGACCTGCATCGGTATCGGCGGAGACCAGATAATCGGCACGAATTTCCTCGATGCCCTCTCCGCTTTCCAGATAGACCCGGAGACACAAGGCGTCGTCCTTATAGGAGAGATTGGCGGCACCGACGAACAGGAAGCGGCGAAATTTATCGCAGATAATATGGATAAACCCGTAACTGCCTTTATTGCCGGACAGACGGCTCCGCCGGGCAAGCGTATGGGCCACGCCGGTGCGATTATAGCCGGCAGCGAAGGAACCGCCGCAGAAAAAATAGCCGCCTTCAAAAACGTCGGTGTCCCGGTGGCTAAAATACCCAGCGAATTACCCGAATTGATGGCCAAAAGTCTTTAATAACCCTAAGGAGGAAAATGGCCAATAATAAAAAATACCTGTCTATGGAAGGGCGTATAATGTCGGGCGTTACTACCGCCGCGCCTACCCCATGGGGGGAGTGCGTTCGACCGGAAGGGAAAATAGTAATTTTTCGAGAATGGTGCAAGCGGTGCGGTATATGCACGGAGTTCTGTCCCACGGGCGCTTTAGTGGAAGGCGCCGACGGTATCCCGATTCTCGCTTACCCCGATAAATGCACACTTTGCGCCCTTTGCTGGTTGCGTTGTCCCGATATGGCGATAATAAAAGGCCCCGAACTTCCCGAAAATAAGCCTACCGAAGAAGAAGCCGAGCTTACCCGCAAACTCCTTTGCGACGCTGGCGACGAGGAGGCCTGTATTATACCAGAAACGGGGAAAAAGCCCAAAAAGAAACCCTCGAAAATGAAAGGGGGTAAATCCTGATGGCAAAGAAAAAGAAAAAAGGAACTCCAGTTTTCCTGCAGGGAAACGAAGCGTGCGTCGACGCTGCATTAACTGCAGGATGCAGGTTCTTCGCGGGCTATCCCATTACACCATCGTCCGAAATAGCCGAGGGCTGCGCAAGAAAACTACCGTTGCTCGGCGGCGCATTTATCCAGATGGAAGACGAAATAGGCTCGATAGCAGCGATAATCGGAGGCTCTTTGGCCGGAGCAAAAGCTATGACCGCAACATCGGGGCCGGGATTCAGTCTGATGCAGGAAAACCTCGGATTCGCATATATTGCGGAGGTCCCAATCGTCGTCGTTAGTGTGATGCGCGGCGGACCGAGCACAGGCTTGCCGACAAGACTCTCCCAGTCAGACGTTATGCAGTCACGGTTCGG
The DNA here is from genome assembly GCA_003645085.1 of bacterium. Lineage (GTDB taxonomy): Bacteria > UBP14 > UBA6098 > UBA6098 > UBA6098 > QNEE01. The sequence goes on along the minus strand of QNEE01000058.1, from coordinate 8,484 downwards.
TCCCCACGGCGACTATACTGCGATAGTCATTACACCGAGCAGCGTCCAGGAAGTCTATGACCTCACTATACACGCATTTAATTGCGCGGAAAGTCTCCATACTCCCGTAATACTCCTCCTCGATGAAATGCTCGGACATATGCGCGAGAAAATATATATACCCGATGTCGATGATATCAAGATTGAAACACGCAAATACCCGACCATTCCGCCAGATTTCTTCAAACCGTTCGCCGTAACGCCGAATATGGTTAGCGAATTCGTGGCTTACGGCGAAGGTTACAGATACAACGTTACCGGACTTACCCACGACGAGGAGGGGTTTCCGACAGCAAACCCAAACGAAATTAAAAAAATGCTCCGTAAACTCCGTAAAAAAATACACCTGCATCGGAAGGATATTATCCTATACGACGAGGAGTTTATGGACGACGCCCTATATGCGGTCGTTTCCTACGGTTCTGCAGCGCGTGCCGCCGCTAGCGCCGTAAGAAAAGCACGCAGCAAAGGAGTTCGAGTCGGATTGATAAAATTAAAAACAATCTGGCCATTCCCGGGATACAGAATTCATCAGATTGCAAAACAGGTCAGAGGTATTCTCGTAGCAGAACTGAATATGGGACAATTAATCCGCGAGGTCGACCGCTATGCTATGGGGCGATGCAAGGTTACCGGGTCGTTCAGATACGATGGCCGCGCGCTGGAACCTGACGAGATATACGAAAACCTGACAGAACTCCGTTCTATTAAGAGGAGATAAATATGGAACTCGAAACTATAAGCCCATATCACGGGTATTTGCGGATGAAAAAGAAATTCCCGACAGTCTGGTGCGCGGGTTGCGGAATAGGTGCAGTGATGAGCGCGATAATTCGCGCCGTCCACGAATTGGGAATAAGCAAAAACAACATCGTCCTCGTAAGCGGGATAGGATGTAGTTCGCGTATGCCTATCTATGTCGATTTCAACACACTGCATACTACGCACGGGCGAGCGATAGCATTCGGCACAGGAATAAAGATGGTTCGACCAGATATGAAGGTCATAGTCGTATCCGGCGACGGCGACGGAATGGCCATCGGTGGGAATCATTTTATCCACGCCGCGCGGAGAAACATCGATATTTCGATGGTCCTGATAAATAACTATATCTACGGGATGACTGGCGGGCAGGTCTCGCCGACTACACCGCTGAAAAGCTTCGCTTACACAGCACCTTACGGCAGTATCGACCCGCCTTTCGACGCCGTCAAACTGGCATCGGGAGCAGGAGCGAGCTACGTCGCACGGTCGACTAATTACCACGCAGTGCAAACCTCGAAGTATATCAAAAGGGCAATCGAAAGAAAAGGGTTTTCGATGGTCGAGGTAATAAGCCAGTGCCCGGTGCTTTACGGCCGCCTCAATAAATTCCGCAGCCCTGTGGAAATGCTCAAATGGCAAAGGGAACACGCAGTTACAATGAAGAAATGGGACAAGATGAACGAGGAAGAACGCACCGGTAAATTCCCTATCGGCGAGTTCATAGACGACGATAGCCGCGCAGAATATACCGACGCATACGCAGAGATGTCCCATAAAGCCCGGGAGGAGGTCCGAAATGCCAAGAACGCGTAAAAAAAAGAAGAAACCAGACTTCACCGAAAGCAGATTCGAAATACGCCTTTCCGGCTCGGGTGGTCAGGGTTTGATTACAGCCGGTGTTATCCTCGCCGAAGCTATCGCTGTCGGCGACGGCAGAAACGCAGCCCACACACAATCCTACGGTCCGGAAGCACGCGGCGGAAGAACACGATGCGACGTTATCGTTTCCGATGGAGATATCTATTTCCCCGAAGCCGTCCGACTCGATTTGCTGCTTTCGCTTACACAGGAAGCCGCAAACGCCTATACCCCTCTTCTAAAAGAAAAAGGCCTACTAATTATAGACGAAGATGCCGTGGAACGCAAACCGGACAGAGATTTTATTGCAGCCCCATTCCTCAAGAAAACCAAAGAAAAGATAGGAACCGTAGTTCCTGCCAATATAGTCTGTCTCGGATTTATAGCAGAATATCTCGGATTGGTTACTAAAAAATCGCTGGAAAAGTCGGTCCTCGAGCGTTTCCCAGAAAAATTCGCAAAATCGAATAAAGCCGCGCTAAAACTTGGGTTCGAACTCGCGAAAGCGGCCAGCAAGAGAATTAAATCCTTCTCTATAGACGAGGAAATTTGCGAAACGGAGATAGATAGAACGTGAAGCCGAGAATTGTTCTGATGGGCGACGGCTGGGAATATTTCCGGCCTATAACCTTGACAAGACCACTAGCAGAGGTCCGAGCGGGTGCGTTCACATTCCGCGAAAGGATACAAAAACTTTTCTACGATTCACATATCTCGGTTATGGCGCGGCCGATGGTCGCCGAAGCCTATACGGCAAGAACAGGTATTCTAACCAATAAATTACCGAAAGGCAAAGACCCCGTTCTCATAATTCGCCCCTCCGCTATCTATAATATGGACTTCTACGACGCTGTGTTTAAAGCGAGTCCGGGAACTATGTTCAAATCGGGTAAGGTCGTTGTCGCCGCTCTTGTCGAAGAAAAGAAAATACCCAAAACCCTAAACAACCTTAAGATGCCCGCTATAAGAGTCGATGTCCCTGTGATAGAAAATATATGGGACCTTGTTAACCGAAACAACGAGGCTATCGAACTCGACTATACGAACTGCTTTGGCCCGGAAAAACACGGGCATATCGATAAAGGTGCGACAATATACAATTCGCCCGGTGTGCATGTCGCAAAATCCGCCGAAATTAGAGCCGGTGCAGTTCTCGACGCCCGAGAAGGACATATCATTATCGACGAGGAAGCGATTATCTACCCCGGGGTTGTAATCGCAGGACCATGTTATATTGGAAAAAAGAACGCAATTGTGTCCGGCTGGATTCGCAGCGGTTGCAGTTTCGGCCCGGATTGCCGTATAGGCGGCGAGGTAGAAATGACCGTATTCCAGGGTTACGCCAATAAATACCACGAAGGTTTTATCGGTCATTCTTATATCGGCGAATGGGCCAATCTCGGCGCGCTAACAACCACAAGCGACCTTAAAAATAACTACAGCAATATAAGAATAGACCTCGGCAGCGGGCCGATAGACACAAAACTAACCAAAGTCGGCAGCTTTATTGGAGACCACACGAAAACAGGTATCGGAACCTTGCTTAATTCGGGGACCTCGTTAGGCGTTTATGTGAACCACTACGGTTCGGAGTTCCCGCCGAAATACGTCAGGAGTTTCTCGTGGGGCACCGCCACAAATTACATGGAATACGATATCGAAAAAGCTCTTGAAACGGCGCGTATCGTTATGGAACGCCGAGAAATGAAACTCCTACCAGAAGAAGAAAAACTATTGCGCTTTATTCATTCGTTAAGGAAATAATCCGACGTTATAAAAAGGTTGACAAAAATCGTTCAGCGACTATATTCGATTTGGGAAACGCGGGAGTAGCTCAGCTGGTAGAGCCCCACCTTGCCAAGGTGGTTGTCGCGGGTTCGAATCCCGTCTCCCGCTTTTTTTGAGAATTAAGCCTCGAGCGATAAGATGTAATTTCCTATGCCGCCCACACGTGGGAATGTAGTAAGAAAGAAATTGCTAAACGCCGGGTGTTTTACTCGCCGATAATCGATATTTCTATTCCACGGTTCGACATAAATGTCATAAACGACTTCGTTAATATTGTAAGAGAACTATGTCATATTTCCCAAAAGGGAGTAAAAAAAATCAAATAAAAAGATGAAAACAATGGTAGTGCAAGAAAATAGTCCACTCTATAGGCAAAAAATTCAAATTGGTCACACAAGGACATGTAATTGTAAGGCTACCCATATTAATTGTTTAACCGCTAAGGAGTGGCTAAAATGTCAATTGGGTGTTTGGCAATTTACTTATGAGTCCCGCGACGTGCGCGATAAAAAGGTCCATCCCGCCACTTTCCCGATAGCTCTTTCAAAAAAAGTTATCGAATTATTTACCCATCAAGGCGAATTGGTTTTAGACCCCTTCGTTGGCAGCGGAACAACGCTAGTTGCAGCGAATGATTTAAACAGAAACGCAATTGGATTTGACCTTCAGCAATCCTATATTGACCTTTGTGAAAAAAGATTGAAAGCTCAGGCTAACCTATTTAATAAAGCTCAACAAATTGCAATTCAAGACGATGCCCGCAATATCTATAAATACATTGAGCAAGAAACTATTAGCCTTATTTGGACTTCTCCCCCGTATGCAAATCTTTTGAACAGAAGGCGCAAAAACAAATCAAGACGTGATAGAAACAATGAGCAACTTGGAAAGATTGAACAATATTCGCAAGACCCTCGTGATTTAGGCACGATGGCCCTTGAAGAATATACGGAGGCAATGGGTGATATCTATGAATCGCTGTTACCGCTACTTAAACCAAAAGCTCATTGCGTAATCAATGTTCCTGACATGTGGTGGGAAGAAAGAAGCATAAATTATTTTTTTCTTTATGGACATGCTATGTTGAACTGACGGAGAGGAATCTTTATCGTGTATAAACAACAGGATGAATTGAGTGATAGCCAAATTGCTCGACAAGACGCCGTTGATAATCTAATCTATGAATTGATTCAAAGTATTCATCCCTCGACAACCCAAATTAGCTGGAATATAGAGATAATTGGGGATATTCGTAATTGTCTTAGGGAGTGGATTGTTGACCGGTATGAACTATGTGATGATCAATCATTTTACCCATATCTTGTAGAATAACATGGAAGTTCGGGAATCGCAAATAGAGACCGTTTTGGTAAGTACGCCAGCATTATCCAGGCAAATTTTGGGACTCACGGATGAGCCGAGAATCCTTGCAAGACAAATGATACTTCCCTCTGGAAGACTTGATTTGCTTTATACTTACAGAAAGAATCTTTTGTTAGTCGAACTCAAGGTTGTCCCCTTTCGTAAGGCCTTCTTAACTCAGGTTCTCAATTACAAAAGTGACCTGACAGACTTACAGACTCAAGGAAGACTTATTCAGGGAGAAATACAACCATTTTTAGCATGTATAAGGTCGACTGAACATCAGAGGAAAGCAGCTTCCAGCCGTGGAATAACATGTGTGAACTACGACCCAGCGCAAGTTCTCCACGTTTTCTATTCAAATCTAAAACCAATAGCCTTTTTCACTCAAACAAAGCCAATTGATATTGGAATATGGAATATTCATTTGATTCACGAAATGCTTTACTTGCTTGGGGCAACCAATAGCGTCAAAACCCTTCAAAACAGAATTTCTATCTCAAGCCGAACATTGTATAATAAAATAAGATTTGCAACGGAACTTCGCCTCGTTAATTGGGAGCCTAACCAAGATGAGATTTCACTTTCGAATTTAGGGGAACAATATGTTAATCGAAAAGATATTGATCTACCAGAAAGACTTAGTGAGGGCCAAGTCAGCCTACTGCGTGGATTTATTGTAAAGAATCCTTACGAATCCCCAGTAATCCTAGGAATCGCTTCTGTTGTTGAAGCGGTCTTTACACTGTCAAAAAACACATATCCAGTTCCTATGCACCACCTAATTGAGTATTTCACATATCATGCCGGAAAATATTTTGATTGGCAAACTCCTAAAGCAAAATATAGTGCCACACGTATGTATTCTAATTATGCTATCGACTTGGGCTTGATTGCGAAATCAGGTGAAACTGTTTATCTAACACCCGATGGTTTTCGTTTCACAATGCAGATGCAACTGCATAAGGGACTGAAAATGATAGAAGGCGTCAGTTTTGAATAGCAAACATGGTCAAAAAGTCGTGATTATCGATAAATACAATCACGGCAAAATACGAGGAAAAATATCGGCATTATTCATTTGTTCAAGTGACTTAATAAAGAAAACTCGCGATACTAGAAATGATGGTGCAGTTGGTAACACATTAGAGACTCTTTTGGGTATTGAAGAAAATAACCTGCCTATACCAAATGCACGAGAGTGGGAACTCAAAGGTCAAAGAGCTCATACCAGTTCCCTTGTAACACTCAAGCATATAGAGCCATCTCCAACTGCTGCCAAAATCGTCCCAAATTTACTTCTTCCTTATTATGGTTGGAGACATAAAAAAGCTGGAACACGTTATCCCGATACCGAAATGAGCTTCAGGTCAACCACAAGCTCAACGGAATACACCAATAGGGGATTTCGTATACTTGTTGACCGCAAGCAGAAGAAGTTACGCTTTGTTTTTGATTCCTCGAAAGTTGATACATCAAATGAGGAAATATCAGATTGGTTGAAATCTGTAAAAGAAAGAATCGGGATAGGTCCCTTGAATCCAGAACCTTATTGGGGATTTGATGATCTAAGATATAAAATTGGCTCAAAAATAATGAACTGCTTTTATGTCGTTGCTGATTCAAAAGTTGAAAACAAAAGGGAATTCTTCAAATATGAGAAGCTATTTATTTTGTCTGGATTCTCTTTTGAAAAGTTTTTGAATTGTCTGGAAGATGGCTCAATTTTGGTCGATTTTGATGCGCGCACAGGGCATAATCACGGAACAAAATTCCGTATCAGACAAGGTTGCTGGTCCGATATCTATTCATCTGTCAAACAAGTCATTTAAATTTTACCAATAATATGTCGAACAAGCCGCTGAACCGGATTGCTTTTTTTGCTTCTTTCTTTTTCCTTGAGTTTTATAGCCGTTTTGACCTTTTGCAAAGTCTTTTAGTAATATACGGCAGCAGGTTAGCCAAAACGAATATAATTTAAAAACGAAACAAAGGTGCGGTGGTTGTGGGTGTATTAAGCTAATCGTTTGAAGTCTATAGCTTTTCAAGGCGGCATCGCCAAGTGGTAAGGCAGAGGTCTGCAAAACCTCCATCTCCGGTTCGAATCCGGATGCCGCCTCCAATATATCGGGCCTATCCGAAAAGCAATTTGCCTTGACGATAGGCCCGTTTCATTTAATTGTATCCTTAATAACAGGCAATCAAAGAGGCGCACGGCTATATCGACGACATAATCACACCGAGCCACACGCGCGCGCGGCTGATAAAAGCCCTCGAAATGCTCGAAACAAAGCACGACGAAATCCCGAAGAAAAAGCACGGCAACATACCACCGTAAGGGATTGCGGATTTTGGAGTGCGAAACGCGGAATAGCCTTTACTATCTTATGTTACTGCACAAGCCAAAGCGATACTACAAAGCTTTAACTCCGCCGTGTCGGAACGCGACAATAGGACGATGGGGCATTGCGCTCCCATAACCAGCCCACCGACCTTCGCGTCCGCGAGATATATCAACGCTTTAACGAAGACATTACCGGTAACCATATTCGGAACCAGCACGATATCCGCGTCGAGCGTCATCGCGCTTTCGATTCCCTTTGCGGCGGCGGCTTCGCGCGAAAGAAGAACGTCCATCGCCACCGGCCCTTCGATTTCTATATCTCCAAGTTGCCCGCGTTCCGCCATTTTCATCAGTTCGGCAGCGTGAAGTGTCTCGGGCTGGCTTTCCGTAATTCGTTCGATTGCCGCGAGACAGGCAACTTTAGGCCTCTCGATACCGAGACCGTGGGCGACTTCGGTGGCGTTCATAATAAGCGCGGCTTTCTGTGCGATATCGGGCGCAACGACAATGCCGCCGTCGGTTACGAGCATAAGTTTGGGATATCCGGCGACCTCCATCGCGCAGACGTGGGAGAGGAGTTTTCCCTTGCGCAGGCCGGTTTCTTTGTCGAGAACCGCCTTCATCAAAATCGGCGTGGACAGTTTGCCTTTAAGTATCATATCCCCTTCGCCGCTCTTTATCAACTCGATAGATTTCGCAGCTATTGTCTCGGGGTCGGTTTCGTGGACTATTCGTGTGTTTTCGAGGCCGAATTCGCTAACCAGAGGCTCTATTTTCTCTTTATCGCCCACCAACACCGGTGCTATCATACCGGCTTCTGTCGCTTCGCCGAGCGCCTCGAGTATAGCCTTTCCGGCGGCATCGGCAACGACGAGCTTTTTCCGTTCGCCTTCCAACGCCTTAGCTTTGATTTGTTCGTAATTGGTAAGCATTATGTCCTCCTTGATTTTTATTACCGAACCGTTTTAGGATGTCGCAATTGCTAGGGCTATCGACGCGAATTTCGTGTCGTCGGAGTCGGCGCGGCTGGTCAGTATAACCGGCGCCGAGGTTCCCGCTACTATCCCACCGCAGTCATAACCCGAAAGATAGGCCAGAGATTTATACAAAACGTTCGCGGAACTAATATCTGGACAGAGAATCAGGTCTGCGTTTCCTGCGACATCTCCCGAAAGCCCTTTAAGCTCCGCGGCTTCCGGGTCGACCGCGTTATCCAGACCGAAAGGTCCATCTATAACCGCGCCCGTTATCTGTCCGATTTCAGACATACGCGCCAGTATCGCCGCATGTTCGGTGCAAATCATCTTTTCGGGATTAACCTTCTCTAC
>QNEE01000057.1 GCA_003645085.1 bacterium | reverse complement strand
TTTTTTCGGTTTCGAGTCCACCGGCATAAAAATCACGGCTAATTTTAGCCGTTCGTTAAGTTAAATCGCGCGTTTTCGATTGTCAAGGGGAAATACAATATATTGTGGTATTTTTTTTAAAAACCCAACCTGTTGTGGGTAAATAGGCTATTTATCAACGCGGGGATGTTAATAAAGTCTATTTCAAACAAAGAGTTTTTTCCTGTAACGTTCGTCCCTATGGTTTTGACGGGGTATATATCTGAGCCGACTAATAAATAGGTCCGCCAAACGAATATCCTAATCCTGCTCTTAAAACCGCTTTCTCCTGAGGGCAAGGGCGAAAATCCTAACGTCTAAGCCCCAATTACTAATCGAATCCTAACGGCTTAATGTTAGTATTTAAGCCTCTGCTACCCTTTATTTCATTTCCATCTCTTTACGAAAATATAAAGACTCCTGCAGAATTGCTCGCAAATGTCATTTCGCGGAGCGAAGCGATGAGAAATCTTCTGAATGACAACGATTTGAGATTTCTCGCGGACGCTCGAAATGACAAAATTCTCTATTTTGCAAGGTTCATTACCGTTTGACATTTAGGCTTTTGTATTTTAATTTGAAAATCCAACAATGATTGGATTGTCGCAAATGGAACTCCATAAAGCCAAATACTGGAAAACCGACGAAACCGCCGAGAAGGTTATCTGCGAGCTGTGTCCGCATTTCTGCCGCATCGGCGATGGCAAGGCCGGTATCTGTAATGCCCGTATCAATAGGGGAGGAGTGCTATACACGGAGGTATACTCCGAGATTATCTCCCTCTCTATGGACCCTATCGAAAAAAAACCGCTTTATCATTTTTATCCCGGCGAGAATATTCTGTCGACCGGCCCGCGCGGGTGCAATCTCACCTGCCAATATTGCCAGAATTGGTCGATTTCTCAGACCGATGGGCCGACCTCGACGGTCGAGCCGGAGCGACTTGTGGCTCTCGCTTTGCGGGAGAATTCAATCGGTATCGCGTATACCTATACCGAGCCGATTATAGCGTTCGAATACGTTATCGACTGCGCCAAACTCGCCCGCGAGAAGGGTCTGCTCAACGTTATGGTAACGAACGGCTTTATAAATCCAGCGCCGCTGGCCGAGCTTCTCGAAATTATCGACGCTTTCAATATCGATTTGAAATCGATGGACGACGGTTTTTATCGCAAGATATGCGGAGGTCGCCTCGAGCCGGTTCTCGATTCTATCGAAGCCGTGGCGGCGTCCGATGCGCATCTCGAAATCACCAACCTTATTATCCCCGGCTACAACGATTCGCCCGAGAAAATAGCCGAACTCGTGGATTTTGTCGAGGCAATCGACCCGTTAATCCCGGTTCATTTCAGCGGTTATTACCCGGCGTATAAGTTCACCGCGCCGCCTACGAAAACCGAGACCCTCCACGAGGCTTTCGATATCGCTTCGGAAAAACTTCGGTATGTTTTTGTCGGCAACCGCCGCACCGATTGTGGCAATGACAGTTTTTGTCCGCAATGTGGAAATCTGCTGGTCGGCAGGTCGGGGTTCACTGCTCGCGTTACGGGTATTACCGATACCGGTGAATGCGATAATTGCGGTCGCCCGGTGGATTTAGTGGGAAAATGGTCTCGAAGAGGCTGAAGCTGCGCGTCTGGGATGGTATCCCTATAGCGATTGGGATTATTATCGCGTGGGCGCCGCTTTTTTTATTGACCGGAGACGGAGAGAAGGTCGGTATCGTCTGCGCCGGCGAGATTATCGCGGAAACTCCATTGTCCCGGGACACGACAATCGCTTTCGAGAGCTGTGTCGGCCCGATAAGGATAGAGGTTTCTGATGGATATGTTTCTGTCGTAGAGGCGAGTTGCCCGCATAAAATCTGCGTAAAAACCGGAAAAATCTCTCGCCCCGGGAGCGCGATAATCTGTGCGCCCGGACGTGTCGCCGTTTTTATCGAGGGCGAAACCGAAAACGATGCAATCACAAGATAGGAATAAGCGCGTCGCAGTGCTCGCGATACTTATCGCTTTGGGAGCTGTTCTGTGGGCGCTGGAGGAGTTTATTCCCCGACCGATTCCGTGGTTGAAGCCGGGGCTTGCCAATATTGCGACCGTTATCGCAATCGTCGTTCTCGGGCCGTGGGACGGTTTGCCCGTGGCTATCGGCAGAGTGATACTGGGCGCGCTGATTCTCGGTAGAATAGGTTCGGCGGCGTTTTTGATGTCGATATCGGGCGCTGTGGTCTCCGCAGCCGTGATGGGAGTCCTCTGGAGAATAAAAGCGCCGCTTTCGATTTACGGTATCAGTGTATCCGGCGCGCTCGCTCACGGTCTTTCGCAACTCGGTGTCGCGGTTTTGCTGGTGTATACGCCGTTCGTGTTGCGGTTCTTTTTGCCTTTAGTAAGTTTGCCTGCAATCGCGACCGGCCTGCTCGTGGGGTTGTTGTCGGTCGCGTTAATCAAGCGCTTTCCCGGAAATTTCATCTATGGGAATTGACTTGCGCTTAACACGGCCTGAAATTATGATATCCCTATGCGAATTCTGATAGTCCAGACAGCTTTTATAGGGGATTGCATCCTGACGACGCCGCTTATCAGACGCGCGCGGGAGGCTTTCGGCGAACCGGACGATATTTTAGTTGTTCTGTCCACGCCCGAAGGCGCACAGGTTTTCGATAATAACCCGTGTATCGACGAGTTGATAATATATGATAAACGAAGACGCGAAACTGGATTGAGGACCTTTTTCGGGCTTGCGAGAAGGCTGCTCGAACGCAGATTCGATATCGCGGTTCTTCCGCATCGCTCTTTTCGGACCGGGCTTTTGTCTTTTATGGCACGGATACCTCGGAGGGTCGGTTTTACCGGTGCGCCCGGCGAGGTTTTTTACACCGATAAAATCGTCCGGCCTATCGGGCTCCCCGAAGCGGAACGAATGGTCGTGTTACTGAAGGTAATCGGCAAAAATGCAGAACCGTGCCTGACCGAGGTTTTCCCCGGCGATGCGCGGCGAAATAAAGCGACCGATTTTCTGAAAAACGCGGGAATTGCGGCAGATACAAAATTCATAACGGTAGCACCGGGTAGCGTCTGGGGAACGAAACGCTATCCCGCAGAGAAATACGCGGAGGCGATAGATATTATTCTCGAAAAAGGGCTTGTAAAGGCCGCGGTCATTATAGGTGGAAAGGACGATAGAAAGCTCTGCGAGCGAATCGTCGAATTGGCGAATTACCGTGTCGTATCCGCAGCGGGAATAGGCGATATCCTTATATCCGCGGCGATTATCGAGAAAAGCGCTTTGTTTATAGGAAACGACAGTGCGCCTGGACATCTCGCGGCGGCGGTCGGGACCCCTGTCGTTTGTATTTTAGGCCCGACTATCCCCGATTTCGGTTTTATTCCTTATACGTCGAAAGTCCGGGTTATCGAACCGGAAAGAGAGCTGCGATGCCGACCATGTGGTCCCCATGGTAAAATGAAATGCCCTCGCGGGGACCATTTATGTATGACGAGTATCGCGCCGGAAAGGGTTGTTTACGCGGCTGGAGAATTGCTTGGCGAATAAGAAACGGTAGCGAATATCCTCACTACCGCCTTTAGTAGATATCCTACTGACTTAGATTCTTTCAAGAGCGTTTTCGTAACCGAGCCTTTTTAGTCCGTATGGGTCTTCCGAACGCCTTATACGTCGTAGTGCGCGTTCTATCCGGCCGCCGGAATATTTCAGTTCGCGGTCGGCAAGCGGGTGTTCGAGACTCGAGAGTGCATAAACGGTATATCCGAATTGGAAACCTTTCCAGCCGAGTTTAGAATCTCGGTCGAGACTCATCGTAGATAGGCCTCTTTCGACAAACGGGAGTCCCTCTTTCAAACCGGAGGCTATTATAGCTCTCCAAAGCGAAAGGCTACACGTGGTGCAGCAATATCGTCCTTTGTCGAGAGTTGCCGGCGACCGTCTCGCTCTGCCAAGTATGCCGATAATGCCTTCTTTTATACCGGGAGCGTCTGGGCCGCGCCATTTTGCGAGTGCCCAGAAGGCTTCCTCGCCTAAAAGATGCGCTGTTCCCGCCCGTGAGTGGAGTTTCTCGCCTGTCGGCAGCTTCGACGAAATATAGTCTTGTTCGGTGGGCGCGGCGAACCCGAGGCCATAGCGCCCCGGTTCTTTCTGGCGCTTGATTATCCAGTTTAAAGCGTCGTCGATATCTTTCTGGTCGGGGTTGTCTCCATTGAGGCGGCAGCGTTCGAGATTCCAGAGCGTTAAAGCGAGACTTTCTGTATTAAGCAGTCTTTTAGTCATAACTAACTTTTGGTTTTGCCGAATTAATCGGCATATTGAGATTTTCTATTAGGGAAAAATATTTATGGTTAATATATGTTTTTTAGGATTAAAATGCAAGGATTAGAATAATTTTTTTTGAGTAAAAGGACATAGTAGGTGTCTTGTATTAAAAAAGGAGCGTATTGTTTTGTAACGCGATTCATTGTATAGCCGCTGGCACGCTCCTTGCGGAGTCCTCATAAGGTTTATCGAACACATTATATCGGACGCAAGGATTCCCCACCACTATCTCAAAGACCGCCCTCGCGCCAGCGGGCGAAAGTAACCCGCGTTTCCGTGTATTTGTAGCCGAATTCCGATAGAACTGTGTGCTTATTCCCTTTTTCAGCCCAGAGTGGTATCCGAGGGTCGTGTGATGAGAATTATGATTTTTTGGAAATCTCAATTAAGTTAAATCTTGACCTAAAATGAACTGCGAATATCTTTAAATACTGAAAGGGAAACTATGCGAAAATTATCCGGGACAAGCTCTTGTATTGCGATATTAACCTTGTTTGCCGTCGGAATTGTTGTTTTCTATGGCTGTTCAAGTTCTGGTGGGCCTGATAGCGGAAACGGCGAACCGCCCGATACTACAGACGGGGTTCCCGATACGACCGAGGCTGTTCGTCCCGATTCGACCGGCCCGGGCGTTCTTACACCGTGCGGATATCTGAATATATTCACCAACGGCACCGCCCTGGGGCTTGCGAAAGAGGATAATTACCTATTTATCGGGGACGGTAACTATATTAAAGTTGTCGATGTTGCGAATCCATCGTTGCCCGGTCTCGTTTCCTCTTTCCCGAATCCGAGTTACGATGCCGTCGCCGGTATCGGGGTTGAAGGGAATCGCGTGTATGGCGTTTTCGAGAATAAACTCAAAATTTTCGATATCGGTTCGCCTGTTAGTCCGGTCGAGTTGTCGAGCTTGACTTTGACCTATAGCGGTGCTCGCGGAATCGCTATTTGCGGGAATTACGCTTTTATAGGCCGCAGGGGTATGGGGGTTTCGATAGTCGATATATCCAACCCTTCAGACCCTATAGAATTAGACGTAGTAACAGATTATCAGACATATTCGCTTACAATAGGCGCTGGACGTCTTTTTGTCGGTGAGGAGACCGGTTTCAAGGTCTGGAGGCTCGATATCGCCGACCCTGATTCGCTTGTCCAGCTCGGGGCAACCTACCCGACCGGTGAGACGGCGTTCGATATGGATTACTTTTGCGAGCATCTATTTCTCGCTGCCGGTAAAAGCGATGAGTTCTCCAGCACAGGGATATTTACTGTGCTCGACAAACACGGTCTCATCGAAGTGTTTACCGATACGACGCAATATATTTGTAAAGGTGTCGCGGTCGAGGGCAATTACGCTTATGTAATCGACGCCGATGTCAGCGGAGCGTCGAATCTGTATGTCTACGAGACGTTTAATCCGGCGAACACATACAGAGCACACACACAGCCTCTTCCGGCCGAGGCCCGCGCAGTCCTTGCGGATGACGGCTATATCTATGTCCTATGCGTATCGAGGCTTATGATATACCGGCATCAGTATTGATGGATTACAGGTCGATTTAGATTAGTCGGTCGGGATTTCAAATCTCTACATATTTGACGAGCTACCCGTATTTCTGCTCGATTATCTCTGTAAGCATATTCAGTATATTATTCATATCGAACGGCTTTTCTTTGAACACCCATTTTTTATGTCCCTTTTTTGAGACCTCTACCCTTATATGCCCCGGCTCGTAGCCGAACGCGGTCATAAGGATAATCTCGAGTTCTGGGTCGGCTTCTCGAGCGGCCATAAAAACCTCGTAGCCGTTCGCACCCGGCATTTTGATATCGCTGATAATAGCGTCGTAACGTTTCGCTTTTTTTTCTATCAACTCGATTGCTTCGGAGCCGTCCGATGCCGTATCGACCGCGAAACCGTGCGCACGAAGGAAATCTGCGATACCCTCACGAATAGAACTATCGTCGTCCGCGACCAGAACCAGATGCTCCTCGTCGGGGAAACTCATCGCCTCGTGGTCGTGAGCCTCGATATTGACCTCCAAATCGTCCTGCAATCGAAGCATTTTTATGCCCTCGAGATATTCGTCGATAATCAAATCGTCGGGCGGATTGCGAAGCCCTTTCGTTAGTTCGCGAATTCGGACCGCGTTAAGCTTTATCGTGGTCATATAGTTTTCGGCGCGTTCGAGGATTTCCTTATTATTTATAACGATATCGTCGGACTGGAACAACTCCTCGAGATTTTGACCGCCAGTAGTGAGCGCCTGAAGATACGTATTTATATTGTGCGATAACGTAACTACCACTGCGCGAATATCTTCTTTGCGTTTGAGTTCGGCTGTTTTTTCTTGAAGTTCTTTGATGGGGCGTAAATCTTCAGATGTGCCGATAGTGCCTATTTCGTTGCCTTTATCGTCGTAGAGTATCGCCACCGATAGGCTTATCGGGAATTCTTCGCCGGATTTCGCCTTTGCGATAACCTCGAGCGACTCGACTCGGCCGGTACCCTCGCGCATAAGTCTCATAATCTTTCGCGCTTCGGCCTCGTCGGCATATATCATTGTAACGGGTTGCCCTACGATTTCTGATGCGCTGTATTCGAGGATACGTTCGGCGGCTTTATTGAAAATAACTATTTTTCCCGCAGTATCGGTCGTTACTATCAGGTCTGCGGAGGTCTCTATCAAGTTCTCCAGATACTGCTTGGTTTTCGATAGTTCTCGCGATATTCGGCTTCTTTCGATAAGAATCGCGGCTTCGCGCGCGAAAAGCTCAGGAACTCGTAATGATTCCGCGGTCGGCCGGCATCGGTCGAACGGGTCGTCGACGCTCATCACGCCGATAATCTCGCCATCAAAACTTATCAGCGGGATAAACAGCATATCCGAGGGGTGCCATCCGACGAAGCTTTTCTCCGGTGTATGGCTCTCCACCCCGCTCATCATTATATTGAGGGGGTCTCCGTGAGGAATATAATACGAACTACCCACCCTGTATTTCTCGGTAAAGACCTCCCGCCATAGCTCTTTTGGAGTAGGAGGTTTGCTTTTGTGGATAATGATGTCTTCGTCAGTAAGGCCAGCGTAACCGACACCGATTCGTTCATATTCGGCGCCGAATATCGTAATTATCGCGCGACGATAAAGCCCGGCGGCACGGACGCCCTCCGCGACCTCGTTAAGCTGGTCGGTCAGAGTTTCCGCGGTAGTAATCCTCGCCACCGTATCGAAAAGGGCTATTAGCTGTCGCTCTTTTTCCGATATTATGTTATCTTTTCCAGTAGCCATATCGGTTATTATTATATCGAAAATAAACTCGTTTGCAATAAATAAAGGACGATAAATCTCCTTTAGAAAATATAGTATCGGTTGCGAAATATGTTGTTACCGAGTGCGGAATCTCCCATCCACCCTGTGGCTGGCACACTACTCGCTACGCCCGATTGGTATTTTAAAAACATAATTTCGGGCGCGAGTATTGCGCCAGCCATATCTCCCTCGCGCCAGCGACCGAAATGAGTTCGTAGCGTCCCGAATGTGGCCGTGTTCCGTTACCCATAGTTAAAATCGAGGGCTTATTCTCTTTGGGCACCGGTAAAAGGTAACCGAAAACTGGATAAGAGGAATTATAATTTTTCAGGGAATCCCTCTAAACGTTATTGTTGACTCTTCATAAACTCGGATTATTTTAATACCGTGTGGATTAGGATTTACATAACATTTGCTTTACTGGCCGCGACCTTGCCTGCGGCGGATATTATTCTCCGACACGCCGACCGGATGGTAACCGACCTGTCCGGCGAACACACGCGTATCAAGCTTTACGGCAATATCAGGATAGTCCACGAGAACCGTATTCTCCGAAGCGGCTTTGCCGATTGGGATAAAAAGGCGGGTCGCGTTAAGTTTGTTGGGAACGTCGTTCTGTCGGATACACTCCAGCGGATATATACGGATACGCTTTTCTACCGCCGTGACGATAGATTCGCTGTCGGCATAGGCAATGTCCGATTCGAGCGCATCGATTCCACGTTAATCGTAACCGGCGGACATGGAACTTATGACGGTATCGTCGAGCGTTTGGAAATGAAAATCGAGCCACACCTGACGAGTATAGATACAATCGACAGCACGCTGGTCGACCTCGATGCGCATATTTTAATCTATGAAATCCGACCGGATAAAGGCACCGCGATAGATTCGGTATTTGTGGTTATCACGGAACAGGACACCTCGAAACCGGTTACCTATATTAATTCCGATTCACTGATTTTCTATCCGAACCGCGACGAAATTCGCGCATATAGTAATGTAGTAGTTCGGCAGGAGGATACGCGTGTTACCGCAGATAGTATCGCTTATTTCCGCAATGCCGGCAGGATAATACTATCCGGTAATCCCGTTCTGAGTCAGGGCACGAACCGCCTGGTCGGTAATCGGATGATTCTCGAATTGAAAAGGGGCGAACTCGACCGCCTATTCGTCTATGGCTCGCAAATGGAAGACATCCCGCCGATGGGCTTCTGGCACCCGCCCGAGGATAGTTTCGGGACACTAACGGAAAGTGAATTCACCGCCCGCGAGATGGTTTTCGAGTTCGATAATAACAAATTGAGTCTAGCTCATCTCATCAGGGAAGCCACCGCAAACTATTACCCTTGGCCGGATGATTCTCTCCGCCGCGAGAATAATACTACAAGCGGAGATAGCATTGTCGTCTGGTTTGTCGATAATTCTATGGACAGCGTCGAGGTCCATAGAAACGCGGAAGGGATGTATATCGTCGAACATCTGAATGCGGATTCTGCTCGCACGGTCGCTTCTACCGAAACGTTATTCTACGATGGGGATTATATGTCGCTCTCGCGAGCCCGCGAAACCGTCGCTATTCAGGGTAGCGGACGGCTCCGTTACGGCGACCTCGGCCTCGACGCGGGCAATATAATATACGACATCGATACGAAAGTCCTGAAAGCCGAACCCTCGGTAGAGGAGGACAGTGTTTTCGACTACCCCGTTCTGATGGACAGCAAGCAAACGATGGAGGGACGAAAAATAGTCTATAATATCGAAACCGGACGTGGGCGGATGCTCGCTATCAGCACCGAACTCGATATGGGTTTTTTCCACGGACGGCTGGTCCATAAAGCAAGAGGCGAAACGCTGTATGTCGCCAACTCCGATTTTATACCGTGCGAATGCGAGACCGCACGCACCCATTTCAAAAGCGACCGGATGAAACTGATTCCCAGGGATAAAGCAGTCGCGCGGAATATAGTCCTATATATAAGCAGATTGCCCGTTTTTGCGATACCGTTTTTCGTTTTCCCTGTCGAATCGGGCCGCCGGTCGGGTCTGTTAACATTAGATATCGGCCAGTTTCAGAAAGGGGAAAGGTTTGTCAGAAATGTCGGATATTATTGGGCTGCCAGCGATTACTGGGACTGTCAGGCGGGTTTCGATTTCAACGAGGAGTCCGGGTGGGTTTTCCGCGGAAAAACCAATTACTCATTACGATATAAGCTTAAGGGTAATCTGTCTGCGAGCTATGAGTTCGAGAGGCATACGGAATTCCTCGAGACTACAGGCTCCGACCGCTGGAGCGTATCGGGTAGCCATCTACAATACCTCTGGCCGAACGCGACGCTGAGTGGTCGCGCCAGCTATGTGAGCGATAAGGAATTTCTGTCGGACGCCGAATACGACCCGCAAGACCGTATGCAGAGAACACTCTCCAGCAATCTTGCGTATTCACAAAGCTTCGATTGGGGTAATATTTCTCTCAACGCAGAACGCACCGAGAACCTCGTTTCAGGCCGGATAACTACATACCTGCCGAAACTACGTGTCAGCCGATATTCGCGCCCTCTTTTTGAACCGGAAAGCGAACTAGACCGCAGATTCTATCATAACCTTTCATTATCTATCAACGGGCTTGGCGTTCATTATCGTCTCGACGATTCGACTACTGCGGAACGCCACACAGGGCTGCAGTCCGACCAATCCGTGGGTATGCCGTTTTCGATAGGCCCCTATTTATCATTAAACCCGAGTGCCAGCGGTCATTTGGTTACAATAGACGAAGACCGCGATTCGGTTGCCTGGCCTGTTAGGTTTACCTATGGCGCGAGTGTCAGCGCAAATACCAATCTCTACGGTCGATTTCCTTTCCACGGATTCGCCGGAGTTCAATCGGTCAAGCACGATGTTTCTCCATCGGTGAGCTTCTCATGGGCGCCGGAGTTCGAGGACGCAGGTAATTTCTATTCTTTCGGCGGTATTTCCCCCGGATACAGCAGCAAAAAGAAGAGTATGGGTTTTTCGCTAACACAGGATTTCTCTATCCAGACTGCGGTCGATACGCTCTCGTCGGGAAGAAAAATCAGGCTTGCGACCGTTACGACACGCGGGAGCTACGATTTTCTGGCGGAATCGCGCCCCTTGTCCGACTTGTCGACAAGTATAAGAACCTCGCCTTTCAACTGGCTTTCGATGACCGCCGGGTTCACGCATTCTCTATATACCGAAACGGGCGACGAGATTTCTACCTTCAGGCTTATCTCGCGGAACCTGACCACGGAATTTTCGCACCGGGGCAATATCGAATACGGTGATACGCTAACAGGAATAGAAAGAAGTTATAATCTGAGCCTTTCGCATTATTTATCGGAATCGCGGAGTGGTGGGTATTCATCGATGACACACTGGCTTAAGGGACGGGCCAGTGTATTTATTACACGTAACTGGCGCGTGGACTATACGCATTACTACGATATCGAGGCTGGAAATACGGTAAGCGAGGAGTTTTCAATATGGCGCGACCTCGGTTGTTGGGAGGCCACATTTATCTGGGTTCCTTCCGGATACCGCCAGGGTTGGCACTTCAGGATAAATATTAAAAATATCCCGGACATCAAAATCGAGGGCACGCGCGGGAATGTGCGGTGAGGCGAGACGATTTCCCGAGATTTTTTTTGGTGGGTTTTTGAATGACCGCTATATCGGCGTTTATTGCTAATCGCGGAATCATCGATACCCGTATTCTATTGTTACATATAGTGTTATAGAGAACACGGTTTTTATATTACCACAAAATAGTAATATTTTGCGTTCCCTTTGTCCCGTGCAAACCCGCATAAAAAGGGAAAGTTTTTTAAAAAAAATAAAAAAAAAGCTTGACAAGATAACGCCCGCACCCTACTTTGGGTTTCAAACAGGCGTGTAGTGCGGTTTTGACAATGAAACCACAAACCATTAACCAAGAAGGAGGCACAAGATGACAAAGGACGAATTTGTCGCCAAGGTTGCTTCTCAGACCGGCCAGAGCAAGGCTCAGGTCAACAAGACGCTCAAGGCTACGCTGGACACCATCACCAAGACGCTCAAGAAGGGCGACAAAATCACCTTCGTGGGCTTCGGCACCTTCACGACCAGCAAGCGCTCGAAGCGCACCGGCCGTAACCCGCAAACCGGAAAACCTATTACGATTCCGGCTACAAGGGTTGCCAAGTTCAAACCGGGTAAGAACCTCAAAAATCAGGTTAAGAAGTAAGAACCTATCGAGGCGAAAAGAACTAAGGCGGTCTTATGGCCGCCTTTTTTCATAGTATTAAAAGAGGTAAAATACTCCTCGACTAAAAAAATCTCGCTGGCACGCTCCGTGCGAAGCCCTTATAAGGAAAACTGAATACATTATAGCGGGCGCACGGATTCCCCCCGAATACCCCGAAGACCTCCCTCGCGCCAGCGATATAGTGGAGTCCAAGGTGATACCAGAGGAATGAAGGGAGTCTTAAGATTGGCAATATTGGCACAGGCTTACCAGACGTTTCATTGATTCCTTTTGCAGAGAATAACAACAGTTTCGGATAAAACTTGCGATTAAAGATTTCGCGAATTTCTTCGCGATATTTATTATTGACTTATCGTTCGTTTGCACTATTTTCTTGAGTAGCTTTCAAGGAGGAACGATGCGTAAGGTTTATATGGACCATTCGGCGACTACCCCGACCAGACCCGAGGTTGTCGAGGCGATGCTGCCTTTTTTCACCGAGCAGTTCGGCAATCCGTCGAGCCTGCACCAGTTTGGACAGTGGACACGCGCGGCTGTCGAGGAAGCCCGGGACCGCGTCGCGAAACTAATCGGTGCGGAATCCGAAGAGGTCTTTTTTACATCCGGCGGAACCGAGAGCGACAATATGGTTATTAAGGGGGTCGGGTTTAAGAATATCGAGAAACGCGGTCATATCATAACCTCGAAGATTGAGCACCACGCCGTTCTCGAAGCTGTCGGCTTTATGGAGAAACTCGGTTTCGACGCGACTTATCTCGATGTCGATGGATACGGTTTCGTCTCCCCTGATACACTCCGCGAGGCTATCCGCGACGACACTATATTGATAAGCGTTATGATGACCAACAACGAGGTCGGCACTATCGAGCCGATAAGGGTGCTTGCGGATATCGCCCGCGAGAGGGAAATACCGTTCCATACCGATGCCGTTCAATCTTTCGGAAAAATCCCGGTGGATGTCGAGGAACTGGGTATCGATTTTCTCGCCTCTAGTGGACACAAATTCTACGGACCCAAAGGGGTCGGTATATGCTATATGCGGAAATCCGCACAGCACCGGCTGGTTAATTTTGTTCACGGCGGTTCGCATGAGTCCGGGAAGAGAGCCGGCACCGAAAACATCCCGGGGATTATCGGTTTCGCGAAAGCGCTCGAACTCGCCGTAGCCGACCTCGACAGAGAACCTCGCCGGCAAGCCGAGTTAGCCGATATGTTTTACCGGGGACTTCGGGACGCAATCGATGGCGTCGAGTTAAACGGCCCGGAAAAAAATCGACTCCCGGGACTTTTAAACATCAGCTTCGACAAAATCGAGGGGGAGAGCCTGCTAATCTCTCTCGATATGCAGGGAATAGCCGCCAGCAGCGGTTCGGCCTGCACTAGCGAAACACTCGAAGCGAGCCACGTTTTAACCGCGATGCACTGCGACCCCGTTCGGGCGCATAGCAGTTTGCG
Source organism: bacterium (assembly GCA_003645085.1). Lineage (GTDB taxonomy): Bacteria > UBP14 > UBA6098 > UBA6098 > UBA6098 > QNEE01. Next base: position 654 of record QNEE01000057.1, on the reverse strand, counting down.
TTTTAGCCTGGGACGGGAAAACACCGAGGAGGATATCGAATACGTCCTCAGAGTCCTGCCGCCTATCGTCGAGAAACTCCGCAGTGTAAGTATGCTGTAGGCCGGTTCGATGCGTAAAGCAAACATTACCGAAATCCTACGGCAAACGACTCTGGCCTTTTGCATTATATTTCTGTTTTCCTGCGCGCGAATACAGGCGCCTCCGGGCGGTCCCGAGGATAAATCACCCCCGAAAATTATCTATACTATTCCGGCAGCGGGAACTACAGATGTCGCGCTGGATACCCGTATTGAGATTCGTTTTAACGAGTATATCAAAAAGACGACGGGAGCGGTTGTTCTTCTCCCGCCAGTCGAAAACACAAAAATCAAATTTAAGGGGAAACGCATCGTTATAGACCACGCGCCATTAACGCCCAATACGACCTATCGGATTTCGATATCGACCGGGCTTAAAGACCTTCGCAATAATGCGCTCAAAAGGGCGATTAATATCGCTTTCAGCACCGGCGCGGCTCTGGACTCCTTCAGCCTGTCGGGGAAGATATACGAAGGTTTTTTCCCGGCGGAAGAAACGCGTGTTCACGCCTATATCGCCGAGAACGGCGAGATACCGGATACGTTGCCTCTACAGCCTTACGCGGTATCGTGGAC
>QNEE01000056.1 GCA_003645085.1 bacterium | reverse complement strand
CTCGGATATCGAGTTACAGTCTACGACGCAGCCGACGAACCGGGCGGGATGCTTATATCCTGCCTGCCGTCATATCGCATTCCGAAAGATATCGCTATGCAGGATATCGAACGGATAATCGCTTCTGGTATCGAACTACAGATGGGAACGATGGTAGGCAAGGATGTTACTCTCGACGAGCTAAAAAAGCGGCATGATGCGCTTTTCTTGGCTATCGGTTTTCAGGAGCCGGCGCGGCTTTTCCCGGAGTTCGATGAATCGCAGGGTGTTTTATTGGGTCTCGATTTCCTACGTCAGGCGAAAAAAGACGGTAAGGTCGAAGGTTTCGGCAAGAATATCCTTGTGATTGGCGGCGGCAATGTCGGTATGGACTGCGCCAGAACGGCCGTTCGACTCGGCGCGGATAAAGTCGTTTTGATGTGTCTCGAGACGCGCGACCTCGAGTCGAAAGACAGGATGCCCGCACATTGGTGGGAAATCGAAGAGGCGGAAGAAGAGGGCATAACTATATTCGACCGTCTCGGCCCGAAAAAGATTATTGTCGAAAAAGGGCGCGCAACAGGAGTCGAAACGGTTCGCTGCACGGAGGTTTATAAAGAGGATGGGAGTTTCGCGCCGGTTTATAACGAAAAGGAAAAAACCGATACCATCTCCGCAGACACGGTTATAATCGCTATCGGTCAGCGTTCTAATCTCGAGGGTTTCGACGCCCTCAAATCCAATCGCGGGATTATCGAGGCCGACCCTATCAGTCTCGAAACCAGCGTTCCCGGAGTTTTTGCCGGCGGGGACGTGGTTTCCGGACCGGCGTCCATTGTCGAAGCGGTTAAGCATGGCAACGAAGCGGCGATATCGATAGTCAGGTTTCTGGATGGTGAAGATATAAAAGAAGGTCGAGGTGAACCGCCGGAAGAATTGCCGTTAAAGGAACTGCCGGAGTTTGTCGAGAAGAAACCGAGGGCGAAGATGCCGACTATCCCGCTCGAGGAGCGGCTCACTACGTTCAGGGAATTCGAGCTCGGTTTCTCCGAGGAGCAAGCGATAGCCGAGGCGGAAAGATGTCTCGAATGCGGGCTTTGTTCCGAATGTCTCGAATGCGAAAGAGCCTGCGAAGCGGACGCCGTAGTCCATTCGATGGTCGGAGAGTATTTTGATATCGATGTCGGCGCAGTAATTTTGGCGACAGGCGCTAAAAAATATGACCCGTCGCATAAATACGAATTCGGTTACGGGCGATATGCGAATGTCGTTACGAGCATTCAGTTCGAGCGCATTCTCGCGGCATCCGGACCGTTCGCGGGGCATGTCCAACGCCCTTCGGATGGGACAACGCCCAAACGTATAGCGTGGATACAGTGCGTCGGCAGCAGGGATGAAATCGAGAACAAGAAGTATTGTTCGTCGGTTTGCTGTATGTATGCTATTAAGGAAGCGGTTATCTCGAAGGAGCACGTTAGCGAAATCGAGCCGACGATTTTCTATATGGATATACGCGCTTACGGCAAGGATTTCGACGCCTATTACGAACGCGCGAAAAACGAGTATAATGTGCGGTTCGTCCGTTCACGGGTCGGCAAGGTTGTGGAATTGCCAGAGACCGGTAATTTGATGGTCTATTATACGACCGAAGATAGCGGAAGGCAAATTGCGGAGGAATTCGATATGGTCGTTCTTTCGGTCGGTTTCGAGGCAAACGAAACCTACGGCGCACTTGCGGATAGGCTGGGTATTAGGCTCGATAGAAACGGTTTCTTTAGAACCTCCGGTTTCGGTCCGGTCGAAACGACGCGCCCAGGCGTTTTTGTCTGTGGTCCGGCCTCCAGTCCGAAAGATATCCCGGAAACGGTAATGCAGGCCTCGGGTGCGGTTGCCGGTGCAGAGAGTATACTCGCCGATGTTCGCGGCACGGCAATCGTCCCGAAGGTTTATCCGCCGGAAAGAGATGTAAGCGCCGAGCCGCCCAGGATAGGGGTGTTCGTGTGTCATTGTGGTATCAACATCGGGAGCGTGGTCGATGTTCCATCGGTTGTCGAATACGCCAAAACATTACCGAATGTGGCCTATGCCGAGGATAACCTTTTCACCTGCTCTCAGGATACGCAGGAAAAAATCAAGGAGATGATTGCGGAACACGGTTTGAACCGGGTGGTCGTGGCCTCGTGCACCCCGAGAACGCACGAGCCGCTTTTTCAGGAGACTTTGAGAGAGTCCGGGTTAAATCCGCGATTGTTCGAGATGGCGAATATCCGCGACCAGTGCTCCTGGGTTCATCGGGATGACCACGCAGCCGCGACGCAAAAAGCGAAGTATCTCGTCAGGATGGCTGTCGCGAAATCGGCGCTTTTAGAACCGCTACCGACTGTAACGCTCGATGTTAATCAAAGCGGGTTGGTTATCGGCGGAGGCCTTGCGGGAATGGTCTCGGCGCTTTCGATTGCAGGTCAGGGCTACGACGTTACCATTGTAGAAAAAGAGGCCGAACTTGGCGGAAACCTGAAACATATATACCATACCCCATCGGGGGAAAACGTCCGCGAATTTCTGGAATCGCTAATCGCGGAGGTTGAAGCGAACCCGAAGATAACGGTCTATAAGAACGCGACAATCGACAATTTCGAGGGCTATATCGGGAATTATAAAACTATGATAAAACCCAAAAACGCCGATAATTTCGAGATTGAACACGGAATCGCGGTAGTTGCCACAGGCGCGGAGGAATCTACGCCGACGGAATATCTTTACGGTGAAAACGATAAAGTTATCACCCAGCGGGAACTCGAAAGGCGGTTATTCGAGGAAGATGCAAAGTATTTCCGGAAGCTGAAAACCGTCGTTATGATACAGTGCGTCGGTTCGCGGGACGATAAACGCCCGTGGTGCTCGCGTGTTTGCTGCACCGAGGCTATAAAAAACGCTATAAAATTGGCCGAACTTAATCCGAAAACACAGATTTACATTCTCTATCGGGATATCAGGAGTTACGGTTCTTGGGAGGAGTATTACCAGAAAGCGCGCAATGCCGGGATTATATTCCTCCGCTACGATAAAGACGATAAACCGGAGGTTACGAGTTCGGATGGTGTCCTTTCGGTTACTACTTCAGACCCTATTCTGGGTCAGAAGGTTCGACTCGACCCGGACCTGCTGGTTCTGGCGCCTGCGATTGTCCCGCGCGGCGAAGCTGTAGATATTTCCCGGATGCTTAAAACCCCGCTCAATAGCGACGGTTTTTTCCTCGAGGCTCACGTAAAGTTGCGTCCGGTGGATTTTGCGACGGAGGGCATTTTTCTCGCGGGATTAGCACACGCGCCTAAAACTATCGATGAGTCTATTTCTCAGGCGATGGCTGCCGCCGCGCGCGCTTGCACTATTATATCTTCGGATAAATACTCGGCGGAATCGATTGTAGCGTCGGTCAACGAGGAGGTCTGTGTGGGCTGCGGTGTATGCGAGATGGTCTGTCCTTATACCGCCCCGACAGTGATAATCAAAGACGGCAGGAAGGTTTCGCATGTCAATATCGCGCTTTGTAAAGGTTGCGGGAACTGCGCCTGCAGCTGCCCCTCCGGCGCTATGGAGCAACTCGGGTTTAAATACAAGCAGACTACCTCGATGCTCGAAGCCGCATTGCTGGCTACGCCTTAACCATTATACCGCCGGCGGACGCCGGCTTTTCAAACTAAAAACAACGGGCGACCTTCGGGTCGCCCTTCGTATTGCATAAAATAGCGCGGCTTTTTATTTCAGATATACAACCCGTTTTGTAATCGATTTTTTGCCCAAAGTCGCACGAACTATATAAACACCTGACCCGACGGATTTTTCGGGTGTCCACATCAGGGGCGTCGGCTCCCGCACCGAATCCACGCCGCTATTTTTACAATAATCTGTATCTCCACCGGATTCGGTGCGGGTAAAGGGCAGGCCGGCTACAAGTCGACCGGTTATATCGAAAATCTCTATTTCGGCCTGCCCTTGCGACCGTCCGGTCGCGCCGACGCCCCGACATGTTATAACAACCGACGCGTTAAACCGGTTCGGCTTAACGAGGACCTCGAAACGCGAGGGTAACTGCTTACTTTCGTATATCCCCTCAAATATAACGCCCGCAACCTCGTAGGTCTTATCCCGGCGGAGCTAATAGACCCAACAGCTTTCCACCTCTACTGAAGTCTCGATATGGAAAAAGATTGAATCCGGGGAGCTTACGGTATCGACCGAGAATAGCGTGATAACAGGCGTTTCAAACGGCGCTCTCGAACCGGTATCCCATTTGATAGCCGCCGCAAGCGAACCGTCGCCACCGGCGGGTAGCGGGTCGGTATGCCATACGCCGTCGCCGTTGTTATCGAGCATAGGTATCTGGTATGAATCCCCCATAACGATTCCGATTACCGCGGCGGCGAAATTGAAAGCCTCCGCGAAACTCCGACCGACAGCAAGCTTGTTGAATATTAGATACGGAAAGAATATACTCCCGAAAATCCACGAGGACAAAGACGAATCGGTCGAGGTCGCTATTATTCGCCCCGACTCGGACAACTCGTCGATAAACGACCCCGATTTCGGCGCGTTGTAGATAAAAAATATGCTATCCGCACCAGTAGCGGCAAAATTATACCGCGAAAAAAGACGCCCGTATCCGCCCGGATAAGATAAATGTCGGCGCCGAAATATTCGCCTTTTTACTATAAAGATTGATACGTTTGATAGGATATAGGATGTTAAGAAACGCGAATCGAACTTGCCTCTCACGGCAGATGCTCTCTCGCGCGAACCATTACCCGGATAATCATCGAATCTACGGGATAGGACGCGGGTGAATCGAACCTGAACCAGAGCGTTTCGATACTATCGCCCGTCGCCGGGATATTTCTACCACCGGGACCGAACGTATCGGGGTCTGCCCAGCGCAAAACGTGCGTGAAAAAGTCCAGCGAATCGAAATCGGTTATTACAGGCGGTTCGGCAAGGTCGTTGAGTATCCCCCACAAACCGAAACAGCCGTAACATAACGAGTCGATAAGCGTGAAAAACTCGACGCTGTCGCAGAACATACCTATATCTATCGCCGAGGCTCCTATGTTCGCGACCGTAAAATCGTTCGAAGTGTCGCTAACAACCGTATCTCCACGGGTTTCTATATCGACGAACCAGCTATCCGGTTCGACGGAAACGGCGATATTTGGCAACCCGGTTTTCGAGGCCTGAACCGTGTTGCCGTAACCGCCCTGATTTATCCTGCCGCCGTTCGGAAGCGGTTCTAGCGAGTAGTCGTCCGCCGTGTCGCCCATATCGATACAGGGCGAGTCGAGGGTATCGAAAGCCCAATCGGCCATTATCGGGTCCCAGCGGCCTCCGGTCGATAGCAAATGAAAATCCTCGCTATCGGGCAAAACGCAATTAAAAAGCGGCGGGTTATCGTCGATATCCCATTCGGTATCGCCGGTGCCGAGAGCTTGATTGCAACCGTTGTCCGCACTATATGCGCTACAGAAATAATTAAACGAGGTCGTGGAGCTTCCGTTCGACCGCGAATAGCCGTAATCGATAGAACTGTTGCTCGTGTTGCAGATTATATTATTTCTCAAAACTACACTGTTGCCGTAATTTTGCCAGACCGAGGCGACATTATCGCTATAGGTATAAACCGTATTGTTGACAAATTCGCAAAAATCGCAATAATCGAGCCTGACACCCATCTGGTCGGTCGATTCGCCAGACGTCCCGGTATCGTAAATAATGCAATTGCGGATTGTCATATACTGCGACTTAAAACTCGTCGATGGACGCGTTGTGCCCCAGATGCCGTAACTTGTGGTCGATTTAACCTCGAAACCATCGATTGTAACGTATTGAAGCTGGGTATTAGTAGCCGGTTTAATTCGGAATCCGTGGTTGAAACCATCTATCACCGGGAAATAACCGTCGCCGGCCCTAATGGTAAGCGAATACCCGCTTCCAAAATCGTTATCCTTGATGATATCGACCTGCTCTCGGAATGTCCGATTCGAGTTCACTGTGATTACATAGTCGCCGTCGAGAACCTGAGGAATATTAGCGAGAGCGGCGTTTATCTGGCTGAACGTTCCTATCGGGCTGCCGTCTTTCGTCAGTTCGACATCTCCCGCGCTCGCCGCAGACTTCGATGCGACGGTTCTGTTGCCATAAGCGCCCTGGTTAATTCTCTCGCCGTTCGGTGACGGTTCCGTGGAATAGTCGTCCGCCGGGTCGCCGGCATCGATGCAGGGCGAGGTTTCCGCGTCGATAACCCAGCCAGCGACCGGGTCCCATCTGCCGAATTCGGATTTCAGGTGAAAATCCTCGCTTCCCAAGGCCGTATCGGCAAAGAGCGGCGGTTCTATACCGAGGTCCATCTCGATATCGCCGAGACCAGGCTCGTCTGCGGAGCCGTTACTTCCGCTATAGGCGCTACCAAAATAGTTAAACAAAGTCGTCGAGCTGCCACTCGAACGCGAATAGCCGAAATCCCCCGAATTAGAACTCGTATTACAAATTATATTATTCTTAAGAACCACACCATTGCCGTAATATTGCCAAACCGAAGCCACGTTTGCGCTGTTTGTATATACGGTATTGTTGACTAATTGGCAGGAATCGCAATAATCGAGGCGGATGCCCATATCGTCGGCCATCTCGCCAGAAATTCCGGTATTATACACAATACAATTGCGAATAAGCAGAAATTCGGTTCTGTATGAGGTCGTAATGCCGTTCGTCGCGAAAATCCCGAAACCGGTAGTCGATTTTATCTCGAAACCGTCGATTGTTACGTGCTGCAAATCCGATGCTGTCGCGGGCATAATCCTAAAGCCGTTATTTTTGCCGTCGATAATCGGATAATAGCCGTCGCCCGCGCGGACGGTTAGCGAATAGCCGCTGCCGCCAGGATTATCCCTTATGATATCGACCTGCTCCTCGAATACGCTGTCCGAATTCACTGTGATAACGTAATCGCCGTCGAGTGTTCCCGGGACAAACGCCATCGCCGTCGTAATTTTCTGATACGTTCCGATAGGAACGGCGTCTTTTGTAAGTTCGACGCAACCCGGCGCCGCCGACGATTTGGAGGCCTCGACGGTATTGCCGTAAGCCCCCTGGTTAAGCCTGTTTCCGTTAGGAGAAGGCTCGTTCGAAAATAGGTCGAGTGGGTCGCCGGAGTCGAGACACGGCGACGTTTCCGAATCGGAGTAATCCCAATCGCTCGCAATAGGGTCCCATCTACCGAACCTGGATTGCAGGTGGAAATCCTCGTTGCCGGAAATAACGCTATGGAATAACGGAGATTCGCTATCGAGGTCAAGCTCGACATCGCCGATACCGAGAGCATCGGCGGAACCGTTGCCGGGGCCGTAGGCGCTGCAGAAATAGTTAAACGATGACAGAACGCTGCCGTTAGAGCGGGAATAGCCGTAGTCGCCGGAGTTATCGCTCGTATTGCAGATAATATTGTTCTTCAAAACGACGCCGGAACCGTGGGACTGATATACCGACGCGACATTCGTGCTGTTTGTATAGACCGTATTATTAACGAACTCGCAATTATCGCAGTGGTCGAGATGAGCGCCCATCTCCCCTGTATCATAGATAATGTTATTCTTGAAAACCGCATTCGGACAATAGCAAAATTTGATTCCCCTGTCGCCGGCGCCGTGAATAACGCAATTCTTAACGGTCAAACCCTGAACCTCGTCGCCGCTCTCGAACTGCTCGGCACAAATACCATACGTATTGCAGGAATTTATCTCGAAACCGTCGATTGTAACGTTCGCCAGGTCATCGGTGCCTTCGGCTGGCCTAATATAGATGCCGCAGTCGTATCCGTCGATTATAGTGTTGTATCCCTCTCCGGATTCGATAGTAAGAGAATATCCGCTACTCGCTGGATTCAGCTTTAGAATATTGACCTGCTCGTCGAACGGCCCGTCGGAACTCGTTGTTATCGTATAGTCGTCGTCCAACGTCTGCGGAATGGCGTTCAACGCGCCGCAGATAGTAGTAAAATCGCCGAAATTGCCGAATGGTCCCGCGCCCCTGGTTACAAAAACGGTCGTCGCCGGGGATTTCGAGGCCTCGACCGTCCCGCCGTAAGCGCCCTGATTGATAGTATTCCCGTTCGGAGAAGGCTCGCTTGCCGGGCTGCCGATACCTCTGTCGATACAAGGCGAGGTTTCCGTATCCGTATAAACCCAGATTCCAGCTACCGGGTCCCATCTGCCGAATTGCGATTTAAGATGGAAATCCTCGCTGCCAGTAGCAGTATTATAAAATAGCGGCGGGGCGTCATCGAGATAAACCTCGACATCGCCGAACCCGAGCGGCGACCCGGAACCTTCCGCCGCACCGTAACCACTGCAGAAATAGTTATGCTCGGAAATAGAGCTACCGCCCGTTTCGTAGAAACCGTAATCGCCGGAACTGCTGCTTGTATTGCAGATAATATTATTTTTTATTATCATATTGTCGCAGGCGTAATTATTTACGGACGCGAAAGAGCTATTGGTATAAACGGTGTTATTAGCAAACCGTGAAGAATCGCTGCAATAATAGAAATATACGCCGTAGAAGCTGGTGCAATCATAGACTATATTATTCTCGAAAACAAAACCGTCGACATTATTGAAATAGACGGCATAGTTGCCAGTGCCGTGGATAACGCAATTCCGGACGGTCAGGTTCAGAACTTCGTCTCCGCTTTCGAACTCCTCCGCGGCTAAACCGTAACCGGTGCAGGACATTATCTCAAAACCTTCTATTGTAACGTCGGCAAGGTCGTTCGTGCCGTCGAACGGTCTGATATGGACGCCGTAGTCGGTGCCGTCAATTGCCGGCTTATAGCCGTCTCCAGCGCGAATTTCGACCGAGAAGCCGCTTCCGACCGGGTTAAGCTTGAATATTTCGACCTTCTCGGAATAGGTATTATTATCCTGCACCTCGATAATATAATCGTCATCGAGAGTGGTGGGAACGGCGTCGACTGCGGCCTGAATAGTGGTGTAATCCCCAGTTCCGTCCTGTTTAACTATATAGGTTACCGCCATTGGAAAGGCAGGTCTGACGCGCTTGCCGATTTCCAAACGGACAAAACCGTCATCGCCGCCCACTGTCGTAAATGCTAATGCGATTATATAAGCGATTTGCAAGCAGTTTTTCATCTTATTCTCGCGATTAGGTTCAGGTTTTATAATTAGCCGGACATTGCCATATCGATAAAACGTGTTAATCCGGGTCGGGCTATAATGCTCGTATAGAGACCACTCTTATTTTATAAGCGTAACCTTGCCAATCGTTGTTTTCTTAGCGAGTGTAGCCCGCGTCAGATATGTTCCACTCGGGAGTTCATCGCCTGTGGCGGTTCTTCCGTCCCAGATAATCCGCGTCGTGCCCGACGAATATTTACTGCTTTTCGACCATACAAGCTTACCCGATATATCGAAAACCTCCAGCTTAAGGTCGCCGCTTTTAGGAATATTTACGAATATCGCTACGTTTTCGTTGAACGGATTCGGGAAAACCGACAGAGATAGAGCTTTGGGTTTCGCGGTTCCGGATTCCTCGATATTCTCATCCCTGAGAACCAGCCATTCGGTCAGCACATTGGGTGTGCTGGTAAAGATAATCGAGTTATGACTACCGGAGTTGAACGGCGTTGCGTCCTGTGACGGGTAATCTTCCCAACTTCCACTTTTAATGGGGAACGAATACACGAGCACCGCGACCTCGTCGTCGAAGCCGATTGAATCGAGGTCGAGGCTTACCTCGACAAATCCAGAATCCGTGTTCACTGTCGCACAGGAGTTCAATCTGGCGACGCTTCGCCACATCCACCATTCGTCTAAATCGCTATATTCGTAAAAATGAACGGAGGCATACGGGTATCCGCGATACGAATTATAATAGATGTTAACGACTATTTCGTAGTCCGGTGCGCGCGCTGGAAAATTGACGAACGTCCACGCCGCATCGCCGTAGTCAGCGTTATACGCGCTGCCGCCGGTGCGGCTGTCGATACAGATAGTATAACCCCTATTGATAGTATCGCCCGTTTCGAAAAACGGAAATCCAATGAATAGATATTCGCCGTCGATATAGCCGTAAAGGTCGGTCAGTTCGAGATAATTTTCCGCGAAATCGTCGGGGTCTGTAGCGCCCGGCGCAATATCGGCGTCTTCCCAGTCGGTAACTTTACCATCGGGAACCAGCTCGGCGTCGCTTGTAAGGAAATAGAGCCATCGTGCTTTGCCGTCGGAGGATTCTATTCGAAGACTCGTGTATTGCGGACCTTCCGGGACCGGGAAATCGTATTCGTCGCCCGTAATCGTTTCGGTTAGGTATATCGGGGACTCGGCCGAGGCTCGAAGCGCTTTCGCGTAAATAGGCGCAAGTCCGCTATCGACGCATATTCGCACGAAACCGGAATCTATATGGAAAACGGGTGCGCCCTCCGAGGTTACGCCGTCGAGATGGGTATCGAACTCGAAAGAGGGGCACGGGTTATGCACCGGGTGCGTATCTATCTCCGGTAACGGCATAACCGGGTCGCCGTGCATTATCATCTCGAAATAGGTCAACAGTGTAGTAGTATCCTCGAGCATTTCGCCGTGTTCGACGAAATAAGTCGTCGTTTTTTTGAAAAGTTCCCCGCAATCCGATGGGGATTCTGCTATCGCCTCCATCATACGATAGCCGAACTCCGGTAAATACCTTTGCTGATTGATATCCGTTTCGTAACCTACAATCGGATAGCCGGTGTATCCATAAGCGACGCGGGAGGAGGCTATCAGCATACTCCCGCCGCCGGGACCTCGAATAAACGCCTCGGCGAATGTCGGGTCGGAGCCGATATCCGAAATAATGTCCTCATCGTAAATCCCGTTAGAGCAATTCCCGCCGAAAAGTATCGGATACGGCGACATCATCGAACCGGTGGTGAATTCCGTTACGCCGAAATCCGGTTCCGACCAATCGTCGAAAGCGAAAATATACCCCGAACCGTGCGCGAGAATCCAGAAAATACCGTAACTACCGCTCCACCACGCCGAGGTCCAGTCGGAATATGTGAACCCGCCCTCCGAGCAATACGAACGCACCGAATTTAACGCGTCGCAGAATCCGGCATTATGGATACTGGTTATATATATCTCGCTTTCGTAATATGTTCCTGCCCAGGGGCTTCCGCCGGTAAAATAGGCGTTCTCGAACCAGGCGCTCGTTGCATCTATTTCTGTATCGATAATCTTCTGCACCGCCCGTGCAGCATCGGTAGCGTCTCCAACCGCGAGACGACCGACGGCGTAATTCGGGATAAAATCGTAATCCGGAGAGGCGTAGAAAGCGTCGGTGGGAATATATTTGCCCCACTCCTCGAAACCGGCATAACCGAACGCGGCATAATAGCTCGGCGGAATATCGGAAGCGTCCCCGAGAATAGTAACGCTCTGCAGTTCGGGGTGAGCGGATTCATCCCGCAAGAAAGCTATTATCCTGAGTGCGAGGTCGTAATCGTAAGTGCTGAGGAATCCGGGGCGTAGCGTATCGTGTGCGTAACCGATAAACTCGACCGGTCCGGGCGCGGGTGAATAGGCCGAGCGTATCGAGTCGGAATAAACTATCGCCGTGCTTGTGCCCCATAATTCGTGTGCGTCTCTTAAATACTCGGCGACCGATTCAAATTCGCCGGTTGTTATTATGATATTCGCGGCGTCGGTAACAGTCAGCCTTTCGCGAATTCCGGTTTCCATACGACTACCGTAAATTTCGATATCTCCCGAAACAAGAAATTCGAGCGAACCGGAGACGGGATTATACTGAATCGGATATATCCTGATAAAAATAAGTGTGTTTTCACCGTCGTAGCCGGAAATATAGCCGAGCCACCCGCCGGGGAAATAGTCGTCTTTGTCGTATATAGCCGGGTCGGGGACACAATCGCCGTCGACGTGCACTGGATACCTGCGTAACGGCAGAGGTTTCGCGTTCGGGACTATGTCGTAACTGCCGGGTATCGTCTCGCGGTGGATGTTTCGAACGCCGACACCTGCTATATTCCATTTTCCGTGGAGGACGATTTTATGGGTTTCCATTGGAAGCATCGGCGCGCCGGATTTGCCGGACGGTTTTAATCCCGGCAGATACGGATATACCGTTCCGGAAAGCGAGCCGCGGGCAAATATCAGATTCTCGATATCGTATTCTATGGAAAAAGCCGAGACGACAGGCTCGTTAATATCTCCAACACGGGTATCGATACCCGCAAAAACAGAACCGCAAACCGCAACGACGAAAAATACAAACAAGATGAAAGATAGCGCGTTTCTCACTGTTGTTCTCCTTTACTAATCGGTATGATGAATTCTGTAAAATAGACGAATAATTCGTCATCGCGAGGAGCGCTAGCGACGAGAAATCTTTTTGAATAACAACGATTTGAGATTTCTTCCCTACGGGTCGAAATGACAAAATTCTCTATTTTGTTAGATTCACAATCGTTGTTTATGCTTATTTTATTTTTCTATATCGATAAAAAAATTACGGACCAACCGTGATTCTCCCGTAATCCCTCGAAAGCACCCAGTAACCGCAGCCGGGATATAACGTGTCGGGGCATTCGTATGCGTTTATAGACGGATTCCAGCCGAACGGGTTTAGCATAAGTAAGGAGGGCGGGTTCGTCGAGATAGCGCTTACCGAAACTGGATGGTCGGCTGTGCCTATAAGGTTCCATCCGGGAAGAAGGGTATCCGATACGGAAGCGGCACCGGGCGGCGTCCACACGAGCATCGTGTCCTCCCGTGATAATACCCAGAATCCAATGCCGGGAAAAACCTCGGTGAGATAATAATAACCGGCTTCGGCGCTGTAGCCGAAAATCATCGGAGCCGCAAACGGATACAACTCGTCCGTTGCGGTCGTATCGTTATACGGATAAGAAAGTAGGTTCCAACCGGTAACGATATTATGGTAATCACGCGGCGGAATAAATCCCATAGAATCGGTATTTGCGAGATAAACGTGCGAGGCGTATCCTCCGAGAGATTCCGACAATCCGGTTATAACGAACCCGCCTTCGGAGGTTTGCCTTACGGAAAAACCCTGGTCGTCTTCACTGCCTCCGAGCGTTCGTGTCCACATCGTGTCGCCGTCAGAATCTGTTTTGACGAGATATATATCGAGGTCGCTCATAATAGAATCGCGTTTCGAGCCGACTATTACATATCCTCCATCTAACGTCTGCGTCACCGATTCCCCCATTCCCGGCGCCGAACCGGAGAACTTGCGCGTCCATACAGTATCGCCGGCCGAATCGGTTTTGACGAGATACAGTCCGGGGTCTATGCCAAAAGAGTATGTGAATCCCGAAAAAATATACCCGCCATCGGACGTTTGCGCTACGGAGGTTCCCCAATCCCAACGGTCGCCCCCGTAGGTTTTCGTCCATATTACCTCGCCTTCGGCATCCGTTTTGATTGCCAGCATAGCGCTATCGGCGCCGCCGAAATCCATCGTCTCGCCGACCATAATAAAGCCGCTGTCGGATGTCTGAACGATAGAGGAACCGCAATCATAATTACTTCCGCCGTAGGTTTTCGTCCAGAGGGTATCTCCTGCCGAGTCGGTTCTAATTATATAAAAATCTCCTTCGTTTTCCGGCGTCCAGCCGATAACCGCGTATCCGCCGTCGAAAGTCGGTACAACACAATTGCCGATATCGTTCCCGTCCCCTCCGTATAATCGAGTCCATAAAGTATCGCCGGCGGCGTCGGTCTTGAGAAGCCACACATCGTAATCGCCCGCACCGAAGGAACGGGAATATCCGGCTATGATATAGCCGCTGTCCGGTGTCTGCGCAACCGAGCAACCGATATCCCTGTCATAGCCGCCGAACCTCCGAGACCAAATCGAATCGCCTTCGGCATTCGTTTTGATAAGATAGATATCGCGGTCGGTTTCGGGTGTATACCCGACAACGATATAGCCGCCGTCCGTAGTTTGTTCGACAGAGTTTCCTACGCCCGAGCCATAGGCTTTCTCCCACCCGGCAAAAACAGAGATGGACAAAACGACAAAAAGGGCAATCGCAATTATCGGCTGTTTCAATACGAATTCTGCGTTCATAACAATAATAATATATATAAATTTAATATAAATACCAATAAATAATAAACTCGATAG
>QNEE01000055.1 GCA_003645085.1 bacterium | reverse complement strand
AGTTTCGACCCACCTCATACCGCGCATCTTGTTATCGCCGAGAATTTCATACAAAATCTCGGTCTGGATATCGTAACCTGGGTCCCAGCGAGAGTTCCGCCACATAAGAAAATGGGTGAATTGTCAGACCCGAAGCATAGACTCGCGATGGTCGAACTCGCGATTAACGACAATAATCGGTTCGAGGTCTCCGATATCGAGTTTTCCGAAAGCCAGCCGCCGTGGACGGTTTTCCTTCTCGAATATTTCCGCGGGAAATACCCCGAAGATGAATAGCACCTTCTTATCGGCGGAGATTCGTTGATAGAATTTACATCCTGGCGGGACTATCGCAAGCTCTGGGGTTTGGCGGAAATCGATGTCGCATTGCGGCCCGGTTTCGATAAAACAGACGCCGACACGGAGGTCCTCGCAAACGTCCGAATAATAGATTGCCCGTTAGTCGATATTTCCGCTTCGCGTATTCGCGAGATGGTTCGCGCGGGTAAATCCATAAGGTATCTGGTTCCAGATAACGTGCGAAAATACATTTTAGAAAACGATTTATACATAGCCAAATAACAGATAACCCATGGACCCGGTCGCGGGTGTATCGAACGATACCGAGATAACTCTAACCGTTTCAACAGTTTTTATCGAACCTTTTCGAGGGTTTAACAATCGTTTTCCGGAGGTCTAATGAATACCGAAGAGCTTACGAGATTTATAAAGACCGCGCGCGGCGAGTGCCCCGCCGATATCGTCCTGAAAGGCGCAAATATTGTAAATATCCTCTCAGGCGAGATATACGAAGCAGATGTCGCTATTATGGGCGATAGGATTGCTGGGATTGGCGAATACGAAGGTAAGGAAATCGTCGAACTGAATGGTGGCTATCTTGTTCCCGGCCTTATCGATGCCCACGTCCATATCGAATCGAGTATGGTCGCGCCGCCGCAATATGCGAGGGGCGTTCTTCCGCGCGGAACTACCGCCGTTTTCGCCGACCCGCACGAAATCGCCAATGTTATGGGCAAAGAGGGCGTCCGGCTTATGCTGAACCTGTCCGAGGGGCTCCCGCTTTCGGTATTTATAATGGTCCCGTCCTGTGTGCCCTCTACGGATATGGAGACCGCCGGCGCCGAGCTTACCGCCGACGATATAAGCCAACTCCTGATAGAAAACCGCGTCGCCGGCCTTGCGGAAATGATGAATTTCCCCGGAGTGATATTTGGTGTCCCGGAGGTTCTTGCCAAGCTCGGGGCAGCATCCGGCAGGGTTATCGACGGTCACGCTCCAGGCCTATCCGGTAAAGACCTGCAGGCCTATGCCGGGACGGGAATAGCCTCCGACCACGAGTGCACAACACCCGAAGAGGCTGTCGAGAAACTCCGCGCAGGGATGAACATTATGATTCGCGAGAGCACAGGCGCACGCAATCTCGATGCGCTTTTGCCGATGGTTACTCCCGAAAATTCCCGTAGGATTATGTTCGCCTCCGACGACCTTCACCCGCCGGAATTGCTGAATCGCGGACATATCGACTATATGGTCAGGCGTGCAATCGAATTCGGCATCGAACCGATAACCGCCATAAGGATGGGCAGTTTGAACGCCGCCGAGTATTTTCGGAAATACGATATGGGCGCGATAGCTCCCGGAAAACTGGCGAATATTATATGGTTACCGGACATAAAAAAATTCGAGCCACAAAAGGTCTGGGCCAAAGGTCGACTTGCCGCCGAGAACGGAAAAATAATCCCTAACGAATTATATGAGAAAAAGATATCGACACCGATGACCGTTAATCCCGCGCCGTTCGATTCTGGCAATTTTAAAATACCCGCCCAACCTTCCGCAAAAGCCCATATTATACAACTTATAACCGGACAGATAGTAACCGAGCATATTGTCGATGAGATAAAGGTCGAAAACCGATTTGCAGTAGCCGATATCGAACATGATACCCTGATTCTTGCGGTAATCGAACGCCACAAAGCCACCGGTAATATCGGCCTCGGTTTCGTAAGAGGGTTCGGATTGAGAAACGGCGCCCTTGCAAGTTCAGTCGGTCACGACTCGCATAATATCACGGTCGTCGGCACAAACGAAATCGATATGAACGTCGCCGCCAAGGCCGTAGTCGAAATGGGTGGAGGTTTTGTCGCCGCCGCTACTGAGAAAATAATTGGTAAGTTACCTCTACCATTGGCAGGATTGATGTCCACGGTTTCTATCGACGATGTCAACGCGGAGACGGAATCCTTAAAGAAAGTCGCCGCGCAACTCGGCAGCAAGGTTGAAGACCCATTTATGCTGCTCGGATTCCTTGCGTTACCAGTAATACCGAAGCTGAAATTGACGGATAAGGGCCTTGTCGACGTCGAGCAATTCAAGATAATAAACCTATTTGAATAGACGGAGGGACAATGCACATCCGAAATTTATTCTTTACATTATCGATATTCGTGGTCGCGTTAGCGGTTCTTACCGCCTCGACCTGCGAGGAAGCTGCTCAGGCGCTATCCACAACAATTTCCGGCACCGTATATGACGACGGCGCGGTGGTCGAGGGCGCGTTTATCCTCGTCCTCGAATACGGCGATACCGCCACCGCAGGGATGTCGCTCTCGAATCTATCGTTAACGAATAGCTCCGGCCACTATACCGTTCTGGAGGTCGAGCCCGGAGATTATTATATCTGCGCCGTCAAGGACGAGGACGGCAACCTAAATATCGACCCGGGCATCGATATAGTCGGTTATTACGGCGAGGTCGATTCGCTCCTCGGCATTTCGATACCCGAAAAAGTAACACTCGAAAACGAAGACCAGGACCTCGTGAACATCGACATAGAAGAGATGTATGTCCTGCCGGGAGGGGAGAAGAAGGTCAGATTGTTGGGGGATTAAATATTTATCCGAGGCTTTCTAACCGCTTTAGGTTTTCTTACTATTAAACTCTACCAGTTTTTCCCAGTTAATCAGCCCGTCGTCGCAGTATCCCGCCGCAAACTCGGCGGTAAACAGGTTTATTATCCGCGCGTATTCTTTAATTAACATGGTTGCAGATTGCACTTTCGATTGCTTGAAACCAATCGATGTAATCTCCGACCGATTCTTTAACCGGCTTAAGCTCTTCCTCCGTTAAAGTTCGTTCTAAAACCTGAGAAGATACCTCTAGAATATCTGCTATGTTTATCGAGTAGATTATTTCTTCTTTATCCATTATTTACACTCCTGAGAAATTTTGATTATCGGACAAAAACATTTTGGCGGTGCCATATTATTGAATTTATATGAGGGTAAATTTCATTTCGATTAGGTAAGAATATTCTTCTTTTTTCGTTAGCTAATATTCGGAAAAGCTCATAATCTCTTATCTTTCCGAAATCGGCGGGTAACGAATTTATATTTGAAGATACTTCGACCGTGTAATCGTCCCGTAAGGTAAACCAACCTACGTCGAACGCCCAATGATGTAAATGGCATAATGCTATCCCGTTCCATATATCATCTCGACCCATATGACTATGCGGGACAATATGCGCCGCCTCGACCTCCCAAGATAAGGAATCGGGCGAGGAAATTTTCAAACCGCAAACTGCGCATCGATAACTATACGCTTCGGTTACAGCTAATCTAAACGCTCTAGTCCTTAAAACCGCCTCTCTCGTTACCTTAGCGGCTTTCTTTTTTTTATCAAAAGGAATATATTTTTCCGGTCTTCGAGATTCGTTTAACTTTTTTACTATCTTCTGGACTTCGTACGATTTAGTTGGAAGGTTTTCTTTTCTTATCGCAGAAATGTCGGAAAGTTTTAAGGCTCTATCGAACCCTTTTTCCGTTAACATCCATTCTTTCTTTTTCGTAAGTTTAATAGTTTGAGATGGACGTATTAATAATTTCTCTTTTGCGAGGGAATCCGCGGCACGAAACAATAGACGATGCCAAAGGGGCGTTTTTACTACTCGGTTTTCCTTTTTATATATTCTCTCTAACGGCACGTTTCGCTGTTCCTCCGTAAGCGCGAAATAGTCTGCTATATCTTTCACAATTTCCTGTCCTGAAGCAAATTCTGCTACTACCCCACCATGTTTAACAAATTCACGTAATAATTCTCGTTCGACTTCTTTACGAGGCGGCATATCCCATTTTTTAAGCATTTCAGCTTCATAGCTCATCAATCCACCTCTTTCCCATCCCTGAAATGATTAGGCCATTTCCCCGGATAGCAGTTCTTTTTATGCCAAACAAATTCCTCTGTCCAGAGCCAGCCTTGCTTTCGCATTTCGAGGATTAATTCGATGACGTAGGTGTGGCGTTCACCATTAAAAGTTCGTTCCTTGATATTCAATATGAAAGTGCCGGTGCGTCGTAGAACTCTTAAGAATTGCGCCGTCCGGGGCAAAAACCAATCGACGTATTCGTCAGGGTGTATCCCGCCGTATGTGTTTTTTCGTCTATCGGTATAAGGCGGCGAGGTTACGATTAAATCCACACAGTTATCGGGGAAATCTATAAGAACATCGAGGCAATCCCCGCAGATTATTTTGTCAATAGGAGGTTTTTCAATCATCGTTGTTATAATATATGTTTTAATAAGCTATTGGTCAATATTTTATCCTTTTTGATTTAGAATATTTAATTACCACCAATCAATACGCCCCTTTACCTAACAATACCGCCGGTATCGTTTTAAGTAGTATCTTTATATCCAGCCATATACTCCAGTGTTCGATGTAATATATATCCAGCCGCACCATCTCGGCAAAAGAAAGGTCGCTACGGCCCGAGACCTGCCACAGGCCCGTCATTCCGGGGATGGTGTCCACACGCTTTAGTTGCCAGCTTTCATACTCGGCGAGTTCACGTTCGAGCGGCGGCCTGGGTCCAACGAGTGACATCTGCCCCAAAAAGACATTGATAATCTGCGGTAACTCGTCGAGAGAAAACCTCCTGAGTAGTTTTCCTACAGCCGTAATCCTGGGGTCTTTCTTTATCTTGAAAACGGCTCCCTCGCGCTCGTTTCTATCCAGAAGTTCGGCGAGGCGTTTTTCGGCGTCGATAAACATAGACCGGAATTTCAACATACGAAATTTGCGCCCGTTTTTGCCGACTCTCTCCTGAGTAAAGAAGACCGGCCCTTTAGAATTGAGTTTGATAGCGATAGCGATAATCAAGAATAAAGGGGATGTCAGGATAATGCCCAATCCGCTGCCGATAAGGTCCATAGCGCGTTTGGCGTAGCGCTGCCAACCAGCCATAACGACGTCGCGAAAAACTATCGTTCCAAGTTCGCCAATTTCGTCAATCTCGATAATCCCGCGCAAAAGCCCCTGGAAAGTAGGCACCATCACGAAAAGCGCTTTCTCTTTACGGCATTCGTATAACATCCGTCTAATAGCCGCTTCCGAAACATCCGGTTCCGCGAGAATAACCTCGTCGATGTTTCGATTTATCAGCGTCGTTTTAAGCTCGCTTGGTGCACCGATACGCTGCGGGGAGTCGTCCGTGCAAAGGCGACCGATAAGCCCTCGATTTGTTAATGGGTCCGCAAGTATCTGTGCTACCGTTTCCTCGGCGAGACCGCCATCACCGATAACCACTTTACGGGCGACACCCGTACCCTTTCGAAGCATCCGTTTCAATATAGTAATTACGAGTCGGTGATATAGCGCCGTTAAAATACATACGATAACTACACCGATAGCGAGCGTAAGACGGCTATATGTTTCGCCGCGGAAAAGGAACGTCAGCGCCATCGTAACCATTAAAGACACAACGCTGGCTTTGATAATCTTTCCAAGTTCCTGGCCGATTTTCCGCGAAAACTCGATATGGAATAGCCGTTGCCATCCAAAAGCTAAAATCCAGATAACCATAGCTACTACAATGGGTATCCGGTAGGTCGAGAAAGGCTGATATTCCTTGAGAATAGGGATTATTCCGCTCTCGAAACGCAATACCCACGCGAGAGCGAAACCACCGGCGATGAGAATAACATCACCGATAAAGATGATATATTTGGCTGTCCTATCTGTTTTTCGCGAGAGTATCATATTTGTTATTGAATATATTTGTGTAATAACTCGTGTCAATATCAAATAAGGCAAGGAGTTCCCTGAATAATTCTCGACATACGTAATAGTAGCAAAAATCCGGGGATACCCCTAGCTCGTTTTTCGCTTGACCTCGATATATAGGAACGATAATATACTAATAATTTATACTGAAAATACACCGGACTGGAGGCTCGAAATGCGCAATGTAATAATAACGTTAATAATAATACTATCGTCCTTGTTATCTCAGGCCTTTGCCGCAGACTGGCAGGGTGGGTTGTATTTTACGATTGGCCTTCCGCAGGGCGAATTCAAAGAAAACGTGGACCGAACCGGTTTCGGTCTCAGCGGGCAGATGGCGTGGCAGCCGAATCCTTCCGTCGCGCTCGGCGGTGCGTTGGGCGTCCTTATTTACGGCTCGGAAACACGTTACGAACCGTTTTCTTTGACTGTTCCGGACGTTACGGTCGAGGTGCATACATCGAATAATTTTTCGTTTGGAAATTTATTGTTGCAGTTGAGAGCAAATCTTCCGATAGCCAAACCGTATCTTGAAGGCCGCTTTGGCTTCAATTATCTGTGGACCGAAACCTCTGTCGAGGATGTGAATAGCGATTACGATGTTGCGAGTTCCACTAATTTCGACGATATTACTATCGCTTACGGCGGCGGTGGTGGAATTATGATTCAGGTCTGGGAACAGAAAAAGAGAAAGCGTAGCCGCACAATGGGCGGCACCGAAAGAGTATATATCGACCTGAAAGTATTGTATATGTTAGGGGGTAATGCCGAATACCTGCGCGAGGGGGATATCGAACGTCATACGGATGGCACCGTTACCTATTATTATTCCGAGTCGAAAACCGATATCCTCGATATTCATATCGGTGTAGCGGCGGAATTTTAGAATTTAATACGGAGTGAACAGCTAAATTCCGACCGGTTCTATAGCTGAGAATATCGAGCGTTAATCTCTGAGACCCGGCGGGACATCCCCATCGCCCCAACCGGTTTTTCTACCTTTATCCCACCCGGGCGGTCTTGTCTCTGGACCTCGACGACCTTTTCTATTTGAGTTTCCCTTTTCGTCGGCTTTGTTTTCGTGTATTCTCTTTTTTGTTTTAGCTCGATTATGAGCTCGTTCGGTCTTTTCGGGTCGCTTCTCTTTATCCGCTTCGATAACACTTTCTTCCCTTTGTTCGTCGGTAGATACAGACTTGGTCGTTGTTTCGGTGGGGATAGGTTTCGAAACTTCCTCGACACGAACCGACCAGACATCGGGACGGTTTTCTGTATTGGGTGCCGGAAACTCGCTTATATTTTCGGAAGAGATAGGAACAAAAGGTATTTCCTCGACTTCGGATTCTACCGGCAGTCCGGAAACGTTTTCGTTATTCTTGTTTTCCCGGGGTTTTAGCGAGGTTCCAGTCTGAGCGATAATAGTAGAGAATAAGAATAGAATGAGAATAAAAAAGGTTAGCTTATTCACAATAATCTCCTTGCTAAAATGGCGATTTTTTCCTTATTTCAATTATAGATATTTTTTAGAAATTTTCAAGGTTTTTTAAAAATCGGTTGGGATTTGAATCCAAGCAGAAGGTAGGATAGGCTCGGTAAAAGTATATATTTTTCAGATTTCCTTATCTCTGTTAGATTATTATTGTATTTTCATTTAATTTTTCTTATATTTTCTTATATTAATAATAATAAGTTTTATAAATCAATGAATCCCGCAAAATAGAGAATTTTATCGTTTCGAGCGTCCGCGAGAAATCTTAAATCGTTGTCATTCGAAAGATTTCTTGTAGCTTCGCTCCTCGAAATGACATTTACGAGCGATTCTGCAGGAGTCATTTATAAATCGTTTAAGGAGGGATTATGAGGTTTTATCTCGTCGTTTCGTTAATAGTTATTCTCGCCGCGGGAGCGTTATCTCAGCTCGACCTAGGAGTGAGCCTCGCCTTTCCGAGAGAGATTTCTGACCCCTGTAATTCCGCTGCAATCCCAAGCGGTTCGACCTATTTTAACGCCGACTTTATCGACACGCTTAACGACCCGGAGGTCGCGGAAAGTCTCGAGGTCGAAAGCGGCCATGTCTATTGTTCAATCGATGGGGGAAGTAGCTGGCTCGGGGCGATACCTATGACCAATATCGGCGGGTTGTATTACGAGGAAACCTGGGAATGTAGCCGCACAAATGCCGCCAGCGGTAATGTCGAATACTATTTCAAGTGCGAGACCGAGTCCACCTTTACCAGCGAATGCCCGGATAACGTCCCGACAACTTTCCCGCTCGCGACGAATAGAAGCGCGTATCTTGGCGATGCGACCTTAGACAATCTCGATATCGAGGGGCACACTTGGAGCTCATACAATATTAACAGTTTTTACGGCGGCTACGACAGTGACGAATTCTTTTTCAGGGTAACCCTCGCCGGCGGATGGAAAGATAGCCATAGCAGTTTATGGCCGTATTATTTCTACTGGCATTTGCTTGCGATTCCTATCTTAAATAACGAGTCGCCAGACCGCGATAGCGTCTTCTATGCCGTCGTCGTCGGCGATATAAACGCACTTGTTATCCGTATCTGGGACGGGCTTTATAAATTCTGGAAAGAAGCCGACACATCGGCGGGCGGCGACGACGACCCTATGAACAATTACTCCCGTTTATGCGACCTGACTTTCTCCTCCGGCCCGGATAACTCGACTGATTTTACCGTGCGCGTTCCTATCAGCCAGCTAACAGCCAATGGTTGGGGAACCTGGCCGAACGAATCGGAATGCATCGGCACAGGTTGTGCGACCGTCGCCACATGGCTCGTCGGGCTAGATTCCCTCGCGTATCAAGTAACCGATGCGACCAAAGCCACTGGAATGTATTGCCATACACATAATTACAATATCGGCACTAACTCGATTCCTACTCTCTTGCAATCGGTCGACCATACTATAAACCGCGATACCACGTGGATAACTTTCGATTGCACCTATGACGATGACGATAACAACCTCCCGACACAGCGCCAACTCGAGATAGACGACGGTTTCCGAACGGTCTATAATATCGGGACGGACGACCATATCTATCAGGACGGTTCCGTTTTCTCATATTCGGATACGTTTCGGTGCGAATACATAGATACGTTTCGGTATCGCTGGCTTTTCAACGATGGTCAGGATGCTGTTTCGACCGGATGGATAGATTATGTGGTTCCGCAGCAAATAGTTCTCGACCTGTCGGATACAGCGTGGGTCGTGAACGATACTCTCGCGCCCATGCAAACGGTCGTTATGACCGCTTCTGACGGTATTCAGATTACTAATATAGGGAATGTCCAACTCGACCTCGGGCTTGCCGTTAGCTCTGTGCCTGATTGGTGGATACTCGCCGACCACGCGGCCTGGGATACGACGGTAATCTACGGGCATTTCAACGACGACGGCTCGCCGCCGATTATATTCGACCCGACCGACGTTCTCGCCGATACTATTATCTGGGCCGACGGTTCCTATCTCGGCCCGGGCGGACAGAACCTATCGTTCTGTGTCGATGGGGCTAATACAGAGATGCTTTGGATGAGCTTCGTCGTGCCGCGTTATTATGTCGCTACTGGTGACCAGACAATAACAATACAGCTCTGGGCAAAAGCGGGCCTCCCATAGGTATAACCGCTCAAACCTTTAAAATCGACTTCATTGTCTCCAGAAGGTTCTCCGGGGTTACGAACTCGACTTTCCTGTTTTTCAAGAACTTCCGTATCTTTATTTGAACGTCCTCGGGAGCTACTATCAGAATAGGTATCGCGGCTTCGAGAGCCGAGGTTAGAACATCTTTCGGACCGACAGGGTCGCCCGGTGCCGCCATTACTTTATGAAAAGGCGCGACTATCAACGATAACCCGTCCGCGGGGGTAATATGAGCGATATACTTGCCGTGGTCGTCCCATCCATTTGAAAGCGGTATCGTCCCGATACCCTCGGCCGCTATTCGCGTTAAAACCATAGCGTCGGTCCCGCTAAGATAACCGATTCTTTTTGCCATTTTTCTCCTTCAGATATGATAATTAGTGGCTCCAGCAAAATAGAGAATTTTGTCATCTCGAACACCCGCGAGAAATCTTAAATCGTTGTCATTCAGAAGATTTCTCGTCGCTCCGCTCCTCGAGACGACATTTGTTATCTATTTTGCAGAAGGGTATATGATAATTGTCCGGATTAATATAGGAATAATATCTGTAATTTCCTATAATAAATTTGATTGTGTGTCCTGCAAAATTAAGGTATCATGCCATTGCGAACTTTTTTCGACAAGGTGCGGCTATCTTATCTTATGGTATAGTAATCACTTATCGAGAATGCTTTGTCGCTTTCACTCCTCGCAAGAACGTATTATTCTTTTATTTTGCAGGATTCATTTTTAAATATCTCGAATTGCGGTCTAATAGTCGAGTTTTATAAATGAAAGGAATGTCCCAAAAAATTGTTGTATATGGGGATTTTGAATTGGTAATAAAATAGCCCACGACTTCGGTCGTGGGTTATGGGAATAACTAAAAACCCGGGGCGGGCGCGATTTTCGCGTTCGAAAATACTATAAACCATAAACTTACCGAATGTATGGGATAGCGGGACAGCCTGCTTATATGCTAGTGCATTATCAACCCTAAACACGCATTGTGCTGTGGGTGTTCCGGAATAATTATAGGAATATCGTATCGGATGGCGAGCAGCTTTGCAATCGCTCCGTTTTTCGCAACTCCGCCGACGAGAACGATTTTACCCGGCGGGTTCGAGTCCAATTTTGCCGCGAAACGCCGCAAAATTTGCGCGTTGACGCCGGCGGCGAGTCGTCGTCTGTCGACCCCTTTAGCGAGTTTCGCAACTAATTCGCTCTCGCCAAAAACCGCACAAGTCGCCGATAGCGGCTCGGGATTTTCCCAATAACGAGATAGTTCGTCGAGCGACATACGCAAAACATTAGCCATATTCTCAAGGTAACGTCCTGCGGACGCCGCGCACCGGTCGTTCATAAAGAAATCGTCGACTGTGCCGTCTTTAACCCATACTATCTTGCTGTCCTGGCCGCCGAGGTCGACAAGCGTGAAGTCGGTTAAGCCCGTTTGAAATACTGCGCCCGCCACGTGCGCCTGTATCTCCGGAGCGACTTCGGCATCGGCGATATTCAACGCGTTGCGGCCATAGCCGGTAGCCCGGACAATCGCATCATCCGACACACCGAATCTAGACATATCGAGACGAAAACCGTCCGTCGCAGGTTCTCCGAATTCGGAGTAAAACAGAGCGGTATCATAGGCGAATAATTCGAACGGCTCTTCCCCCTTTACGATAGCGATTTTCACCGCGCGGCTGCCAAGGTCGATAGCAATAATCGTTTTTGGTTCATCATTCATAACTACCCGTTTAGAACGGTTCTCACAGGAATCAAGCGACAATGGTTCTTATAAAAATATAGCCTACGACCTAAGCCGTAGGCATTATACTTTCGTTCAATCGATTAGGCACAGCTTTTTCGAAAACTCTTCGGATTATTTCTCTTGCTTGTGATTTCTCGAATAATCGACGCCCATTTCCTCGGGGTAACCGTAGGCTTCGGGATAGAGCAGTTTGCCCTTTTCCCAGCCGTTGTTTTCCCCTTTAGTCTCTTCGACCGGTCGATAAAGCTCGCGCATTACAGGGTCGTCGCGGTCGGCGAGAACGATGTAATACACCTCACGACCAGGTTCGCCATACACAGTAAATGCAGTGAAATCATCGTTCCAATCGCAACCCGTCGGGAATGGTTTTCCGACAGGAGTGAGATTTATCGACGCTTCATCTTCTTCGGTTAACGATTTGAAATAGCTTGGCATTTCGACTATTCCTTCGCCATTTGCATCGAGTTTGGCTTTGCCACGATATAGGCACAGATTTTCCGGCGACTCGACGAAATTATGTCGCAATGTCTTATTCAGCGGGTCGTCGGGATGGTCGATTAGAAACGAACCGCTCCCTTTGGAGATACTTCCTGTGATATTCACATTTCCATTGAAGTATCCAGCCCAGTTAGTAGTTCCGCCCATTGCATCACCATAAACGCCGTGGTTTGTTCCTAAACCGCTTGCTACACCATAAACGCCATATTTCATTCCACTTCCTGAGGCAATCCCGTACACGCCATAATTGTCGCCGGCAGCTCCGCCAACACTATGGACATAACCCTCGACGCCATAATAAGCGAGGTCTCCCGTTGGAGCGACCTCGCCTTTTACGCCATAATACCCTCCCTTGAAATAGCCGCCATATCCATAGTAGTCGGTGTTTGCACATTCCGCATAGACGCCGGCGGCATCGGAGGATGTAACTGTATTTTTAAAGTATCCAATAGAATGACCGGTTGAAGCGGCGCCAAGTACGCTTCCTTCGCCATATACTCCGTAATCCTGTCCGCCGAGGTATCCGAATGGCTTTCCCGCTCCACCTGTGCCATATACACCATATCCGGGATTTCCGCCGACATCGCCATAGACAGCGTAGTTGATAGTCCCGCCCGTCGCAGAACCTTTCACGCCATAGTTCGTTCCACTACCTGCGGGTAGCGAACCGCAACTTCCAAGAACGCCGTATCTTTCGCCGGCGCCGGAAGCCGTATGAAAACCATAAATGCTCGCACCAGTAGATGAGGTGCCGTTCACTTGCAAATCGAAGGTCGCTCCCGCATCATTAATCGATACATTAGTATTGTTGACCGGTTCGATATAAGTTCCGCCATCGTTCCAGAGAGAAATTCCACCCGGATAGCTGCCCGTAACCGTGAGGTCGCCGTCGATATTGACGTCACCGCTGAAATAGCCGCCCCACACACTACCGGAACCATCGACATAGCCCAGTCCACCCCATGTAACACTAGAAAACGCACCGACAACGCCACCTGAATTATTTGCCATACCGTTGCAATATCCATAAACACCGGCAGAATATTCCGAACCAGTCGAAAGACCTACTACTGCGTTGTAGCTTGCGCTAATCAGCCACATACTCCCGTCAGTAGATTGTGGCTCTATATCCACACTTAATCCGTGGCCGGTTCCGCCGGTAGATTCGAGCGTAAGTCCGCTGCCTGTTCCACTCCACGTTTCGCCCCAGTGGTTGTGAGGCCCAGCGCTGCCTCCAACTAAATTCTGCCAGACCGAACCGTCGAACAAATACGCCGTCTTGTCCGTAGAATTGTAGTATATTTTCCCTTCTCCCGGCGAAGGTGCGGACGTTATCCCACCTAATTGCAGATATTCGCTTATATAAGCGTTATGCGGAGTATAAATCCCGTATCCGTTAAATCCAAGATAGCCCTCTACAGTAGTGCCGCTCGTATTCATTCCGTGAACGCCCGCGTAAGAGCCGGATGTCGAAACCCCCTGGACGCCGTCGTCGCCGGTGCTATATCCGATAACGCCCTCCCACAGGTCGGAGTAACCGTAAACGCCGACATCGAAATCGCCGAAACCGTAAACGGCCGTAGCGTCGCGGGTAGGCGAGACAATCTCGCCGGACGGCAGCGATAGCCCGCTTTGGGCGAGACAACCCTCGGTATAGCCGTCGCCGAAAACGTATCCGGCGATGTTATAAACCGAATCGGAAATATTCAGCGCATAAGGACTCGCGCCGAGTTCGTAACGCGGCGATAGAGTGGTCCCGTCGAAAACGACCTCGAGCCAGTATCGCTCGGAAAAATCGACAGAGAACGGAAAAGCTGTCATCGAACCGAGCATAACAGAATACAATCCACCGGTAACTGTCACGCTCGGGTAGCTCTCCGACCAGATTTCCGAGCCGCCCGTTTCGACATCGAACAACCTGAAGGTTATCGGATAGCCGCCGTCGGGGACCGGGTCGCCAGTTATATCGTCCACAATCAGGCCCTGATACGAAATCAGATGCGGGACATCGGAAAAAGCCAATCCCGCGAGAAACAGAACAGCGATAACGAACGCGAACCTCTTCATCTTTCCTCCTTTGGATTCGACCGATACTGAATCCTGCAAAATAGTGAACTTTGTCATTTCGACCCGTAGGGGAGAAATCCTAAGTCGTTGTCATTCAAAAGATTTCTCATCACTATCCTCCTCGAAATAACATTTACCGGCTATTTCGCAGGAGTCATTTCAGCGGGTAAGTTTATTTAAAATGGAACCTATTAACAGAACCAATATAAGAGATAATAAAATGACCCGCAAGAACGAATTTCAGGAAAATGATATGGCGAGATATCGGGGAATATTTTACTGCAGAGAAAACGCCGACACCCACCCGCGCGACGCACGCGTCCGAAATTAATATATTCGAAAACAAATCGGACGTAGCGGGCGGCGTGACAGCCTTCGGGGTGGGGGGGAATCTTTGTGGCCGGGAATAATGTATTCTAGT
>QNEE01000054.1 GCA_003645085.1 bacterium | reverse complement strand
ACCTCTATATTAAGGAACAGATATTGCGGAACCGCACGCTTTAACAAGACCCCTAGATCGAACAAAGATTGACGTGGATAGAATCGAATCTACTTTTATTATAATAATGATAAATTCGCATAAATCAAGTGTGGAATTCTTTTTGATTTTAATTTTCTATCCTATCCTCCTTTTCCCGCTTGCTCTCTAATCCCATATCTGGTATAATCTTATCAGCTATTATTAATTCATACCTATGCCCAAATGCCTACTCTACGCCCGCGTCTCGACGGAGAAGCAGGCGCAAAAAGATTTATCCATCCCCGCGCAGATAAAGGCGATGAGAGATTTCGCCGAAAAGCAGAATTTCAAAGTCGTCGGAGAGTATATTGACGAAGGGAAGTCCGCGAAGACTATAAACAGACCGCAACTCAAGAGATTATTAGAGCGTTGCAAGAAGGACAAAATCGACGTCGTTCTCGTCCACAAGATAGACCGGCTCGCGCGGAACCTCGTCGACCACGCCACGATAAAAGCCTTATTAAAGCAGCGCGGGATAAAGCTCGTCTCCGTCGTCGAGAAGTTCGAGGACTCGGTCGCGGGCCAGCTCGTCGAGAACATAATGGCCTCTATCGCCGAATTCTACTCAGCTAATTTAGGAGAAGAGGTTAAGAAAGGGCTTCGCGAGAAGCTCCGCAGGGGAGAATTCCCCGGACGACCTCCGTTCGGATACAAAATCGTCAGAGATAAAAACAACCGTCCCGATATTATTCGGGTTCCAGAAAAAGCGGACTTGGTGAAGATGATATTCGATATGTATGCGACTGGAGACCACTCTCTAATAAGCATCTCCAAGAGGCTATTTTCGACGGGCGTCCAAACAAAGAGCGGCAGACGGCTATCGGCACAGAGGATTCTAAATATACTGACCGGACGCTTCTACATAGGCAAGATGGTCTGGGCGGGAAAGGAATATCCCGGGAAACATAAGCCGATTGTCTCTAAAAAGCTATTTTATCGAGTCCAGGGGATTCTCCGGGAACGCGGCAGGCTCAAAGAAAAATCGTCGAAGCACAAGTTCCTGCTCCGGGAATTAGCTTACTGCAAGACCTGCGGACGCAAACTCACTGCCGAGCGCCATCCGAGAGGGGATTATTATCGTTGTATAAGGCCGCACGATGCGGAAAAGTGCTCTGAACGCTACATCCCGGTGAAACTTCTCGAAGGACAGCTCGAAGCGTTATACGAAAGGCTTCAACCGCCAATTAAGGCTCTCAAAGCCGTCAAGATGCTATTAGAAACAAAAAACGAAGAACGCCTCAATAAGGCGAAGAAGAAAGTTGGCCGTCTGAAGAAGCTAATCTCTCAAACAGAAGCGAAAGCTATAAATTTGGCCGACCAACTTGTAGCAGGAAACATAACCCCAGAGACCTATAAGAAGATGTCGGAGCGCTACGCGAAGACTATCCGCATCACGCAGGAAGAGCTTTCGACGCTCGATAGGTCTATAAAGAAGGGATTGGATTTCATCGATAAGTGCATCGCTATTTCGTCCTGTCTTTTCAAGCTGCACTCAGTATTCAATCTCGACCAGAAACGCACGCTCGCGAGGGCTGTGTTCAAGGGTATATTCTGCCAGCGCAGGCAAATAGTCGGTGTCGAGTTCAACCCGCCTTTCGGTTACTTGCTGGATAAAACGGCTAAAGGTCTGTTCAAAGAGCGTCCAGCCGGGGCCGTTATAAATTTCAAGCCCAATATAACTAATTAGGCTTGAATTAATTATAGAAATCGTTATATCGTATGTAACGCGGTGGCGTAGCGTATGTATCTTTTTCTAATCTGTTTTATCTTGACCTTCCCCCGATTTGACGGATACGGAGAAAGGTATTATATTGCCTTTCGCAAGGAGGTGTTCTATGGGGCAAAGAAAACACAGGCGGGGAACGGGAATCAAGGACTTGCTTTTTCACGACCTAATACATAAATTTGTGTTGCATCTTTTTATTAAAGGTATAAATTCAAAAACCGTTCGACGATTACTCGGTCATAAAGATATTAGAATGACGATGCGGTATCCACATCTCTCTAAAGAACATGTTCGGGAAGCCGTTGAGACATTAAATAATGAATATGGCACAAACCTGTAACAATAGACAATCGTCTGTTTTTTGTAATACTGGTAATTACTTGTTACATAAAGTAATGCCCCTTTAGCTCAGCTGGCAGAGCAACTGACTCTTAATCAGTGGGCCGGAGGTTCGAGCCCTCCAAGGGGCATTATTAATTGTGGATTAGGGGACCCTATCAATTTTTGGGGATTAAAAATAATTTTTATTATATTGACATTTTCGTTTTATTGTATATATTACTTGTGGAGCTACCAATAAAACGGTTTTGACATTTGGGGTGAACAGATATATACGAAGGTTTTATAAAAAACCTTAAGTAATTCCCCCAATAAACTCGTTATTTGAAATCGGGGGGCGAACAGGATTCGACGGTAGTCAGCGGACCGTGTTCTGCGCGCCGAGTTCCGGGAACTCGTAAATAACCCGGAACCGCAATAAGTGCGGACTATGATTATGCACTGGCTGCCTAAATAAGGTGGTCACGTCCACCGGATGGTGTAGCTTCGAGCCGTCCGAATGGGCGCCGCAACTCGAGGCGGCAATGGTGAGGGTTCTCAGGCCGACCCGTTGCGCTAATTATCTGAGATAGTCCGGGGAAAGCTATGTATGGCGGCGTTAACCGGGCGAAAATAAAGGCTATACTACGCGCGTAGACGGATGCGGGGAGCGGTTATCGGACCCGGGTTCGATTCCCGGCGCCTCCAAAAATTTGCCCGCAGTGTTATTACTGCGGGTTTTTTAATATTAGATTGGATTTTCAGACGTTTCGGAAAATAGAAAAGATAAGCATTTAATGCTAAAACAGATTAGGCAGAACGAGAAACTGTGGGCGAATCAGAATTAATAGTATATAACCTATATATACCGCGACTAACCCAAGGCCCTCGGACCGGTCGAGTTTGCCATGAGACCTCAGAAGCGGAAGGACGAGTATAGACAAACCTATCATAACCGGGAAATCATAGACGAGAACATCTTTTTCCAAAGGCAGATAACCTGTCGCTACGGCCGATGTGCCGATAACTATAAGCGTGTTAAACAGGTTGGAGCCGATAACGTTCCCGACAGAGATATCGGGTTCATCGTTTAACGCGGCAACAATAGATGTCGCCAGTTCCGGAAGACTCGTCCCGAGAGCGACTACGCTCGCTCCGATAACCATCTCGCTAATACCGAAATCGAGGGCTATTTGAGTAGCGGAGTTTACAGTAAAGTCTGCGCCGAGAACTAATCCGGCTATTCCGAGAACGACGAGCAAAAGGTTCGTTCCCCAGGTCCGACTGGCCTTGAGTTCGTTTATTTCCTCCTGTGTGAGAGGGTTTTCCAGGTCGAGGTCGAGTTCCTCGGGAAGCACGCGCCAGTTCTTGGATATCTGTGGGAATACAGCGACAAAGAAAAAGGTTACAAATCCCAGAAGCAACAGGACACCCTCGAAAGCGCTGATTTCCAAATTCCCTGCGAAAAGAAAGAGCAATATTCCAGCAAAAATGGTAATCGGAACCTCGAGACGCACCGTTCGGTCCTCGACCTTCATCGGCGAAATTAACGCTGCTACACCGAGTATAAGTCCCAGATTCGCAATATTAGAACCGACCGCATTACCGAGCGCGATAGCCGGTGCTCCCCGAAACGCCGCTGTAAGCGATACCACCAATTCGGGCATAGAAGTCCCAAATGCCACGATAGTCAAACCGACAACGAGCGGATGAATACCGAGACTGGCAGCAAAACGTTTCGAACCTCTAACCATACCTTCGGCACCGATATAGAGGATAATAATGCCGGCTATCAATTTAAGGAAATTAATGAGCATTATTCCCCCCGCAAATCGGAAAGAGCCCAATTAGCGAGTTCCTCGAGAAACTCGTAGGCCGTAAGGTCGTAATGAACAGGCGTAACCGTAATAAAGCCGCTTTTAAGTGCTGTAATATCGTGTTCAGGTTTGTTAGCATCGGATTCCATAGTCCCGCACATCCAGTAGTATGGTTGACCTCGCGGGTCCTCGCGCTTTTCGAAAAAATCGTTGAAATTAGTTTTTCCCTGCTGTGTAATTTTAATACCGGCGATTTTTTTTTCGGGTAGGTCGGGGATATTGATATTAAGCAGAACACCTGTCGGAAGCCCTTTTTCGAGAACCATACGGGCGACTTTTTTCGTGAATCTCACGGCGAGGTCCCAATCGCCGCCCATACGGTTATCGAGTGAAACGGCTATCGAGGGAATTCCCAACAATGTTCCCTCGGTTGCGGCGGATACGGTTCCCGAGTATATCAGGCTGGCGCCCACATTCGCACCCATATTTATACCGGAGACGACGAGTTCCGGCGGCTCGGGCATAATAACTTTAATCGCGAGTTTTACAGCATCTGCCGGCGTTCCGTTACAGGAATAGCCGATGTTCTTATTTCCGCGCTCGATTTCGGTAATTCGTAACGGGCCGGAGAGGGTAATAGAATGCCCTACAGCCGATTGTTCGCGGTCTGGCGCGACTACAACCACATCGCCGATGTCGCGCAGACCGTTAGCCAGAGCGGCTAAACCGGGCGCGTATATTCCGTCGTCGTTAGTTACGAGAATCGCCATTCTTGAATTGGTTTTTAAATTGACATTTCAAGTTAAACAAATTCTGGAGAATAAGCAACAATTTTTTATAAGAGATTGTTTTATTTCAAGTATAGTATCTAGTGTTTGGCAATTCTAATGTCGATATTTCTTGACAAACCGGCCCCGTATCAATAGATTTACATTGTTCCCCGAATGTTATTTAATTCACAAACACCGGAGGTAAAATGGCTCACAAAAAACTATTCATCCCGGGGCCTACCGAGGTTCTGCCGGACATACTCGAGGCTATGTCTATGCCGATGATAGGCCACAGAAGCAAAGATTACGCGGCTCTCCAGGCCGAGCTTATTCCGAAGGTTCAGAAGTGCCTTTATACTAAGAACCAGATAATTCTCTCGACAAGCAGTTCTACCGGTCTGATGGAAGGCGCTGTCCGGAATTTCGCGAACAAGAAAGTCCTTGCCTGTATGTGCGGGGCGTTCTCGGACCGCTGGGCGAAAATCGCCAAAGCCAACGGCAAAGAGGTTATCGAACTGAAGGTCGATTGGGGTAAAGCAATTAAACCGGAGATGGTCGATAAGGCTCTCTCCGAAAACAAAGGCGAAATCGACCTCGTTCTCCTCGTGATGAACGAGACATCGACAGGACTGATGAACCCGGTCAAAGAAATCAAACAGGTCGTCGATAAATACGAGGACGTTATAATGGCGGTCGACGCCGTTAGCGCGATGATGGCCGTTCCGATTTATACCGACGAGTGGGGATTGGATTTCGTCCTCGCCGGAGTGCAGAAAGCGTGGTCGCTTCCGCCGGGATTGGCTGTCGGCACCATTAGCGAAAAGGCATTAGAACGCGCAAAGACGGTCGAGAATCGCGGGTATTATTTCGACTTCCTCGAATTCGTAAAACGCAGTGTCGAGAAAAACCAGACGCCATGCACGCCCGTCATCAGCCTTATCGGTGCGCTCAACGTAGTGTGCGACCGTATCCTTAACGAAGAAGGCCTGGATAACCGCTGGGCGCGTCATGAACGTCAGGCTAAAATGGTCCGCGATTGGGCGCTGTCGCGCGGTTTCGAGATGTTCCCCGAGGAAGGCTACTGGTCGGTTTCGCTGTCCTGTATTAAAAATACGCGCGGCATTTCAGTGGCAGACCTGAACACCGAACTAGGCAAACGCGGTAAGATGATTTCTAACGGTTACGGCAAGATGAAGGAAGAGACATTCCGCATCGCGCATATGGGCGACATATACGAGAAGGACCTAGAAGAACTGCTCGCCGACATCGACGATATAAT
This sequence comes from bacterium, assembly GCA_003645085.1. Lineage (GTDB taxonomy): Bacteria > UBP14 > UBA6098 > UBA6098 > UBA6098 > QNEE01. The sequence continues at coordinate 8,561 of QNEE01000054.1, read as the reverse complement.
AGGCACGTGATAACTATCTAACAGTTATTGCGAGGGGCAGGAGCGAGGCCTGCCTCGCACGACCGATGTCCTGCAAAGCCTGTCATTTCGAGGAGCGTAGCGACGAGAAATCTTTTAAAACAATGATTTGAGATTTCTCCCCTACGGGTCGAAATGACAAAATCCTCTATTTTGCAGGGTTCATAAGTAATATAACCGCAAGGAGGCACTATGGCGAAGATTCTCATCTGTGACAAGATGGACGAAAGCACGGTCCAGAAAATTCAGGAACGCTGGGGCGCGGATGTTAAAATCGGGCAATCGCCGGAGGAACTCGCGCAGAATATCGAGCCGTATGAGGCGGTTATCGTCCGGAGCGCGACCAAGGTCCGCGAACCCGCTATCGACGCAGGCAAAAATCTACGGGTGATAATTCGCGGCGGCGTCGGTATCGACAATATCGACCATGAATACGCGCGGGGCAAGGGTATCGATGTCCGCAATACGCCGTCGGCTTCGAGCGACTCGGTCGCCGAAATCGCCCTGGCGCATATGTTCGCGCTTTCCCGCAACCTGCACAAATCCAACGTTACGATGCGCAAAGGCGAGTGGCTCAAGAAACAATACAAGGGCACCGAACTCGCCGGGAAAACGCTCGGCATCGTCGGCATCGGAAGAATCGGTCAGTCTTTGGCTAAGAAGGCGAACGCGCTGGGGATGAATGTAATCGCGTTCGATAAATTCGTAGAAGACTCCCCGCTGGATTTCGTCAAGATGGTCTCGCTCGACGACCTTCTCGCGCAATCGGACTATGTGAGTCTTCATATTCCGTCCTCGCCGGAGGGCTACGTTATCGGCGCGGCGGAACTGGCTAAAATGAAAAACGGCGCGTATCTTATCAATGCCGCCCGTGGCGGTGTCGTCGATGAGAAAGCTCTACTCGAAGCGCTCGATTCCGGCAAAATCGCCGGCGCGGGAATCGATGTCTGGGAGAAAGAACCAACCGAGAACACCGAACTGGCCTCGCACGAGAACGTGTGCTGCACGCCGCATCTCGGAGCGTCCACTGCGGAAGCTCAGAAACGTGTCGGTGCCGAGGTAGTCTCGGTATTGGCCGAGTATTTCGATTAATAGAAAACGGGAGGCATATATGCCTCCCCTACGTATTCCGTGAACCGCAGGGGCACACAACTGTGCGCCCCTGCCTGTTACACCACTAATCCGTATTACTAACTATCCTCTCCGAGTTCACCCGCTTCTTTTAATTGTTCGATTATCTCGCGCGCACGAGATTCCTCGTCGGAAGGCACTACTATCCCGAACGCGCCGTTTTTATATGCTAAACCGCCGTCGGTAAGATATGCCGAGCCTAAAAAATTTTGTGCGACAAGCCGCGCTTCGATACCCTCGTTCTGGAGTATCTCGACTATCATCTCGCCGAGCGGGCGAATGTCGATTTCGAGTATGACCTTTTCTTCGTCCATATTAACCTTCATCGGTTCGATGATTTCCGCCAAAATCGGGCTGTCACGCTATTCGCTACATCCGGTAAGGTTATGGAATATTGCATTCCCGGATGCGAATATCGCGCCAGCCGGCAATGCCGGAGATAACTTGCTCAACGGCTTCGCCGATTCGGTCGCCGCGCGGCGACGGGCAAATGTGCTCAACGGCTTCGCCGATTCGCTTCCATATACATAAATTGTTGTTAAACCCAACCCACGACTGAAGTCGTGAGCTAATGTTGTGGGCTATCGGCAACCGGCCTATAGGCTCCGGCACTTCAGGTGGAGGTGGTATTTGGGGTGGCGGCGGGACATCAGGTTTTTCCGGAACGACCGGTTTTTCGGGCACCTTCGTCGGAGGTTCGACTACCGGCGGGGACGGCACATCCGGCGGTGGAGGCATCCTGCGACGTTTATCGTTTTCTGGGTATGCCATAGTCGTTCCTTTCTGCACAGGAATTTACCGTGCTGCCGGAGATAAAATTCCCAGCTCGCTACGCTTGGCAACCTTCTCCCAAATTAAAATGTAAAGATTAAAATTCAGAATCAAAATTACGTATCGAAATGCAAAATTACTTAACCCCCGCCATACGGACTAACAAATCGGGGCAATAGTTGTGGGGCATTTCGATTTTTACATTGTCGTTTTGCGTTTTAATTTTTGTTTTTAGTATCTCTCACTCGATTCCCTGAACCCTAATCCAGCAAATGCACCACCATCCCGCTTCGCAGTTTCGGTTCGAACCAGGTCGATTTAGGCGGCATAGTTTTGCCGGCGTCGGCGATTGCCATAAGCTGGTCTATCGTTGTCGGATGCATCGCGAAAGCTACTGCCCACTCGCCGCTGTTCACGCGTTTTTCGAGTTCGCCGAGTCCGCGTATCCCGCCGACAAAGTCTATTCTGTCGTCGGTGCGCGGGTCGCCGATGCCGAGTATCGGTGCGAGAAGGTTTTCCTGCAATATCGCGACATCGAGGCTGCCGACAGGGTCGTCCGGGTCGAAACTTCCCGCGCGCGCGGTAAGGCGATACCACCTACGGTCGATGAACATCCCGAACTCGTGCAGCTCTTTCGGTTTGTATTGTTCCTGCTTTTCCTCGATAGTGAATTTCGGCATAAGCTTGCCGATAAAATCGCGCGGCGTTTTGCCGGCCAAATCGCGCACGACTCGGTTGTAGTCCATTATCATCATCTGGTTATCGGGGAAAATGACGCTCAGGAAGAAGTTGTAGCTTTCCTCGCCGTTGTGATTAGGGTTCTTTTCCTTCCGGATTTTCTGGACGCGGCTCGCGCTGGCGCTTCGATGGTGCCCGTCGGCGATGTAGAGAAAATCGATTTTCGCAAAGGCCTCGCGGATTGCGGAAATCCTATCCGGGTCGCTCACGACCCATAGTGTATGCCGGATGCCGTCGTCCGCGGTGAAATCGACCTCCGGCCTCTCCTTTATCGCTTTCGCGACTATGCCGTCGATTTCGTCCGAATGCTTATAGGTCAAAAAGACCGGGCCGGAGTTCGCGCTCTGCGTGTCGATATGCCGTGTGCGGTCGTCCTCTTTAGCTTTGCGGGTAAGTTCGTGTTTTTTGATAAGGTCGCGGTCGTATTCGTCGACACTCGCGGCGGCGACCAGACCGACCTGCTTATGCTCACCCATTATCTGGCGATAGAGATAGTAATACGGCTTCGGGTCGCGAATCATATAACCGGCCTTGACCAGTCGTTGCAGGTTCTCCGCGCCCTGTCGATAGACCTCGTCCGAATAAAGGTCGGTCCCGACCGGCAAATCTATCTCAGGTTTGACCACGTGGAGAAAACTAATCGGGTTCTCGGCGGCTATACGGCGGGCTTCCTCGGAACTGAGAACATCGTAGGGCGGGCTTGCGACCTTTTCGGCGAAATCCGGTTTCGGTCTCAATCCTTTAAACGGTCTAATGTCCGACATAGCTATCCTTTCGGTTGCAGATATTTCGTTTCGATTGGATTTCCCGAAAACACTTACTTAAATACATCCGGGCAATAATAAGCAGGTTCCTACTCTGTTCCGTTTCGGGACTCGAAACGTTCGTAGGCCAGTATTATATCTTGCACAAGTTTGTGGCGGACAACGTCTTTGTCGTCGAGATATACGAATTTTATGCCCTCGATATCCTCGAGGACATTCTGGACGTGTATAAGCCCGCTGGTGCGTTCTGTCGGGAGGTCTATCTGTGTGATATCCCCGGTAACCACCGCCTTACTGTTCAAGCCGAGGCGTGTGAGAAACATCTTCATCTGGCGCACCGTCGTGTTCTGGGCTTCGTCGAGTATAACGAAACTGTTGTTTAGCGTTCTGCCGCGCATATAGGCGAGCGGTGCTACCTCGATAGTCCCCTCGTCGATAAATTTTTCCATTCGCCCCATCGGCAGCATCTCGTAAAGGGCGTCGTAAAGCGGGCGCAGATACGGGTCGACTTTCTCTTTCAGGTCGCCGGGCAAAAAGCCTAGCGCCTCGTCGGCCTCCACCGCGGGACGGACAAGGATTATTCTGTCGACATGGCGCTCCTTTAACGAGCGCACCGCGCAGGCTACCGCGAGATAGGTTTTGCCGGTTCCTGCGGGACCTATCGAAAATACGAGGTCGTTCCCATTAATGGCATCGACATATTCCCGTTGTCCGTCGCTTCTGGGACGGATAACCTCGTGGCGGTTGGTTAGCAGTATTCGGTCGTCGCTGTCGATGGACGGCGCGGGTTTGTCGCGTTTTACCATTCGAATAGCGTATTCGAGCGCCTGTTCGGAGAGTATCCCACCCGTGTCGATATGGTCTATCATCTGCTCGATTATATCCTTGACCTTATTTGCCGAGTCGGAATCGCCGTAGATTCTCAATTCGTCGCCGCGGGCGACGAGTTTCACCGGAAATTCGAGTTCGATTTCCTTTGCATAGATGTTTCCGGGACCGAAAAGCCTGCGCTGGTCTACCGACGCGAGTGAAACGACCATTGGGTCGCCGGTTGCGGAGACCTTAGTAACGTTCTTCTTTCCCAATATCAGCCTCTTTTTGGTTTCTCGACGGGTTTTTTACGGTCGATACGATGTTGAAAGTAGCCTTCTATTTATCTTCGATAATCTTAATTCCAAGTTCGGCGAGTTGTTCTTCGGCGACCTCGTTTGGAGTGCCGTCCATCAGCGATTGAGCCGCAGTTGTTTTAGGGAAAGCGATAACATCCCGGATAGATTTGCGTCCTGCCAAGAGCATCACCATACGGTCGTAACCGAACGCGATACCGCCGTGTGGGGGCGCGCCGAACTGCAGTGCTTCTATAAGAAAGCCGAATTTTTCGTTAATCGATTTTTGGGAGAGGTCGACGGCGGCCAGAACTTTCCGAAGAGTTTCCGGGTCGTGTGTCCTGATGCTTCCTCCCGCGATTTCTTCACCGTTCAAAACAAGGTCGTAAGCGCGCGCCCTGACGGCCATAGGGTCGGTTTTTAACAGCGGTATATCTTCGGCTATTGGCTGTGTAAAAGGGTGGTGTCGCGCGACGAGCCTTCCGGTTTCTTCGTCCCGCTCGAACATAGGAAAATCGACAATAAAATGTGCTTCCCATTTGGTTTCGTCGATTAGTTCGAGGCGTTTTGCGAGTTCGATTCTCAAAGCCCCGAGCACTCGCGCACAGATATCCGCGCTATCGGCTACGAATAATATAAGCGAGCCGTTATCAGGTTTCAGGATTTCGAGATAACTGTTCTTTTCGTTTTCGTTGAAAAACTTGGATACGCCGCCGGTTAATTCGCCATTCTCGAATTTGGCGTGTGCGAGGCCTTTCGCTCCCAGTTTTTGAGCTTTAGCGGTGAGTTCGTCTATTTCCTTGCGGGAGACGGTCGCTCCGCCGGGGGCGCAAATAGCTCTGACCGCGCCGCCTTTTTCGACAGCGCTCGAAAAGACATTAAACCCGCTTTGCGTGGCCGACTCGGAGATATCGGCTATCTCCAGGCCGAACCGAAGGTCCGGTTTGTCGGTGCCGTAACGAAGAATAGCGTCGTCGAAAGAGATGCGCGGCAACGGAAGCGGAAGCACTACACCCTCGATTTCGCCTATCAATCTAGCAATCAAGCCTTCGGACATCGACAGAACGTCCTCCTCATCGACAAAGCTCATCTCTATGTCGATTTGCGTAAATTCGAGCTGGCGGTCTGCGCGTAGGTCCTCGTCGCGGTAACATCTCGCGAACTGGAAATAACGGTCGAAACCGGCTATCATCAAGAGTTGTTTGTATATTTGCGGCGATTGTGGCAACGCATAGAATTTGCCTTTGTGTTTTCTGCTGGGGACGAGAAAATCGCGCGCGCCCTCCGGAGTAGAACGAACCAGCGTGGCGGTTTCGATATCGACGAAACCGAGCCCGGTCAGGTATTCGCGCGCGATTTGTGTTATACGACTACGCAATAACAGCGCGTCACGCATCTCAGGTCTGCGCAAATCGAGGTAGCGATAGCGAAGTCGGGTTTCCTCGCTTGCGTTGACCTCGTCCTCGATAACGAAAGGTGGGGTTTTCGCTTTCGATAATATCTCCAACGTTTCCGCGATTACCTCGATATCGCCCGTAGGCATCTCGGGGTTAAGCGCTTCTGGCGGACGAACGGTAACGGTGCCCTCTATCTTGATTACGTCTTCGTGGGCGAGTTTTTCGGCGCGGTCGAACAATTGCTTCGATTCGGGACGGAACGTAACCTGTGTCCTACCGTAGCGGTCGCGCAAATCGACGAAAAGCACACCGCCATGGTGCCGCGAATGGTGCACCCAACCGGCAAGCACAACCCGTTCGCCCGCTTTTTCTGCGTTAAGTTCTCCGCATGTGTGCGTTCGTTGCATATTCCTCCGGGTTCGAATTTAGCGTCAGATATTACACAATTATAGCCGATATGTCAAATAATATTTGCCGATGGCAGCAGATGAGCATTCAAGAAGTACTCGTAAAAAATTTTGTAAAGGGCTGGCGCGAGGGTAGTCTTCGAGGTGTTGGTGGGGAGTCAGTGCGTCCGATATCAATGTGTTCAGTAATCCTTATGAGGACAATGCACGGAGCGTGCCAGCCCTGGATTCGATTTCGACCTCGTAACCCACGACTTAATATCTCGGCTAACTCGGTCTGGCCGTTATGGGTCATTATTATTACAGATTCAAAATCTCCAAACGTATAATTTTTCCGGAAACTCCAAATTAAATAATAACTTGACTTATCGCGATGTATTTGTAATTTAGAAAAAGAAAGGTTTTATTATGAAAAAGAAATATACAAAAATAGCAATCGTAGTCATTCTTCTAGGAATATTGATAGGAGGCGCGGTTACCCGCGACAGGTATATTTACATCTTCGACGGTGCGGGACCCGACGCGCGATTCGAGCACCCGGATTCGCCGGGAGATACTATTCGACCGTTGGACGCCTGGTTGGAGGCAATCGGCAATATCAACGGCGCCCCTGGGATGTATTCGATGAAGGATACGCTTATAGTAGAATGGGGCGATGTTTTTCCCTCGTCGCCAAACTGCCATATAGTGATTCTCTCTCTGGGTTGGGATGGCAGCGGAGCGGCATCACTGACACCGGCGATTCAAGCGCAACTGGTCGAGCATCTCGACAGCACCGGCCGCGAACCCGGAACGCAAACAGCGGTTTTTATCGAGGGAAACGACTTCGCTTATTTGTATTGCGACACATCGAGTAGCCACTATACTTACGCGGGAACCTTCGCGGATTACACAGGCGCGCTTCTTGCCGCCGACGATATCGGGGCACCGTCGACCCTTATCGGCGAGGACAACTCGCTGGCGGAGGGTATGTCGTTTGCCTATAATTACGTGCCCGGCCCCGGGCCGTGCACGAGTATGGACGATATCGAGGCCAATACGACGCTCTGGGACGACCATCACCTGAAATACGTTTTCAACGCGTCGCGTAGATGCCCCGCTCGCGGGCTTCAGCGTAGGAGCTACTCTCCCGGCGCAGTTTTCCTGATGCCGTTCCAGTTTGGGAATATACCGTCAAGCGGTGCGAACACAAAGGAAGAACTACTCGCACATATGCTCGATTTCGCGGTAATGCCGCTGGGCACAATTACCACGAATCTGGAGAACGACACGCTCTATATCGATTCGACTTACGCTATCGAGTTTATGGTCTACGACAACGTATGCGTGGGGCAGGTCGCGTTCGACTATACGACCGACGGCGGGACGACGTGGAATTATCTTACGGCTCACCTAACGCCCCCTATCGATACGTTGTTAATATACGATTTTACTGTGCCGGCGACAGCCGGAAGCGAATGCTATTTGCGACTTTTCGTCTATGATTCGATTTTCAATTATACCGCCGACACCTCCGATATGTTCGTTATCGCTTATATGGGTATTAGTGACGAAACGCCGGAGCTTCCCAGCAAACCTGTTTTATCGGCACATCCGAATCCGTTTAATTCGAGCGTAAGTATCACGGTAGTGTCGAAGCGAACATCGTCCATACCCACAAATATCGAAATCTTCGATATAAACGGGAGGATGGTTCATAAAATGCCCGTTACGGCGCGGCTTACAGCGAACCAATCGAACGTCTCCGGCGTGTGCCGGTGGCAACCCGACGAATCTACCGATACCGGGGTTTATCTCGCGCGGCTTACAGGCACGGATGAGGCGATTAAAATCGTTCTTCTAAAATAGAGATTTCCCGCCGGGCAATTTATCGACTAATAACGGACTTCATAAGCCGTTATTTTTTTACTCGAATTCGGCTTTAAGCGGGCGGGTCATCAATTTCTCGACACCTTCATCCGGCGGGATTTTTCCAGATAAAACATCTACGACAACCGAGGTTATCGGCAGTTCGACCCCGGAATTATTCGCCATCGCCAGCGCAGCGGGAGCTGTATAGGCGCCCTCTGCGACCCAGGGAACGGCCGCGAGTATGTCATCGGCTTTCCCACCTTCGCCAATCATAACACCCAGTTCGTGGTTCCGCGATTGCTTACCGGTGCATGTCAGGACGAGGTCGCCCAATCCTGCGATACCGAAAACGGTAGCCTGCTGCGCACCGTGTGCGGT
>QNEE01000053.1 GCA_003645085.1 bacterium | reverse complement strand
GTGCGTGGTGGCGCGTGATTTTGCCGCTTGCCGCGCCTGCGCTGGTAATCACCGCGCTCTTCTCCTTTATGGCAAGTTGGAACGAGTATATCGTCGCAGCGGTGATTCTGCAGGAGCCGTCGATGTTCACCCTGCCGGTCGGTCTGAAGATGTTCCAGGGGAATATGTCCACGCAATGGGGGCTTTATGCCGCAGGGAGTTTTGTCGTGAGCGTGCCGGTAGTTGTGCTGTTCGTAATCCTAAGCCGCTGGCTTGTCAGCGGGTTGACACTCGGCAGCGTAAAAGGATAGGTTCTAAAATGCTATGGTTCTGGAGTGCTATGGACTATCCGTAGGGGCGGTCCCTTGTGGTCGCCCGCATATTTGTAGGGGCTTATTGCATACGCCCTTCTTCCCGATTTTGCCCGGAATATTCTTGACAGATTTTTCGATTCGGCCCCTTTTCCCTCGATTTCGCTCAAAAAAGTGGGTGAAAATCACCAGAAGGAAGCCAAAAATCACTGGAAGGAAGCCCCAAATCACTCGAAGGAGCGCAAAAATCACCTGAAGGAGGCCGAAAATCACTGGAAGGACTTGACAAAACACTGGAAGGAGGGGGATAATCACCGGAAGGAAGCCATAAATCACCCGAAGGAACGCTTAAAACACTGGAAGGAGCGGAATAATCACCCGAAGGAACTGATTGTTTCACTGGAAGGAAGCTATATATACCAACGACTTACGCCGAATTTCGCAAAATACTATTTACGAACTTATATTGTTAATAATAATATATATACCGCAACAAAGTCCCCCTTGTCAAAGGGGGATTTAGGGGGATTGGCGGCCACCTCAGCCGCCCGAAATAATTGCCCCCCTTAATAAGGGGGGAACCAAAGGGGGGATTACAATAAACCCACTCCCAATTCTTCACTTGCATTCCCCCCCAAACCAAATTAAATTATGACCATGACAGAACCAGAAGATAATAACTGGACGCACGCAGGCGGAAAACTCCGCGAACTCGGCCCCGACAAGCTGAGCGATGTCGAGCTTCTTTCGATTATCATCGGTTCGGGAATAAAAGGAAGATCGGCGGAGAAAATAGCGGAAGACCTAATTAAGAAATTCGGTTCGTTCAAGGGTTTGACAAATCAAAGACTCGACAGGCTTCTCGACATTAAGGGGCTTGGCGATGTAAAGATTATAAGAATCGCCGCGGCTTTCGAGATAGCAAGGCGAATAGTCCATGAGGTTTTAGATGAGCAAAGACAGCAAGATAAAGGGTAAAGAAGTTTCCGTGCCCGATTCCTTCGATAGCGCGGTGCATAAAACCGAGTGGACTTGCGCGGCAAAGTTCGTTGAATGGATTAACGAGATTATCGCCGACGAGAATCTCGGTTTCGGCGTTGCCGAAGTCGAAACAAAAAAGGTTCTTAGCAAAAGAAGAAGCGATATATTCTTCACCGAAACACCGAGAAGCAAGAAAACCCTCTGCATGATCGAAGCGAAAATCCCCTCATGGGATGTTTTTTCTGCCGAACTCAAAGAGGACGCGCGAAAGAAAGCGAACGAAAGAAAATCGCCGTATTTCTGCACGCTGAACTTTAAAAAGCTTATCTGGTGGGATACAAAGAAGGCAAACGACCCCACGATACCCGAAGAAGAACAGATAATCAACAAATACGACCTTTCGACTATAGAAGACCTCGACGAGATAGAAAAGCCGGCATATAGAACTCCGATGTTCAACGGGCTAAAGCAATTCCTGCTTGCGCTGTATGCCGACGTTCACGGCGAGGAGTCGAGGCCGAGACATGCCGTCGATGAACTTCTTATCTATCGCCTTCAGGAGAAGATTCGCGTTCTTGCAAGGTATTACAAAGACATAATCTATAACAAATACCACAAGGATAAGAAATTCGCAAAGAAACTCCGCGACTGGTTCGCGGACCAAAGCTGGCATTTCGCGGATCAGGACTCTTATTACGACAAAGCCGCAAGGCAAACCGCATACCTAATAGTCAATAAGGTTATCTTCTATAACCTCTTGCAGGCGAAACGCCCGAAGACACTCGATAAGATAGGACTCGATAAGGATTTAACACGAGGCCCGCTCCTTAAAGCGCAATTACAGGGTTATTTCAACTTGATTCTCGAAGAGATAAACTACGAAACTATCTACACGACCGACTTCATAGACGAGCTGGCCATCCCCGATGTCGAAGAGGTCGTGAACGAGATTAAAGAGCTTGTCTATGTCCTTAATCGATACGACTTCTCGACGCTTGGCTATGATATTATCGGGCGAATATTCGAAAGCCTCATCCCCGCCGAAGAGCGCCACTATTTAGGCCAATACTTCACCAGCGCTGATGTCGTCGATTTAATTCTATCGTTCTGTTTGAAGAGCGAAGACGACAAGGTGCTCGACCCCGCATGCGGCGCGGGGACTTTCCTCGTGCGGACTTACCAGCACAAGAAGATGGACAACCAGATGCTCAAGCACGAGGACATTCTCTCGAACATATGGGGAACGGATATTGCAAAATTCCCCGCGCACCTTGCGACAATCAACCTTGCGATTAACGCACTCGAAGTCGATAAGAACTATCCGAATATTCTGCAGGAAGATTTCTTCACCATGCACGTCGGCCCGGAGGGGTGCGACCTCGAAAAATGGAGAAAGCGCCGCGCGAAAACACTCGGCGTAGAGGAGCGAGAGGTTATTTATCCCCGCTGGTTCGACGCCATCGTCGGCAACCCGCCATACACGAGGCAAGAGGAAATCGCCGATGTCTCGCCCGACCTCGCGGAATACAAACAGAACCTAATTGAAAGCGCGTTGATGGTCGGTTCCAATAAAATCGCCAACATCACCAAACGCGCGGGGGTCCACGCCTATTTCTTCGTCCACGGCTGGAAGTTTCTCAAAGACGGCGGAAGGTTCGGTTTCATAGTCTCCAATTCGTGGCTCGATGTCGATTACGGCAAGGGCATGCAAGAGTTCTTCCTGAAAAACTACAAGATAACGGCGATTATCGAGTCCAAGGTCGAGCGGTGGTTCGAGGAGGCCGATGTCAACACCTGCATAGTCATTCTCGAAAAGTGCAACGACGAAAAGGCGCGGAACGATAACACCGTTCGTTTCGTCTATCTGAAAAAGCCGCTTAGGCATTTCATACCACCGACGCACGATATGTGGGAAAAGAAGCTGGAGCGCATAAAGGCGATAGGCGATTTGCGCAAAACAATCCTCGCGCATTTCGATACATACGAGAACGACGACCTTCGCGTTTACTGCAAACAGCAAGGCGAACTTTGGGACGAGGGCTGGGACGAGGAAAAACGAAAATTCGTGGGCGCGAAATGGGGCAAATACCTGCGCGCGCCGGAGATTTTCTTTAAGATTCTCGAAAAGGGCAAGGGCAAGCTCGTGCCGCTAAAAGAGGTCGCCGATGTGCGGCGTGGATTTACGACCGGCGCGAACGAGTTCTTTTACCTCACAGAAGAGGAGATAAAGAGGCGCGGAATAGAAAAAGAATACCTTGAACAGATAATATTCTCATTGAAGGAAGTTGAAACATACCGCGTCGATAAAACGAAACTTAAATATAAAGTAATAATTTGTCATAAGGAAAAATCGAAGATTAAAAGCAAGAATTTGAAGGAATATATCAAATGGGGTGAGGAAAAAGGATTTAGTAAAAGGCCAACTTGCGCAACAAGGTCTCCATGGTATAGTATTGGTAATGATTGGGAATACGCCCCTTTAATATTCCCAGCTAAAGTAGGCGAGAGAATGCCAGTAATGCTTAATGAAGGTATATTCGAAGATAAAAAACTCTATGGCGTTATTCCTAAATCAACAGAAGATACCCCAATCGTTGGTGCGTTATTGAATTCAACCTTAACAAGGTTTCTAACTGAATTTACTTGTAGGCAGTTAACTGGTGCGCAAGCTATAGCTGATATAGATGTTGCTGTTGTTTCTGTTTTGCCGATTCCTGTTTTAAAAAAAATAAAGGCAAATCAAAAAAAACAATTATTAGTATTTTACGAACGTCTATTAGATACAAGCTGCGAAAGCATATTTAAAGAACTCGGCGCGTCTTCGCCCGACGAGGTTTCACTCGATAAGGTCAAACCCGACCGGCGGGAACTCGACAAAATAATCATGGGCGATATTCTCGGCCTCACCGACGACGAGCAACTCGAGGTCTATCGCGCCGTTATCGACCTCGTGAAATCCCGCCTCGACAAGGCGAATAGCGTAAAGAAAATCAAAAAGACCAAAGAGGGCGTGAGAATTAAGCCGTTCGTGCAGAACGTTATCAAACACATCGAGGGCGAGATTCCGGGCGTGCTATACAAAGAGAAAATCCTCACGCGCGACGATTTAAAGACAATAGCGTTCCCCTCCGGCGCGGAGGCGATAGTCGAGCACCAGCTTATGGGCTGGGTAGTGAAAGCCGGCAAAGAGGTTTTCGAGTGCCGTTCGGAGCTTGAAGCGAAATATATCGCCCTTATCGCCCGTTCGGGCATATCGGAAATCGCAATCCCGCAAAGCGACGAGGAACTCGAAAAACTCTATCCGATATTAAAAGAATCCTTCGACGAGGTCCAGAAGATTCTCGACGACGAACTCGAAGGCATCTTCAACCCCAAAGAGGACGCGAAACTCCGCCACGCGGTCTGGATGGAGATAATGAAATAGAAACACAATTAACGCAAAGTGAAGGAGGAAAGATACAGAATGTAGAAATTTATAAGGATGGGAATTTTGTTTCGAATGCTATTCTAACTAAACCCAGAGCTGATATTTATTGTTTCGAGTTCGAAAATATCATAGCTTCAAATATATTGGGTCTAAATGATTACTTTGAAGCTCACTACGAAAACAATACATATGCTGGATTTATTGCCACAAACCTTTTACTTGATAATGATAAAATAAGGAATGACAGTTTGCGCTCAATTATCCCAAACCAGTAGGCCTATTGAATAGAAACCAAGCGCAATATCGAGGAGATGATATTGGAGGGTAATTAAGAAAAGGGTTGACATATCGGAGTATAAATACGTTTATTGTAATCGTAAGTATCGTAAGCCAATCAACGCAACTAACATCCCGGAAGGGAAAGGGAGAACATGATGACGACCAAAGCCAAGAAAAGCCTCGAAGATTATATCGATATGGCAATAGCTATCGCCACCGCGACCGGCGGAGCCGGAGCTTGACGAGATAATCACGCTCGAGGTCGGGATTTTCGCGCCCGCGCCGGGGAACACGGTCTATATCTGGGTTACCGCATTCCACGACGGCGTCGAGGGCGAGGCCGTGGGGCTGGTGGGGATAGATGTAATGTAGAATGTATAATGTAGAATGGCGTAGGGGTTTGATTAATCAAACCCCTACGGGAATTTGTAGGGGCGACGCGGTCGCCCTTTTTTATCTGTGTAATCTGTGCTTCCCTCCGATTTCGCTTGCGTTAGTATTTCTTATATCGTATCTTCGCTTTTGCTTTTTGGGGAATCCGTTAAAATATCCCATTTGTTAAATATTGTGTCGGGGATTTTTATCCCGCGCAGAACTCAAGGAGGAAAGATGTCCTACCACAGAGCTATTTTTATCCTGCTTCTGACCGGCATTTTCGCGGTTTCGGTATTCGCCGTGCCGAGGCAGATGCAGTATCAGGGCAAACTCACCGACGCGACCGGTGTCGGTATCAACGACACACTGCCGTTCGTTTTCAGAATCTACGACGACCCGACCGCGGGTGTGCTTCTGTGGACGGAGACGCATCCGGACCCGCCGGGAGTTCCGATTGTCAAGGGGCTTTTCGATGTCGTTCTCGGTTCGATTTCCCCGATTAATCTGCCGTTCGGCGCCGACTTATGGCTCGAAATCGAGGTCGATGGCGCTGTGCTTACTCCGAGAGTCAAACTGCTTTCGAGTCCGTATTCGTTCCGCGCGGCGATTGCGGACAGCGTAGCCGGCGGTATCGTCGATAACGATTGGGCAAGAAACGTAAATTACTTATATCCGATGTCCCCGGGAGATTCGGTCGGTATCGGAACAGCCACACCCAGCGAGAAACTCGAGGTCGTCGGTAACGCGATTATCGACGGAAATCTCACGGTTACACAGGAAATCGACCCTATCGCTGTAACGTTCGTCCCTATTCCTGCTTCCCCACCGATAGCCGAGGGCAAGGTTTATTATAACAACGCCGACAACGAGCTTTACGTTTATGACGGTGCAGTATGGCAGCCGTTAATTGGTGGTGGTGGCGCGGGCCAATGGACAGACCATGCGACCGACCCCTATATATTCGCGAATAATAATGCTAATATCCAGGCTTTCGATACCGGCGAGGAAACATCCCTTATCGTGAACAACTTCGGCGGATTTGTCGGAACTGCGATTAGAGGACTTGGCGATTACGGCCCCGCAGATTCCTGTATCGGTTATCTCGGTTACGGCGGCGACCCGGCTGGACATCCCGAGGGTTGGGGCGGAGCCGGCGTTTATGGTTATACAGAGTATTATGTCGACGCTGTCTACGGTTACGCCCGTGATGGCGGAAACGGCGTGCTCGGTGTAGCGGACGGCATGGAAGATTTCGCAGGTGTTCGTGGATACCACAACAATACAGGCACGAGTGGTCGTCTTGGCACACAAGACTACGGCGGAGATTTCGACCCGGGAATAATGCTTGTCCCCGGCACCGCTCCGGCTGCCGCCGAGGGCGCGGTATATGCCGACGCTACAGCTCATAACCTCTATTATTACGATGGCACAAGCTGGGTCGATTTGACAGCGGTTGGCGCGGGTGTCGGTGGAAGCGGAACGCTCAATTATGTCCCGCTCTGGACACCCGACGGCAGCACGTTGGGCGATTCGAGATTGCAACAGAACGCCACGACCGTTTTCGTCTACGATGATCCAACGAATCCAACTGTGTTCAGCGCGTATCCCGATCCAGTCAGCTCTTCACACCAATTCGGAATAGTAGGCTCGAACCTGTTTGGTGACGCTACCGATGGTACCGATTGGAATTGGGGGGGTATCGGTGGCGCGGGTGTTTGTGGTATTAACGAGACCGCCGCCAAATTCAGGGCGGGTCTCTATGGCCTAAATTGGAGCGTAGCTGAGACTACCGGTGCGGTTGTCGGCGCATTCCAGAGCGCGCCCTTGACATTCGGTGCTCTAGCTTATAGAAACGACGGCTCGGATTATGCCGGTTGGTTTAATGGAGATGTTTACATCGCCGGTAATGCCGGCATCGGTGTGACTGACCCAACATTCGAACTAACAGTTGCGAACGGCACAAACGGTGGCCGTATTATGGTAGGTAATACGGACTTCAATTTCGCTAATTCGGGTATTATCGCTTTCAACGAGGATTACGGCGACGTAGATATTTGCGGTTACGCGTTCGTCCACGATGGCGATAATAATCGCCTCGACCTTACCGAAGGCTGTTCAACCTGGCCTCATACAGACACTGTCCTAACTGTTACCAGAACCGGACCGAGAGTGGGTATCCACAATGCAAGTCCCTCTTACCCGCTGGATATTACCGGCGATACTTATATCGACGGCGACCTGACAATTACCGGTAACCTCGACGGATACCTTAAACTGGAAGCCACAAACGACGTAACAAGCGAAACCAATTGGAATTCGACAGGGAATATTAACACGGTTGATTTCGAAGGAAACACTAACGTAGCCATGGTTTATATTCAAAATAATTCCGCTGGAAATGGTTGGGGTTTATCCGCCGGGATGCAAGATAATTTGGCGAGTAATTCGTCTTACGGTGTCTACGGTTTCAATTACGGAACGGGCTACGGTGTATTTGGGAAAAACTACAACGCTGGTGGCGTTGGCGTTCATGGTATAAATACAAGCGCAAATCACTACGGCGAGCTCGGCACGCCCGATTATGGCGCTTACGCCCAATATAGCGACAGTATATATGCGTATCTCGGCGGTAGTTCTTACGGAGTCTACGCAAGGAATAACACTATTGGGACTGATGAGAATTGCTATAGCTATCTAGCCAGTTCGACATACGGAATTTATGGCAGGCTGGATAACGGCGACGGAATATCCGACGACAACTATTTCTATTTCGCTTACGACGGCCCCTATGGCGGATACGTTTATCAGGATTACGACTATGATGGCACTACTTACGGGTTATATGTTTCGGCTTATAACGATTCATCCGGCACTTCCGGCGCGCCCGGTTCGGCGGTTATTTACGCTTACAGGGGAAGTAGTTCTAATTCGTCTGGGAATGGCTATGGATGTTTCCATGGGCGTTACGGTGTGAAAGGCTATACCTTCTACGGTATAGAATACGCTTTCGGAGTCGGCGGCTACAGATTTGACGATGGGAATAACCGCACAGGCGGCGTTATAGGCGGGAGTTCCTCGGGTAATCCACCTACTCAATGGGGTTCGCTCGGTTACCGTAATTCCGCGGGAACGCACTACGGCGTATATGGCTCGAGCGCTTATGCGAGTGGCGGCGGTCGCGCAAGACCGACAATGGGCGGTCTCGGCGAAGGCCAGGCGGCGCATATGGGCCTCGGTATTCACGGCGACCTTTTCGGCGGGTGGATTCGCGGCAATTATGGCGGACTGATGGTTAAAGGCGGCGAGCTGTTCTCATCTTACACCGACGGTATCGCGATAAACAACGCAGTCAGCATTACATTGTCCGAAACCGGCCGCGGCGACGAAAGAGTCGCCAGCTACTCCGTCCAATCGATGAATGTCGATATTTACGACCGCGGAGTCGAGAGACTTGATTCCGGCAGCCGCAGAGTAGAATTTTCCGATGAGTTCAGAGCGATGCTCTCCGACGAGGAAACGCCGGTTGTTACCGTAACTCCCGTTGGTTCCTGCAACGGTATCTACCTTTCGGAAATCGATAACGACGGCTTCACCGTTATCGAGAACGACGGCGGCAGCAGTAATATCCAGTTCATGTGGATAGCTATCGGCACTCGCAGGGGCTACGAGAACGGAGTCGAGATACATCCCGATATCCTCAGCGCCGAGTTCGACAGGAAAATCGACCGCGTGATGTTCAACGACAGCGATATGGAGAACAACGCTCAGCCTATCTGGTGGGACGGCAGCAATCTCCAGTATTCGCCGATTCCGGAAACACCGCAGGAAATTAAAGAGATTGAGAAACTCAACGACCCGGCGTATCTCGAAGAACAAGCCGAACGCGAGAGACTAGAGGCCGAACACCGGCAAATGCTGGAACTCGAAGCGCAAAGGAAACCCGCGTCAACTTCCCCGACCGGCGACGGCAAAGCGTCGAATGCTTTCGATAATGCAGCAGACTCAAATATAGACACAATCGAGTAGAAATACTTTAGCAAGCTGTATTAAGGGCGGCGCATCTGCGTCGCCCTTTTTTTTATTAATTGTCGGCATCGGATTTCCAAAAGGAAAAGCTTGCTAAAATTAGAAAAAAGTATAAATTGATATAAACAACTATATAAGTTTGTCTTTAAAACATTCTATCTGCATCTCGAGGGAGAATATACGATGCGAAAAGCTCTTCTTTATTTCTGCGCAATAATATTTGTAATCTCTATAATAACAGGCCAGACAAAGCATATAGGTTTCTGGGTCGAATATGTCGATTACGACGGTGAATACGAGAATATGCTCGACGCTCTCGACGGCGGCCCGTTCGATTACGAACTGCACGAATTCTGGGATTATACGGCGATAACGACCGACAGCTTGAACTCTATCGACGTTTTTATCGTCCCGGAATGCGAGATGAGCGGTGGATACACAGCGGATTCTTTGGCCGGCGCTTTTTTAGGACCAATAATCCGACCGTGGGTTAACTCGGGCGGGCTTTTTATGGGTTTTTACAGACACGGTGTGGATTTTATCAACGCCGCCGGATTCACGCCGATCGGCGGTTCGTATTCCGGCACCACCAGCAGCACGCTCAATCTCGTCCTTCCGACACACCCGATGGCCGAGGGGGTGGCATCGACTTTCACAGGAATGAACGCCTCGTTAGCTTACCCGGATTATACGGGTTATACACCGGTCGTAATGTATTCGGGCACGAAGATGCACACCGGCTTCGAGGAAAGAGGCGCAGGTTGTGTCGTGTTTATGGGTTGCGATTATTATTACAGCACAACGCCGAATCAGGATAAGCTGTTCCAGAATGCCGTCAACTACTGGGGGATGCGCAGCGAAGGCCCGATTCTGCAAAGCTTTTTCCCACCGGAGGGTTCCTATGTTTCCTCCGATACGCCGGTGGTTATGGCTTTCGAGGACGAAGACGGCGTCGAGCTTTCCAGCGTGCAGGTCTATATCAACGATTTACTGATTACAGGTTACGACCCGGCTATGAGTCTCTCCGGAGATAGCATATTTATAGATTTAGCGGATACCTTTTCCGACGGTGCCGTTACTGTCCGAATAAGGCGCGTGGAAGACGCTCTCGGCCACGAAGGCCCCGACACGACGCGCGAATTTGTGTTCTATCTCGATAAAACACCGCCGGTGATAACCTACCGCGAACCGGAAGGTATGTATAGCCATATTCCTACTGGTTCCTGGATAAATTTCGAGGATGAAATGTCCGGGAGCAGCGCCGAAAACTGGTATTTTTATATAGCCGATAGAGACACGGTTAAGCCTTCGACCCCCGGCGTGATAACCGAAAACGACACGACGGCGATAATAGCGTTCTTTTTGACCGGGACAATAATCCCGCCGAACGACACGGTTTGGATAGAGTTCGGAGTATGGGATACGCCGGATATCGGCGAGCCGAATATAGAGCGATATACTTGGTGGTTTTGCGCCGCCGTCGGAATCGAGGAGACTGGACTGCCCGGAGATATGGAGCTTTCGGTTTATCCCAATCCGTTTAATTCGGCGGTAAATATAAGGTTCTCGGTTATGGGTTCTGGGTTCTCGGGTATCGAGATTTACGATATCAACGGGCGAATGGTTGCGGAAATCCTCGCAACTGGAAGCGAATCGGCGAAACCGTCGAGCACGACCGCCTCCGGCGTATGCCGGTGGACGCCCGACGAATCCATCGGCTCGGGTATTTATCTTGTTCGAGCGGTTTCCACCGATGGGCCGATAACAAAGAAAATCGTCTATCTAAAATAAATCCGGAGGGAAAATGATAACGCGAATTATCCTGATAGTGGCTGTGATTTCGACTGCCGTTTTCGCGCAAGCGGATTGGGAGCCGGTCCTACCACCGTCTTCTTATTGGGATGTAAATATAGTCGGCGCGTGGCCGGACTCCCCTATGGACATCGTTTTTTCCGGCTACAGCGATACGGGCGATATGGGGATAATGATAAGCGCCGACACCGGATTGACAATCGATACTCTACTTTCCGGAGGAAACGGTTTCACACTCCATCCAACCGACCATAATACGGTTATTGCAATGGATTCCGGCAGGCGGTTACTCGAAACGACTGACCGTGGGGCAACCTGGACGACGATACTCGATACTTGTTACGGTATGGCGGCTTACTCCGGCGCCGACCCGGATGTTATATGGGTAACATCGGATAGGATTTTCAGAAGCACCGACGGCGGGGCTTCCTTTGCGGATGCTACCGGCGATTATACCGGATATTCGTATAATATTCTTGCGTCATACGAGAGCGGTGATATTGCTTTTATCTGGGAAGGCAGCGACATATACCGGACTACAAACGGGGGAATTAACTGGACACTCGTCCTATCCGACTCGATGATGTTCGAGTCGGTGTGGATGATGGCGAACACGGCGGCGGACCCGGACAGGATTATCGCGGCTTACGACTACTCCGTATATCTTACCGACGACGGCGGAGACACGTGGGTAGCCAGCACGACCTTTGTCGAATACAACTGGGGGGTTATCGCCGACCCGTTCGACGCCGATTTCATAGTTCTCAGCAACGACGAGGGCATTTTCAGGTCGACCGATTGGGGCGAAAACTGGGAGATGTGGCCTTCAGTAACAATGGCCGATTACGTCAACAATTTCGCGGTTACTCTTATCGGTGGCGCGAGAAAATACTACGCGGCAACGACCGAAGGGCTTTACAAACGCACTGGCGAAATAGTATCCGAAGGCCCGATTCTCACCGGTAAATTCCCGCCGGAAAACGCGTGGGTTTCTGTCGATACTATGGTATCGCTCGTTTTCACCGATATCGACGGTATCGACCCTTCGACAGCATCTATCGAGGTGGACGGGGTTCTCTATACTATATCCGATGCCGAACTCTCCTCCGCCGGGGACACACTGATATTCAGGCCTTCTACTCCCTGGGATGACGACACAATCTCGGTAACGTTTATAGGGGTCGAGGATGTTCTCGGACACGCTTCGCCGGACAGCGGTGAATCGTGGAGTTTTTATATCGATAAAACACCGCCCGTTCTGGACCATCGCGAACCGGATTCCGGGTTAGTTACAGCCACTCCACCGGCCGGCGCTGTTATCATTTTCCACGATGACGGCTGCGGCACAGGCGCGGATTATTGGGATTTCACCGACGGAACAGTAACGCTCGGAGCGTATTCAATCGGCGTTATTATGGCCGGAGAAGATACGATTTACGTAGATTTCTCGTCATCGGGAGTAATTATAACACCGGGCGATACAACCTATTTTACTTTTCGTGCGTGGGATACCCCCGATATCGGTGAGCCGAATATCGCCGAGTTCAGTTGGTGGATACTCGTAACGACGGGAATCGGCGAAACGGAATTACCGGAGATAACCAGGCTGTCGGTTTTACCAAATCCGTTCAACAGCGCCTGCAGAATAACAGCGCAGTGTGGGGCGGAAATAGAGATATTCGATATCAACGGGCGAATGGTTGCGGAAATCCTCGCAACTGGAAGCGAATCGGCGAAACTGTCGAGCACGACCGCCTCCGGCGTATGCCGGTGGCAACCCGACAAATCTATCACCTCCGGCGTGTATCTTATACGAATCAAAGGGACAAACGCCGCAACGAAAATAATTTATATGAAATAATCCGCTAAGGCCAGGTTTCTCGAACTATTCCCGGATAATCTTAATATCTTAAAGGGGTTATTATGCATGTCCCTATTTTTTTTAATAGTGCGTAAAGTATAATTTAGCCCAACAAATACGGGAAAAAAACCTTGCTATCGAAGAAAATGATGTTTAATATATTTTTTCTCAAAAAAGGTTAATCGAAATAGCGGCTCGAAGCCTACAGTATGAGTAGGTTTTTGGCCGTAAATCTCCATAATTGTTAAACCAAAGGAACGACTATGGGACTTAGCATCATCCAGAAAATAATCCGTAATCACCTTGTCGAGGGTGAGGAAAAAGCCGGTAGCCCGGTCGCTATTCGTATCGACCAGACGCTCACACAGGATGCGACGGGCACTATGGCGTATCTTCAGTTCGAGGCGCTCGAAATACCGCGCGTGAAAACCGAACTGTCGGTCAGCTATATCGACCACAACACGCTGCAGAACGGTTTCGAGAACGCCGACGACCACCGATATTTGCAGACTGTCGCCGCGAAGTTCGGCATTCGGCTGTCTAAAGCGGGCAACGGCATCTGCCACCAGGTGCAGCTCGAGCGATTCGGTCTGCCCGGTAAAACCCTTCTCGGTTCGGACAGCCACACTCCCACCGGCGGCGGTATCGGAATGATGGCTATCGGTGCGGGCGGCCTCGATGTCGCTATCGCGATGGCCGGACAGCCGTTCTATCTCACTTACCCGAAGATTATCAAAGTCGAATTGACCGGCAAACTTCGCCCGTGGGTCGCCGCAAAAGACGTTATACTCAAACTTCTGGAAATTCTCACGACGAAGGGCAATGTCGGCTGTGTCGTCGAATACGGCGGCGAGGGGGTCAAAACGCTGTCCGTGCCGGAACGCGCGACGATTACCAATATGGGCGCGGAACTTGGAGTAACGACGTCTATTTTCCCATCCGACGAGATAACGAAGGCTTTCCTCGACGCGCAGGGGAGGGGGGAAGGGTGGGTTCCTCTCGATGCCGACCCGGACGCCGATTATTTCAAGGTTATCGATATCGACCTATCCGCGCTCGAACCGATGGTCGCTAAACCGCATTCGCCGGACAATGTTTGCACTGTGAGCGAAATCGCCGGAATGGTGGTTCATCAGGTTTGTATCGGGAGCTGCACGAACTCTTCGTATAAAGACCTCGAGATGGTCGCGCAAGTTCTCGACGGGAAGACAGTCCACCCGGAGGTTAGTTTTGTCGTCGCGCCCGGCTCGAAACAGGTTTTGCGGATGATTGCGGACAGCGGCGCACTCTCAAAAATAGTCGCCGCCGGCGGGCGGATTATGGAATGCACCTGTGGATTCTGTATCGGATGCGGGCAGGCGCCGCAAACCGACGCCGTCAGTGTGCGGACGAATAACCGCAATTTCTTCGGCCGTTCTGGGACGAAATCGGCGGGGATATATCTGGTCAGCCCGGAGACCGCGGTGGCGTGTGCACTAAGCGGCGTAATTACCGACCCGCGCGACCTCGGCGATGAGAATTATCCACAAGTCGAGATGCCGGAGCATTTTACTATCGACGATTCGTTGGTCATTCCGCCGTCAGATGAGCCGGAGAAGGTCGAGATATTCCGCGGTCCGAATATCGGCGACCCACCGAAGAACGACCCATTGCCGGAAACCATATCCGGCCCGGTGAC